>CAYXOX010000001.1:0-71221 GCA_964466745.1 uncultured Rhodobacterales bacterium
CCGGCTCGTCGATCATGCCGCAGAAGAAGAACCCCGACGCCGCCGAGCTCATCCGCGCCAAGATCGGCCGCATCCTCGGTGCCAACGTGGCGCTGCTCACCGTGATGAAGGGGCTGCCGCTGGCCTATTCCAAGGACATGCAGGAAGACAAGGAGCAGGTCTTCGACGCGGCCGATACGCTGGAGCTTTCGCTCGCGGCCATGGCCGGGATGCTGGCCGATCTCGCGGCCGACCCCGAGGCCCTGCGCGCCGCAGCGGCGCACGGGCATTCCACGGCGACCGATCTGGCCGACTGGCTGGTGCGCGAGGCCGATCTGCCGTTCCGCGAGGCGCATCACGTTACCGGGCGCGCCGTGGCGCTGGCCGAGGCGCGCGGCTGCGGGCTGGCCGATCTTTCGCTCGAAGCCCTGCAGGAGCTGCACGAAGGCATCCATGCGGGCGTGTTCGACGTACTCACGGTGGATGCCTCGGTGCAATCGCGCGCGAGCTACGGCGGAACGGCGCCCGCGCAGGTGCGCGCGCAGATCGCGCGATGGAAGGAGAAACTGGGATGACCCATCGGATCTTGGCGGCACTGGCGGGGCTGGCTCTGCTTTCGGCCTGCGGCATCGCCGGCGAGCCCGTGCAGCCCTCGGGCGCGGTGAACGTCGGCGTCGGCAGTGGGGGTGTCACGACATCTGCCGTCGTGGGCGCCCGCAAGGGCAACGTCACCGTCGCGGTGGGGCTGTGATGGCCGGGATATCTCCGCTGCGCTGGATCTACCTCGCGCTGGCCGTCTGGGGCGCGATCCACCCGATGTTCTTCTTCATCTCGTGGTTCGTCGAGAACTCGTGGTCGCTGGGCGCGATGATCGACGCCTGGGGCGTGAACAAGGCGACCCAGGGCCTGGTGTGGGATCTCACCATCGCCGCGATCGCGCTCACCGTCTTCGTGCTGGCCGAGGTCTGGGTGCGGCGCAACTGGCTGGGGCTCCTCGCGATTCCGGCCACGTTCTGCATCGGGGTGAGCTGCGGGCTGCCGCTCTACCTCTTCCTGCGCACCCGCCCGGTGGGCGACGGGCGGCCTGCAAGCGTCTGACGGTGGCGTTTCGTGCCGCGCGGCGCGATTGCGCCCCGCGCTGCGGGTGGTAAGAGGCGGCCTGGTTGAGGGCGCAGGAGGCGGGCGCGGTGGATCACTTCGTGTATCGTGACGGCGTGCTGCACGCCGAGGACGTGCCCCTGCCCGAGATCGCGGCCGAGGTGAGCACGCCCTTCTACTGCTATTCCGCCGCCACGCTGACGCGCCACTACCAGCTGTTCGACGACGCGCTGGCGGGGCTAGACCACCTCGTGTGCTTCGCGATGAAATCGCTCTCGAACCTCGCAGTGCTCAGGCTGCTGGGTGATCTGGGCGCGGGGATGGACGTCGTTTCGGGGGGCGAGTACGCCCGCGCCCGCGCCGCCGGGGTGCCCGGCGAGCGGATCGTGTTCTCCGGTGTCGGCAAGACGGCGGCCGAAATGCGCATGGCGCTCGAAGGCGGGGTCCGGCAGTTCAACGTCGAGAGCGAGCCGGAGTTGCACAGGCTTTCGCAGGTTGCCGCCGCGCTGGGCGTCACCGCCCCGGTGACGATCCGGGTCAACCCCGACGTCGATGCCGGTACCCACGAGAAGATCGCGACCGGCCGCAAGCAGGACAAGTTCGGCATCGCCATCGGCCGCGCTCCGGAGGTGTATGCCGAGGCCGCTCGGCTCCCCGGGATCGACGTGGTGGGCATCGACGTGCACATCGGCAGCCAGCTCACCGATCTCGCTCCCTTCGAGGCGGCCTATCTGAAGGTGGCCGATCTCACCCGCCGCCTGCGCCAGGACGGGCACGACATCCGCCGGCTCGATCTCGGCGGCGGTCTCGGCATTCCCTACACCACGTCCAACGAGGTGCCGCCCCTGCCGGCCGAGTACGGGGCGCTCGTCCGCCGCACGGTGGGCGATCTGGGGTGCGAGATCGAGATTGAGCCGGGGCGTCTGATCTCGGGGAACGCGGGGCTGCTTGTCGCTTCGGTGATCTACCACAAGCCCGGAGAGGAGCGGGATTTCCTCATCCTCGACGCGGCGATGAACGATCTCGTGCGGCCCGCGATGTACGGTGCCTGGCACGATATCGTGCCCGTGCTGGAGCCGTCGCCGGGTGCGGAGCGGGCCTCCTTCGATATCGTGGGGCCGGTCTGCGAGTCGGGCGATACCTTCGCCAAGGCGCGCCCGATGCCGCCGCTCGGCGAGGGCGATCTCGTGGCCTTCCGCTCGGCCGGCGCCTATGGTGCGGTGATGGCCTCGGAGTACAACTCGCGCCCGCTGGTGCCCGAGGTTCTCGTGCGGGGGGATCACTTCGCGGTTATCCGCCGGCGCCCGACCTTTGACGAGATGCTCGCGCGAGATACCATTCCGGAATGGCTCTGAGGCACCCCCGCCCTCGGACCGCCGGGAGCGGAGCATGACCGAGACACCCCGAGACCCGCTGCATGCGCTGAAGTGGCCCCTGCGCCTGACGGCTGCCGGCCTCTGGGCAGAGCGCGCGGCGCGGGCCTTCTGGCCGGTCGCATCGGTGGTGGGCATCGCGCTCGCCCTCGCGATGCTGGGGCTGCACGAAACCGCGCCGACGACGCTCGTCCGGGTTGCGGCGGGCGCGGTGCTTCTGGGCGCCGTGGCCGGCATCGTCTACGGGGTGCGGCGCTTCCGGCGCCCCCGCGCGAGCGAGGTGCTGGCCCGCCTCGATGCGACGCTGCCCGGCCGGCCGCTGGCCGCGCTGCGCGACCGCGCGCTCGCCGGCGCCGAAGATCCGGGCAGCGCCGAGCTCTGGCGCGCGCACCTCGCGCGCATGGCCGAACGCGCCCGGCAGGCGCGCCCCGTGCACCCCGACCTGCGGCTCGCCCGGTTCGATCCCTTTGCGCTGCGCTACGTGGCCGTCATCGCGCTGGCCGTGGCGCTGATGTTCGGCTCGCTCTGGCGGGTGGGCTCGATCTCGGAGATGGGCCCCGGCGGCGGCCCTGCGCTGGCAGCCGGACCGGCGTGGGAGGGCTGGGCCGAGCCGCCGGCCTACACCGGGCGCCCGGCGCTCTATCTCAACGATATCACGCGTGCCCGCCTGACCCTGCCGGAGGGCACGCTCGTTACCCTGCGGGCCTATGGCGGCGATCTGTCGGTGCGCGAAACGGTGTCTGCGGCGCCCCGGGCTGCCGAGGCCGGGGCCGAAGAGGCCGAGCCCGCGCCGATGCAGGACGGCGTGCACAGCTTCGAGGTGGCCCGGTCGGGCACCGTCGAGATCACCGGCCCGGCAGGGCGGCGCTGGGAGATCGGCCTGACCCCCGACCGCGCCCCCGAGATCGCCTTCGACGGGCCGCTCTCGCGCGAGGCGAACGGCGAGATGGCGCAGCCCTTCGTGGCGCGGGACGATTACGGGGTCGTGGCCGGCCGGGCCCGGGTGACGCTCGATCTCGCGGAAACAGACCGGCGCTACGGGCTGGCCAGCGCGCCCGACCCCCGCGAGCCCCTGGTGCTGGATCTGCCGATGAGCATCACCGGCGACCGGCGCGACTTCGGCGAGGTACTGGTGGAGAATCTTTCGGAGCATCCGTGGGCCAACCTGCCTGTGACCATGGTGCTCCTGGCCGAGGATGCCGTCGGCAATGAAGGCGCATCGATACCGATGGACATGATCCTTCCCGGCCGCCGCTTCTTCGACCCGCTGGCCCAGGCGGTGATCGAGCAGCGCCGCGATCTCTTGTGGGCGCGCGAAAACGCTCCGCGGGTGGCGCAGGTGCTGCGGGCGGTATCGCACCGTCCGGATGATCTCTTCCGCTCGGAAACGAGCTACCTGCGGCTGCGCGTGATCCTGCGCCGGCTGGAGACGTTCACCGAGTACGGGCTGCGGCCCCAGCAGCAGGAGGAGATTGCCAAGGCGCTCTGGGATCTCGCGATCCAGCTGGAGGAGGGAGACCTCTCGAACGCGCTCGAGCGGCTGCGCCGTGCGCAGGAGCGGCTTTCGGAGGCGATGGAGAACGGCGCGAGCGAGGAAGAGATCGCCGAGCTGATGCAGGAGCTGCGCGAGGCGATGCAGGACTACATGCGCCAGCTCGCCGAGCAGACGGACCCGGAGGACATGCCGGAGATGTCGGAGAACGTGCAGAGCATGTCGGGCGACCAGCTCCAGCAGATGCTCGAACGCATCGAGGAGCTCATGCGCCAGGGACGGATGGACGAGGCGCAGGCGCTGCTCGACCAGCTCCAGCAGATGATGGAGAACATGCAGATCGCCCGGGGCCAGCAGGGTCAGCAGGGGCAGTCGGAGGGGCAGCAGGCGCTCAACGGCCTCGCCGAGACGCTCCGGGAGCAGCAGGAGCTTTCGGACGAGAGCTTCCGCGAGCTGCAGGAACAGTTCAACCGCCAGCGCGACGCCGAGCGGCAGCAGGGCCAGCAGGGGCAACAGGGCCAGCAGCCCGGCCAGCCCGGGCAGGGCCAGCAGCCGGGCCAGCCGGGGCAGCAGCAGGGCCAGGGCCAGCAGCCGGGCGAACCAGGGCCGGGGCAGATGCCCGGCCAGCCGGGCGAAGGCGAGGGCAGCGGCCCCGGCACCGAGCGTGCCGAGAACGGCGAAGGCACGGGCCCCGGCGCCGAGGCGCTGGCCGAACGGCAGCAGGCACTGCGCGAAGAGTTGGAGCGCCAGCGCGGCAACCTTCCGGGCGCCGGCACGCCGGAGGGAGATGCCGCCCGAGAGGCGCTCGGCCGTGCCGGCGAGGCGATGGACGGCGCCGAGGACGCGCTGCGCGCCGACGATCTCGCCCGCGCCATCGACGAGCAGGCCGAGGCGATGGATGCCCTGCGCGAGGGCATGCAGAACCTGGGCGAGGCGCTCGCCCAGCAGCAGCAACAGCCCGGCCAGGGCCAGCAGGGCGAGGGCCAGGGCACCGCGGAGGCAACCCGCCGCGATCCGCTGGGGCGCGAGCAGGGCAATTCGGGCCAGCTCGGCACCGGCGAGAACCTGCTTCAGGGCGAGGACGTCTACCGGCGGGCCGACGAGCTGCTCGAGGAACTCCGGCGCCGTTCGGCGGAAACCGAACGCCCGCAGATCGAGCGGGACTATATCGAGCGGTTGCTCGACAGGTTCTGAGCCGGGGCGGGGCGCCGGGGTCGGGTGCGGCTGGAGGCTCCGTGCCTGCGGGCGAGGCGGTGCGGCGGCATCGGCGGCGGGGCCGCTCAGATGATCCCCGCGGTCGCCATGGCCGCTTCGATCGTGGCGGCGGTGGCGGCGCTCACCGGCTCCAGCGGCAGGCGCATTTCGTTGGTGCAGCGGCCCAGCAGCGAGAGCGCGAATTTCGCGCCGCTTACCCCGGGCTCGATGAAGATGGCCTCGTGGAGCGGCATCAGCTTGTCCTGCAGCGCCAGCGCGGCGGCGTAATCCCCCCGCAGCGTCGCGGCCTGGAATTCCGCGCACAGCGCCGGGGCCACGTTGGCGCTGACGGAGATGCAGCCGCGCCCGCCATGGGCGTTGAACCCGAGCGCGGAGGCATCCTCCCCCGAGAGCTGGATGAAATCCGGCCCGCAGGCGGCGCGCTGCTGGCTGACCCGCGCGACATTGCCGGTGGCGTCCTTGACGCCGACGATGCGGGGCAGGCGGGCGAGTTCCCCCATGGTTTCCGGGGTCATGTCCACCACCGAGCGGGCGGGGATGTTGTAGATGATGATAGGCAGGTCCGCCGCGTCGTGCATCGCCCTGAAATGCGCGATCATCCCGGCCTGCGTCGGCTTGTTGTAATAGGGCGTCACCACGAGGGCCGCGTCGGCGCCCACGCGGGCGGCATGGCGCATGAAGCGCACGCCTTCGGTCGTGTTGTTCGAGCCGGCACCGGCGATCACGGGAACGCGCCCTGCCGAGGTGCGCACCACCGCCTCGATCACCTGTTCGTGCTCCTCGTGGCTCAGCGTGGGGCTCTCGCCGGTCGTGCCCACCGGCACGAGCCCGGTGCTGCCTTCGGCGATATGCCACTCCACCAGCGCTTCGAGTGCCTTGAAATCCACCTCGCCGTTGCGGAAGGGCGTGACGAGGGCGGGCATCGAGCCTTGGAACATCGCAAAGACCGTGGCCGGGCCTGGTCTGCGTGCCGGTCGGGCCGGGGACCAGGGGAGAGGCCGCGTTTCTCCCCTGCACGAATTCCGGCGGACCCTATCCTTCGGCACCGCCCTTGCCAACTTGTGAATTGCGGCGGGCTTCCGCCGCGGTAGTGTGCCGCCATGCGTGCCCGGCCCCCTTGCGGAAGCAACCCTGCCGCGTGCCGTGCCGGCGGGCCGGCGCGGCCATGCCGCCTGTCGCCCGCGGATCGGTGGGCTGCCGGGATGCTTTGCGTGGCAATGCTGATCGCCGCGCTGACCGGCTGGAGCGGGGCCGCGACCGCGGAAGAGTCGCCCGAAGAAGACGCCCCGACCGAAACCGCGGAACTCGCCGAGACGGCGCAGACCGGCGAGCCCCGCAGGCTCGCGGACGATTTCGTGCTGCCCGCCGACGTGGTGCCCGACCCCGCGGCCATCGCGGTTCTGGCCCGGTGGCGCGCGCTGCGCGCCGGGGATGGCGACTGGGACGACTACGTCGGCTTCCTTGCCGAGCACCCCGGCTGGCCGGGGCTCGACAGGCTGCGCGTCGCAGGGGAAGCGAAACTCGGCGATGCTCCCGCGGACGTCGTTCTAGCCTATTTCTCCGAGGCCCCGCCTGCCACGGGGCGCGGCGCGCTTTCCCTCGCCGTCGCGCTCGATGCCGCCGGGCAGAGCGATGCGGCCATGGAGGCGCTCAGGGCCGCATGGCGGGATCTGCCGCTCTCCTCCGCCGAGGAGGAGGCCTTTCTCGCGCTGCCGGAGGAGGTGCTCCGGGAGGCGGACCACGCCGCCAGGCTCGACACCCGGCTGTGGGAAACCGATTGGGAACGTGCCGAGCGGCTGCTGGAGCTGGTGCCGGGACCGGTGGCCGAGGCCGCAGGGGTGCGCCGCGCGCTGCGCGAGGGGGATGCCGACGCCGAAGAGCGGCTCGAGGCGCTGCCCGCCACTGTTTCCGGCGGCGCCGGCCTCGCCTACGAGCGGTTCCTGTGGCTGGACACGCGCGATCAGGACGGCGCCGCGCTCCGGCTGCTCGTCGAACGCTCGCAAAGCGCCGAGAGCCTCGGCCGGCCCGCGGCCTGGGCCTGGCACCGGCGCGCCTACGCCCGGCGCCTGATGTGGGCGGGCGAGGCGGCGCTGGCCTACCGGGTCGCCGCGAACCACCACCTCGGCGAGGGCGCCGATTTCGCCGACCTCGAATGGCTGGCGGGCTATCTGGCGCTGCGCGACCTCGGCCAGCCCGACACGGCGCTTGCGCATTTCCAGTCCCTGCGCGGCTCGGTGGAAACGCCGATCTCCCGCGGGCGGGCCTGGTATTGGGAGGGGCGCGCCCACGAGGCGGCCGGCAACGCGCTCGCGGCCTTCGCCGCCCATGCCGCCGGGGCCGCCTACCAGACCAGTTTCTACGGGTTGCTGGCCGCCGAGCATGCCGGGCTTCCGCGCGATCCCGCCCTTGCGGGCGCCGATCCCCTGCCTGACTGGCGCAGCGCGGGTTTCCGCGACGAGCCGCTCTTCGGGGCCGCGCTCTACCTGCTCGCCGACGGCCAGGACGGCTCCGCGCTGTGGTTTCTCGCCGCGCTGGCCCGGCAGCTTTCGGGGCCGGAGGCGGAGGCGCTTGCCGGGTTCGCCATCGAGGTCGGCGGCCCGCGGCTCGCGGTGCGCGTGGGCAAGGCACTGGCCGCGGGCGGCGCGGTGGTGCCGGCGGCCTACTACCCGTTGCATCCCCTCGCCGATGGGCTGGGCGCCGACGAGGCCGCTCTGGCGCTCGCGGTGGCCCGCAGGGAGAGCGAGTTCGATCCCGGTGCGGTCTCCGGTGTGGGAGCACGCGGGCTGATGCAGGTGATGCCCGCCACCGCCGAGGCCGTGGCCCGGGATCTCGATCTTGCCTTTCGCGAAACCTTGCTGACCGAGGACTGGGCCTACAACGCGGCCCTCGGGGTGGAGTACCTTCGCGACCTGAAGGGCCGCTTCGGGGCGTCGCCGGTGCTCGTCGCGGCGGGCTACAACGCCGGGCCCGGGCGCCCGGCGGGCTGGATCGCGGAGTTCGGCGATCCCCGCGACGAGGCGCTCGACGTCGTGGACTGGATCGAGCGGATCCCCTTCGCGGAAACCCGCAACTACGTGATGCGCGTGACCGAGGCGCTCCCGGCCTACCGGGCACGGCTTGCCGGCGCGGTGGATTCGCGCAGCTTCATGCAGGATCTGCGCGGGGCCTACCCGCTGCGGCGCCCGCAGCCGCGGCCCGCGGCCCTGGGCGCGCCGGCCACGGCGCGGCCCTCGGCTAAGGATCCCGAGGTGACCCTCGGGACGGAGCCCGCCGGGCCGGCGCAGGGGCCTCCCCGGGTGCTGCCGAGCCCGCGACCGGAGGGGCTTTCGAGCGGCTCCGCAGCAGAGTGAAGATGCCCGCCGCCACCACCATCGCCCCGCCGACCGCGACGTTCCAGGAGACCGTTTCGCCGAAGACAGCCACGCCGATGGCCGAGGCGAACACAAGCTGGAGATAGGCGAAGGGCTGGATCGCGCTCGCCTCGGCCACTTCGTAGGCGCGGATCAGCAGCCAGTGCCCGGTCGCGCCGCTGACGCAGAGCGCGGACATCCAGGCCCAGTCGGCCGCGGACATGGGCTCCCAGAACCAGATGCCGACGACGGTCATCGCGACCCCGCCCGTGGTGCCGGTCCAGAAGAAGCTCGTGGCGGCGGTGTCCTTCCGGGCGGCATAGCGCGTGAGCAGCCCGTAGAGCGCGAACATGGATGCCGAGAGGAGCGGGATCGCCGCCGCCGGCGCGAAGACACCGAACCCGGGCTGCAGGATCACCAGGACACCCGCGAACCCCACGCCGATCGCCGCCCAGCGCCGCCATCCCACGCGCTCGCCCAGCACGGGCCCGGAAAGCGCCGCGATGACCAGGGGGTAGCAGGCGAAGACGGCATGCGCCTCCACAAGGCCGAGGAGCGCAAAGCCCAGCACCATCACGCAGATCTCCACCGCGAGCAGCAGCCCGCGCCCGGCCTGCAGCAGCGGCTGGCGCGTCGCCGCGGCGGCACGCAGCCCCCCGGCCCGCCGGGTCGCCACCCAGATCACGAAGGCGGCGAAGAACCAGTAGCGGATCATCACCACCATGAGCACGTTGTATTCCCGCGCCAGGTGCTGGGAGATCCCGTCCTGTACCGAGAAGACGAAGGTCATGGCGATCATCAGCAGGATGCCGAGCCGGGTGTTCTGCTCCGTCATGGCCTGCGCGCCCGCGTCATGTGCCGCTTGGCGCCGAAGCCTGCCACGCGGGTCACCTCGAAGCCGGCGTCGGCGAGGGCGCGGCGCACGGCGCCGGCCGCCGTGTAGGTGGCCGCGGTGCCGCCGGACGCGGTGTGCCCGGCCACCGCCTCGAGGAGGGCCGGCTCCCACATCGCCGGGTTCCGGGCCGGGGCGAACCCGTCGAGGAACCACGCGTCTGCCCGCCCCTGCCAGCGCGGCACGCTGCGCCGCGCATCGCCCGGCACGATCTCCAGCGCGATGGCCTCGTCTTCCCAGCGGCGCGCGCCGGCGGCATAGGCGCCAAGAAACCCAGCTGCCGTGGCGGCGATGGCGGGGAAGGCGCCGAGGGCGCGCGCGATGTCCGCGGGGGCCATGGGATAGGCCTCGAAACTGGTGTAGCGCAGGCGGCCGGGCACACCGGCCTCCACCCATGCGGCGCGCGCGACGAGCATGTTGAGCCCGGTGCCGAATCCCGTCTCCGCGATGGCGAAGCCCGGACGGAAGCGGGACGGAAGATCGTTGCCGCCGAGAAACACGTGGCGCACTTCGCCGGGGCCCCCGCCGCGCGCGTAGTAGCTGTCGCCGAACCGGCGGCTGACCGGGAGATCGCCGTTCCAGTCGATCTCGCAGGCCTGGGGCGCTGGCTGGTCTTGCATGGCGTGCTGCCCTATCGGTGGGGCCCGAGCGGCCCGGATCTCGCCGGGGCGCCGCGCGGCCCGGAGCGGCGCGACAATGGACAGGAGGCCCGGCAATGGCAACGGCCGACGTCACGGTGATGGGCGCGGGAATCTTCGGCCTCTCGGTCGCCTGGGCCTGCGCGGCGCGCGGCGCGCGGGTCCGCGTGATCGATCCGGACGGGCCGGGGGCCGGAGCCTCCGGCGGGCTCGTCGGTGCGCTTGCGCCCCATGCGCCCGAGGCCTGGACGGAGACGAAGGCGTTCCAGCTCGAGAGCCTGCTCGCCGCGGGGGCCTTCTGGCGGGCGGTTGCCGAGGCCGGCGGCGGCGATCCGGGCCATGCGCGGACCGGAAGGCTGCAGCCGGTTCCCGATGCCGCCGCGCTCGCCCGCGCGCGGGAACGGATCGGCGGCGCGAAGGCTCTCTGGGGCGACGCCGCGGTGTGGGAGGTGGTGCAGGCACCGGGCGCCTGGGCGCCGGCAAGCGCCACCGGCTGGCTGGTGCACGACACGCTCTCGGCCCGGCTGCACCCGCGCCGGGCGCTGGCGGCGCTCGTGGCGGCGCTGAAGGCGGCGGGCGGCGAGTTCCTCGCGGCGGGGGACGCGCGCGGGGCGGTCGTCTGGGCGACGGGTGTTCGCGGGCTCGACGCGCTCTCGCGGGATGTCGGTGCACCCGTGGGCGCGGCGGTGAAGGGGCAGGCTGCCACGCTCGGCTTCGACGCCGGGCCGGACGCGCCGCAGATCTACGCGCCCGGGCTCCACGTCGTGCCTCACGCGGACGGAACGGTGGCTGTCGGCTCGACCTCGGAACGGGAGTTCGCACCGGGCTCGGAGACCACCACCGACGACCGGCTCGATGCGGTGATCGAAGCGGCGCGGGCAGCGGTGCCGGCCCTCGCCGGAGCGCCGGTACTGGAACGCTGGGCGGGCCTGCGGCCCCGCGCGCGCAGCCGCGCGCCCATGCTAGGGCCATGGCCCGGGCGGCCCGGGCATTTCGTTGCGAACGGCGGCTTCAAGATCGGGTTCGGCATGGCGCCCGGGGTCGCGGCGGCGATGGCCGACCTCGTGCTGGAGGGCCGTCGGAGCTACCCCGAGGCCTTCGACGTGGCCGCGAGCCTGACAAGCGCCGCCTCGGCGCGCAGCGCGTCCATCAATTCCTGAAGCCGGGTCGCGTAGCGGGGGCCGGCCAGCCGCCCCTCGGCGTCGAAGGCCTCCGCCGCACCGGCCACCAGTAGTTCCGAGCCGGTCAGAAGACGCGGGCCGAAGGGCACGAGGCACTGGCGCATCATCGTCTGCGCGCGCTCGCCGCCCGAGCGCCCGGCGGTGGCCGACATCAGCGCGACCGGCTTGCCGCGCCACGGCGCGCCCTCGGTGCGGCTCACCCAATCGAGCGCGTTCTTCAGAACCCCGGATATGCCCTTGTTGTACTCCGGCCCCGCGATGATCACCGCATCGGCCGCGACGATCTGCGCGGCGAGCCGGGCGACCTCCGCCGGGATGCCCTCGGCTCGCTGCAGGTCGCCGTCGTAGAGCGGCAGTCGCAGGTCCGCCTCCACGAAGGCGGCCGGTGCGAAGACGCGCGCGGCCTCGCGCATCAGCGCGCGGTTGCGCGAGCCCTCCCGCAGCGAGCCGGCGATGCCGAGCAGGGCGAAACCTGCCGCGCCGTTGGCGGTGGCTGGGGCGCCGGTCGACGGGGCGGTGGCGCGGGGTGGATCGGTTGGCACGGCGGGCTCCTCGGCAAGGCGTGCCCGAGCTAAGCGGCGCGCCGGTGCCGGCGCAACCCGCGGGGGCGCACAGCGGTTGTGCCTTGCCGGCCGATGGCGCAGGTTTCCGTCGCGCGACGGGAAAGCCAGGAAGGAGGCTGGAGTGAGCGATATCCTGATCACGGGCGCGGCGGGCCGGGTGAGCGCCCAGCTGCGCCCCTACCTGCGCCGCCGCTACGGGGCCCTGCGGCTGACGGATATCGAACCCGTCCCGGATCTTGAGGCGGGAGAGACCTTCGTCGAAGCCGCGTTTTCCGATAGCGCCGCGCTGGACCGCGCCTTCGAGGGCGTGCGCCGCCTCGTGCACCTGGGCGGCCACGCGACGGAGGCCCCTTGGGAGGCGATCCTGCGGGACAACGTGGAAGGCGCGTACTCCGTGTTCGAGGCCGCGCGGCGCGCCGGGGTGGAGCGGGTGGTCTTCGCCTCCACCGGCCACGTGCAGGGTTTCCATCCCCGGGCCCGCCGGCTGGGGCCGGATGCGCCCGTGCGCCCCGATGGTCGTTACGGCGCATCCAAGGCCTTCGGCGAGGCGCTGGCATCGCTCTACGCCGACAAGCACGGGCTGTGCTGCCTGACCATCCGCATCGGCAACGTGAATGCGCGCCCTCAAGACAGGCGGACGCTGTCGAACTGGGTTCATCCCGAGGATCTCGCGCAGCTCGTCGCGATCGGCCTCGAACACCCCGACATTCACAACCAGATCGTCTTCGGCATCTCCGGAAACCACCGCAGCTGGTGGGACAACGCCGCAGCGGAGCGCCTGGGATACCGCCCGCGCCACGCCTTGGAAGACCACGCCGCCGAGGCACTGGCGGCGCTTCAACCGCCGGACCCGGTTGCGGATACCTTCCAGGGCGGGTCTATCTGCAGCGTGGAATTTGACGGCGACATGGAGCGCAGCAGATGGGCATGAGACACGGCGGCCAGATCCTGGCGGCGCAGCTTGCACGGCTCGGGGTCGAGCGCGTCTTTTCGGTGCCTGGCGAGAGTTTCCTCGCGGCGCTGGACGGGCTGCGCGACAGCGGCATCGAGATCGTTACCGGACGCCACGAGGGTGGTGTGGCGATGATGGCGGAGGCGGCCGGAAAGCTCGGCGGCGGCGCGGGCGCCGGCGTGGGTTTCGTGACCCGCGGCCCGGGGCTGAGCAACGCCATGGCCGGGCTGCACGTGGCCCGGCAGGATTCGACCCCGATGGTGCTCTTCGTCGGCCAGATCGAGCGCGGCCACCGCGATAGGGAGGCCTTCCAGGAGGTCAACTACCGCGCGGTGCTGGGGCCCTTCGTGAAGTGGGTCGCCGAGATCGACCAAACCGACCGGATCCCCGAATACGTCAACCGCGCCTTCGCGCTGGCCCGCTCCGGGCGGCCCGGCCCGGTGGTGCTCGCCCTGCCCGAAGACATGCTGGCCGCCGAGGCCGACCTGCCCGATCTTGCCGCGCCGGTGCGCCGGGCGACCGCCGACTGGGCGCCGGCGGCGCGCGAGATCGCCGGGCACCTCTCCCGCGCCGAGCGCCCGCTGGTGCTGGCGGGCGGGCCGCTGTGGAGCCAGGAGGCCGCCGATACCCTCGCTCGCTTCGCCGAACGGCAGGCGCTTCCCGTGGCCACGGGCTTTCGCCGGCAGGACTACATCGACAACCGTCATCCCGCCTTCGTGGGGGATCTCGGCGTTGGCGCGAACCCGCGCCTCGCGGCGCGCCTGCGCGCGGCCGACCTGCTTCTGGTGCTGGGCTCGCGCCTCGGTGATATCGAGACAGCCGGTTACACCCTCATCGATCCGCGCGCGCCGGGTATGGCCATCGTGCATGTCCACGCCAGCCCCGACGAGCCGGCAACCACCTATGCGCCGGTGCTTGCCGTGGCCGCTCCCGCGCCCGAGATCCTGCCGGCGCTTGCCGCGCTCGAACCGCTTGGCGGGGGCTGGGCAAAATGGGCTGCGCAGGCGCGCGGCGAGTACGAGGCGTGGAACGCGCCTGCGGAGACGCCTGGGGCGCTGAAGCTCGAGCAGGTGGTGCACCGGCTTTCGCAGACGCTTCCCGACGATGCGATCCTCACCAACGGCGCCGGGAACTTCGCCGGCTGGCTGCATCGCTATTTCCGCTATCGGCGCCACGGCACCCAGCTTGCCCCCACTTCGGGCAGCATGGGCTACGGCTTTCCCGCGGCCATCGCCGCCAAGCTCGCGCGGCCGCAGGCCACGGTGGTGTGCCTTGCCGGCGACGGCGATTTCCAGATGACGCTCAACGAGCTCTCGACCGCGGTGCAGTACGGGGCGGCGGTCGTTGTGCTTGTCGTCAACAACGGGCGCTACGGCACGATCCGGATGCACCAGGAAAAGCACTACCCCGGCCGGGTTTCGGGCACCGATCTGCGGAACCCCGATTTCGCGGCGCTCGCGCGGGCCTATGGCGGCTTCGGGGCGCGGGTGGAGCGGACGGAGGAGTTCGAGGCGGCTTTCGACGCCGCGCTGGCATCGGGGTTGCCCGCTGTGATCGATCTCGTCGTCGATCCCGAGGCGCTCAGCACCGGCCAGACCCTGAGCGGCGCGCGGGCCGCCGCGCTCGGCACCGCCTGACGGGCGGGTTCCCTCCCGCGGCGGCGGCCCGGACGCAAAGCGCCCCGGCCTGGAAGGGCCGGGGCGCTGCCTGTCTTGGTGCGGATCGCGCGCGGATTATTCCGCGGCGATCGCCTCGGGGGTGCGGGGGCGGCCGAAGTGCTGGCGGTTGAGGAAGACGACGAGCGCGATCATCGCAACCTGGAACGCCACGGCAACCGCCGAGATCGCCCAGTAGGCGGCGCCGAACTGCGCCACGAGGCCGGCGGCGACGAGCCCCTTGTTGAGCCAGAAGTGCAGCATCACCGAGAGCGCGACGCCGGGGCACACGAGCGCATAGGCGCCCGGCGAGGGCTGCCCGCCGAAAAGATGGCGCGCGGCATAGCCCACGCGGGCCAGGACGAAGAGCCCGAACACCGCGAAGAGCGCCTGCACCGAGAGGATGCGCGTGAGCATCATCAGGTTGTCGCCGCTGGTGGCGTGGGTGTCGAAGTGCACGTGCAGCCCGTGGCCCTGCCGCAGCATCAGGATGCCGGCGACGGTGAGGATCGGGACCAGCACCAGGAGGGTGGGCGCGGCCTCGCTGGCGACGCCGTTCTCGAGCATCGAGCGCGTGCCGAGCACCAGCGCCAGCACCACGATGAGCGCCGCGGCGGCGAGGAAGAAGGTGGAGGTCACGAGGCTTATGCCGGCGAGCAGCGGGCTTGCGGAGAGCGCGGCCGGGGCGGCGAGGCCGACGCCGACCATGGCCAGCGCGAAGCCGGGCAGCATCTGGGCGTAGGAGTTGTTCGCCGAGCAGTTGAACCCGCCGGAGCCGATGACACGCCCGAGGAAGGCGCCGATCATGCGGAACGCGAGAACGCCGATGGCCAGAAAGGCGACAAGGGCCAGCGGGAAGAGGTATTCCACCACGTTCCAGAGCCCCGGCACGAAGACGAGGCCGAGGATGAAGCCCACGTTCACGCTCATCGCCAGTGCCAGCGGCATGGCCAGGAGCTGGGTTTCGGCGTTGCTGCTGCTGAAGGCGGCGAAGCTCTCGGCACGCCGGAAACCGGGCAGTTGCCGCAGGTTCCAGACGAGGTAGCGCAGGTTGAGCGCGGCGAACACGGCGATGCCGGCCATGGCAGCGACGATCATCCCCTGCATGAGCGGTGCGCCGGAGGCGAAGGCCGCGGCGATATCCTCGAAGATGGGCACCGGGCGCCCCGGGTGCGGCACCCAGAACATCAGCCACATGAAGAAGGTCACCGCGAGGCCGCCAGCCCCGAGGGATGCGAGAAAGTAAAGTGGCGCGTAGCGCTCGGCGGGTCGGGTGGACATGGTGCGTCTCCTCATATTCATGACTGGAGATATGTATAAACATTCCGTTGTATGAATGTGAAACGACAGGGTGTCGCACCTCCGATGCGTGGCGCGGCGGCATTCACGCTCTGTTAAGCCTTCCCGGCGCAGGCAGGGCCATGCCCCCGGTTTCTTCCCTGTTCGGCCGGTTCCGGCCTGCGCGAAGGGCGGCGCTCGCGGCTGCTGCCCTTGCGCTTTCGGCCTGCGATACGCCGAGCGCGCCGTTCGCCGTTGCGCCGGTGCAGCGGGTCGCGGTGGGCGGCTCGGTCTTCGACGTGCGGGTGGCCGATGGCTGGGCCGAAGCGGTCCGCACCAACACGGAGTGGGCGCCGAGGCGCGACAGCACGCTGTCACGTGCGCTCGTCGCCATCGAGCTTGCGTCCGGGTGCGCCGCCGATCGTGAGCGGATTCGCGGCGACCAGGCGGTGCTGCGCGCCGGGCTCGATTGCGCGGCGGGTGCCGGGCCTGCGTCAACACCGCCCGAATTCACCTGCCGCCCGGTGCGTGCCGCTGCCCGTGCCCCGGAATGGGTGTGCCTTCCAACGTCCGGCACGCCCAGCCCAGCATAACCAGATCTTGTGGATAAGCGGCAAGAACGCGCGAAATAACGGCTCCACCACGTTGACAGCACCGGGCGCGGGCCGCTCCAATGGCGGCGTCCGACTCGGCCGGACCCGGAAGGAGCGCCCGCACTTGCGCATCACCCGCCTGCGCCTCAATGGTTTCAAGAGCTTTGTCGACCCTACCGAGCTTGTGGTGGCCGACGGGCTCACCGGCGTTGTCGGGCCCAACGGGTGCGGCAAGTCGAACCTTCTGGAGGCGCTGCGCTGGGTGATGGGCGAGAACCGCCCCACGGCCATGCGCGGCGGTGGGATGGAAGACGTGATCTTCGCCGGCGCGGCGACGCGGCCGGCGCGGAATTTCGCCGAGGTCGCGCTTACCATCGACAACTCCGAGCGCCGCGCCCCGGTGGGCTTCAACGAGGAGGACTGGCTGGAGATCACCCGCCGGATCACCCGCGACGTCGGTTCGGCCTACCGTGCGAACGCGCGCGAGGTGCGTGCCCGCGACGTGCAGATGCTCTTCGCCGATGCCTCTACCGGTGCCCACTCGCCGGCGCTGGTGCGGCAGGGGCAGATCTCGGAGCTGATCAACGCCAAGCCCAAGTCGCGGCGGCGCGTGCTCGAGGAGGCGGCCGGCATCTCGGGGCTCTACCAGCGCCGCCACGAGGCCGAGCTGAAGCTGCGCGGCGCCGAGCAGAACCTCGCCCGCGTCGACGACGTGATCGAGCAGTTCGGCGCCCAGCTCGCCCAGCTCGCCCGGCAGGCCCGGCAGGCGGCACGCTACCGCGAGATCGGCGAGGCGCTGCGCCGGGCCGAAGGGCTGCTGCTGTGGCGGCGGTGGGGTGAGGCCGATGCCGCGCGACTCGATGCCGCCGAGGCGCTGCGCGCGCGGATGCTCGAGGCGTCGCGAGCCGAAAGCGAGGCGCGCAGGGCCGGGGCGCTTGCTGCCGAGCGCAGCGAGGCGTTGCCCGCGCTGCGCGAGGAGGACGCCACCGCCGCTGCCATCCTCCAGCGGTATCTCGTCGAGCGCGACACGCTGACCGCCCGCGCCGAGCAGGCCCGCGAGACGCTGGAGGCGCTCCGGGCCCGCGCCGGGCAGCTTGGCGCCGACACCGAGCGGGAAACGGCCCTCACGGCCGACGCCGAGGGCTCCATCGAGCGGCTGAAATCGGAGATCGCCCGGCTGGAGGAGGCCGGAACCGGGCACGAGGCGCAGCTCGCGCGCCGCGTCGAGGAAGCCGAGGCGGCATCCGCGGCCTTCGGCGAGGCCGAGGCCCAGCTTGCCGAGCGGACGGAGGATGTCGCCCGGCTGGCGGCGCGCCATCAATCCGCCGAACGCCTGGTCGCCGACAGCCGGCTTACACTGGAGCGCAGCACGGCCGAGGCCGAACGCGCGGCCCGCGCCAGCGCGGACGCGGCGCGCGCCGCCGAGGAGGCCGCGGCGGCCGAGGCGGCCGCGGGCGATGCCGAGGCCCGTGCGACGGACACGGCGCGCCGTGCCGAGGAGGTGCTTGGCGAGGCCGAGGCGGCCCGCGCGGCGATCCAGGAACGCGAGGCCATGGCGCGCGCGACCCATTCGGAGGCCGAGGGCGAGGCGGCGGCGCTTCGCGCCGAGGCGGCGGCCCTTGCGCGCCTCGTTGCGCGCGACACCGCCGAAACCGGCCAGATCATCGACGATCTGCGCGTGGAACCCGGGTTCGAGGCGGCGCTCGGCGCCGCGCTGGCCGACGATCTGCGCGCCCCGCAGGTGGAGGGCGATGCGCCTTCGGGCTGGGCCGCGCTGCCCGACTACGAGGCGGTGCAGCCCCTTCCCGGCGGTGTCGAGCCGCTGGCCGCGCGGGTGGCTGCGCCGCGGGCCCTGGCCCGGCGCCTCGCGCAGGTGGGGCTGGTCGCCGACGGCGAAGGGGCCGCGATGCAGGCGGACCTGTTGCCGGGGCAGCGGCTCGTGAGCCCGGCAGGCGATCTCTGGCGGTGGGACGGGTTCCGCTCGGGTGCGGAGGATGCGCCATCGGCCGCGGCGCTGCGCCTGCAGCAGCTCAACCGCCTCACCGATCTCAAGCGCGACCTCGAGGAGGCGAGCGGACGCGCGGCTGGGGCGCGCGATGCCCATGCCCGCCTCGCCGAGCGCCTTGCCGTGCTCTCGAAGGCCGAGGGCGATGCGCGGGAGGCCCGCCGCGCGGCGGACCGCCAGCTGACCGAAGCGGCCCGCGCCCGTTCGCGCGCCGAGGCCGATCGAAGCCTCGCCGAGGGCCGGCTCGAGGCCGCGGGGCTCGCCCGCGCGCGCCACGAGGAGGAGGCTGCCGCCGCCGCCGCGCACCTCGCCGAAGCCGGCGCGGCGCTGGAGGCGCTCGAGGACCTCGCCGAAGCGCGCAGCGGGCTGGATGACGCGCGCGCGCAGCGCGACCGCCTGCGCGGGGAGATGATGGCGCGCCGGGAGGCGGCCGAGGCCAAGCGCCGCGAGGGGGCCGCGCGGAGCCGCCGCCTGAAGGAGGCCGAGGCGGAGCTTGCGAAATGGTCGGAGCGCGCCGGGACGGCAGCGGCGCGCATCGCCGAGCTGGCCGAGCGCCGCGACGCGACGCTCCGGGAGCTGGCCCGCGCCGAGGCCGCGCCGGGCGAGATCGCCGCCGCCCAGGACACGCTCGCCGGGCACATCGCCGAGGCAGAGGCGCGGCGCGCGGCGGCGGCCGATGCGCTGAGCGCCGCAGAAGGTGCCGCCCGGGCCGCCGCGGAAGCCGAGCGGGCCGCCGAGCGCGCGGCCTCGGAGGCGCGGGAGGCCCGCGCCCGCGCGGAGGCGCTGGCCGAGAGCGCCGAGACGGCCGTGGCCGAAGCGGCGCAGCGGATCGAAGAGGCCCAGGGCCTCGATCCCGCCGCGCTCGCCGCGGCGCTTGCGCCCCTGCCCGAGCCGATGCCCGGCGCGGAGGCCGCCGAGGCGGAAGTGTCCCGCCTCAAGCGCCAGCGCGAAGCGCTTGGCGCCGTCAACCTGCGCGCGGAGGAGGATGCCCGCGAGGTGCAGGCCGAGCATGACAGGCTGACCGAGGAGAAGGCCGATCTGGAGGCCGCGATCCGCACCCTTCGCGGCGGGATCGCGAGCCTGAACCGCGAGGGGCGTGAGCGTCTGCTCACCGCCTTCGAGCAGGTCAACGAGAACTTCTCCTTTCTCTTCACCCATCTCTTCGGCGGGGGCGAGGCGCGCCTCGAACTCGTGGAAAGCGAGGATCCGCTCGATGCCGGCCTCGAGATCCTCTGCCAGCCGCCGGGCAAGCGCCTCTCCACGCTTTCGCTGCTTTCGGGCGGCGAGCAGACCCTGACCGCGCTGGCGCTGATCTTCGCCGTGTTCCTCTCCAATCCCGCCCCGATCTGCGTGCTCGACGAGGTGGACGCCCCCCTCGACGACGCCAACGTGACCCGCTTCTGCGACCTGCTGGACGAGATGTGCCGCCGCACGCAGACCCGCTTCCTGATCATCACCCACCACGCCATCACCATGGCCCGGATGGACAGGCTCTTCGGCGTGACCATGGTGGAGCAGGGCGTGAGCCAGCTCGTTTCCGTGGATCTCAAGCGCGCCGAAGCGATGGTGGCCTGAGATGTCTGCGGCCATGGGTGGCCAGGCGAATAGCCGGCAGAAAGCGGCCGTGAAGGGCCTGAAGGCAGGCCTCACCGGGCTGTGCCTCGCTGCCGCAGGGGCCGCTTCGGCGCAGGACATCTCCGCTCGCACGCCCGATGTTCTGGTCGCCTGGCTGGAAAGCGAGGGGTTGCCGGTGCGCGCCGGCATCGACCCCGTGGGAGATCCCATGATCGAGGTGCGCTACTTCGGCACCAGCTACATCATCTATTTCTACGATTGCATCGAAGGCGGCGATTGCCGCTCGCTCCAGTTCTATTCGGCGTACCGGGTGGCGCGGTCGGTGTCGCCGGGGCTGCTCAACGCGTGGAACGCCGAGCGTCGCTACAGCAAGACCTACGTCGCGCAGAACGGCGACGTCCGGCTGGAACTCGACGTTCACACCGGGCTCGAGGGCATCGCCGCCGCCGATTTCGAGGCGGTTCTGGAGCTGTGGCATCGCTCGCTCGTGGATTTCGAGGAGGCGCTGGCGCCCTGAGGCCGGCGCCGCTCAGCCCATGATGCCGCGGCGCAACAGGTTGAGCCCGGCAAGGAGAAGCACCCAGAGCGTCGCCTTTCGGAACGTGTCCTGCGCGATCCTGTCGGACAGCCGGAACCCGGCGAACATGCCGAGCGCCGCGGGCACGAGAAGAAGCGCCGAGAACGGCGCGGTGGACCAGTTGAGGATACCCGATTGCAGGTGGGCGACGAGCAGCGTCACCGCCCCGAGCCCGTAGACCACCCCCTGCACGACGATCTGGCGTGCCTTGGGCGTATCGAGCGCGAGCAGGTAGAGCACCGTCGTGGGCCCCCATGTGCCGGCCAGCCCGCCAAGCGTGCCCGAAACGAGGCCCACGCCCCATTCCACGGCCACCCTGCGTTCGGGCGCCACCCGGAACCTGAACCCGGCGATCTGGATGATCGTCAGCCCCACCACCGGGATGCCGAGCACGAGGTACATCGCCTGTTGCGGAATGATCCGCAGGAACTGCGCGGAAACGAGGATCATCACGCACACGATGATGATGTAGCGCCGGTGCTCGCGGATCGCGCTCATCGCCTCGGCGGCGCCGAAGCGGGCCACCTGCAGGCCATTCGACACCACGATCGGAAAGATGATGCCCGCGATCACCAGCAGAGGATCGAGAAAGAGCGTGAGGCCTGAGACCATGATCAGCGGCATGGCGAATCCCACCGAGCCCTTCACGAATCCCGCGAAGAAGGTCACCGCGAAGGCCGCCGCGAGCTGCGGCAGGGGCACGAGCGAGAAGAGTTGATCCATGGAAGCCTCCGTCTGGGCCTCGCTATAGCCCAGCGGAAAACCGGCTGCATCGCGAAATTGCCCCGACATATTCGGTCGCTACGCGTGCCGCCTGCGAATTTTTGTTGCGCTGCAGGTGCGAAGGCCCTATGTCGCCCCAGGATCGGATGAAAGGAAGCGCACATGCCCCATGACGGACAGGAGATGCCCCTCGCCCCGGCTCCGCTGCTCGACGGGCTGCTGTCGCTGACGGCCGGTGCGCTTGCCCCGCTCGACGCCGTGCTGCAGCGCGCGACCGAGACGGTTTCCGAGGCGGTCACGGAGAACGGCCGGGTCTCCGGCGCCTTGCTGGAGGCGCACCAGACCGCCGCCCACGGGCTTGCATGGCTCGCCACCTACACCACCGCCCTGCGCGAAATGCAGGGCTGGGCGGAGCGGCTGGAGGCGGAGGGCGGTTTCGGGGAAATCGAGGCGCTGATCCACCAGATCGCCTTCGGGGAGTACCTCTGGCAGATCTACGGCGGCATTCCCATGAGCCAGGGCGAGATCCTGCGGCTGCAGGACCTCGGCATGAGCCAGGACGACATGCGCGCGCTGATGGCGCCCGAGGTGATGCAGCTCACCCAGCAGGGCAACACGCAGGCGGCGCGCACCCGGCTCGTGGAGCTGATGCAGGAGCAGGCGGCCAATGTCACCGTCGGCCGCAGCGGGCTCGACGAGGAGCTGGAGATGATCCGCGAACAGTTCCGCCGGTTCGCTGTGGACCGCGTGGAACCCCACGCCCACGAATGGCACCTCGCCGACGAGTTGATCCCGATGGAGATCATCGAGGAGCTCGCCGCGATGGGCGTGTTCGGGCTGACGATTCCGGAGGAATTCGGCGGGCTCGGCCTCTCCAAGGCCTCGATGTGCGTCGTCTCCGAGGAGCTTTCGCGGGGGTATATCGGCGTGGGCTCCCTCGGGACCCGCTCCGAGATCGCGGCCGAGCTCATCCTGTGCGGCGGAACACCCGAGCAGAAGGAACGGTGGCTGCCCGGGATCGCCTCGGGGGAGATCCTGCCCACGGCGGTGTTCACCGAGCCGAACACCGGATCGGATCTCGGAAGCCTGCGCACGCGGGCGCGGCGCGACGGCGAAGACTGGATCGTCAACGGCAACAAGACCTGGATCACCCACGCCTCGCGCACCCATGTGATGACGGTGCTCGCGCGCACGGTGGAAGGGACCACCGACTACCGCGGCCTCTCGATGTTCCTTGCAGAGAAGACGCCGGGCACCGATGCCGAGCCGTTCCCCGATCCCGGCCTCTCGGGCGGCGAGATCGAGGTGCTCGGCTACCGCGGGATGAAGGAATATACCGTCAACTTCGACGATTTCCGGGTGGATGGCGCGAACCTTCTCGGCGGCGAGGAGGGGCGCGGCTTCAAGCAGCTCATGGAGACGTTCGAGAGCGCCCGCATCCAGACAGCGGCGCGTGCCATCGGCGTGGCGCAGTCGGCGCTCGATGTCTCGATGCGCTACGCGCAGGACCGAAAGCAGTTCGGCAAGCCGCTGATCGCCTTCCCGCGCGTCTCCGGCAAGCTCGCGATGATGGCGGTGGAAATCATGGTGGCGCGCCAGCTCACCTATTTCTCGGCCCGCGAGAAGGATGCCGGCCGCCGCTGCGATCTCGAGGCGGGCATGGCCAAGCTGCTCGGCGCGCGGGTGGCCTGGGCCGCCGCCGACAACGGCCTGCAGATCCACGGAGGCAACGGCTTCGCGCTGGAGTATGCCATCAGCCGGATTCTCTGCGACGCGCGCATCCTCAACATCTTCGAGGGCGCGGCGGAGATCCAGGCGCAGGTGATCGCCCGCCGGCTGCTGGCCTGACAGATTTCGCGCGGGGCCGTGAAGGCCGCGCGCCTCCGCCGCGCGCGGAGATCCAGGCGCAGGTGATCGCCCGCCGGCTGCTGGCCTGACAGATTTCGCGCGGGGCCGTGAAGGCCGCGCGCCTCCGCCGCGCGCGGAGATCCGGGCGCAGGTCATCGCCCGCCCCGCGCGGGCCGGGCGCGTATCGCCACGGTCGGCGGCCCGTGTGCCTCGGCCGCCGGGCACCGGCCCGAGCCCTTGAATGAAGCCCGTCGCGCTTTGCCTGTCGCGCAGCACGGGCTTCAGCCGAGTTTGCGCAAGGCATCCACCAGCCGGGCGCGTGCGCTCGGCAGGGGCTTTTCGCCCATCTGCGGCGCAAGGCGGTGCTCCAGGAAATAGCCGGTGGTGGACAGGCCCGACACCAGCCCGGAGACGCTGTCGGGTCGGCCCAGAAGGCACGGCGGGAGCGGCAGCAGCCGGCTTGCCCAGGCGCCCGCCGCCGAGGCGCTGACGGCACGGCCCGTGCGCGGCGAGACGTAGCTCAGGCCCTCGCGGGTGCCGGTGGCGGCGCATTCGGTGAGGTCGAGCCCGAAGCCCATGTCTTCCAGCAGGGCGAGCTCCCAGGCGAGGTAGTCCACGGGCCAGTCCGGAGTGCCGCCGAGGTTGGCGAGCAGGCGCTGCGTGATCCTGTAGAGCTCCGGGTGAGGGTCGCGTTCCGGCAGGCAGAAGGAAAGCAGCCCGCATGCGGAGGAAAGCGCCGCGAGGGCGGCACGGTCGGCCATCAGCCGCGCGGCGCGGGCTTCCCGCGGCTCCACCGTGAAGCTGCCGATGTGTTCCTCGAGCCGCGCGCGCCAGGTGAGATCGAGCTGCGCGCCCTGTTGCAGCAGCGGCGAGAGCCGGCGACCGGACCCGCCGCGGACCACGCCGAAGTGCCGGCCCCGGGAGGCCGTGAAAACCTCGAGGATCGCCGCGCTCTCGCCGTGCGGGCGAACGCCGAGCACCGTCCCGTCCTCGCGCCATTCCATGGCGTGCGCATAAGCCCGCCGCGCGGATGCGGCAAGCCTCGTTGGAAACCGGCGCCGCCGCCCTAGCTTGCCTCGCGGCGCCTGTGGGCCAGGGCGCGCAGGCATGCGCGGGTCCGGGGTGCGCCGCCGCGCCGCGCGGCGCGAGACGACGGACAGGAACGGGTGGAGCGCTGACGTGACAGAACCGACAAGCTTCCGCGCCGGAGCCCCCGAGGCCGCGCTGGCCATGGCCGCGGGGCTGGGGCTCGGCCTCCAGGTGGCCGGGCGCCTTCAGACCGGCGACGAGGGCGCGGCGCTCGTGGTGTGGCAGTTGACGCGATACTTCACGATCCTGACGATCGCAGGCGTGGCGGTCGTGCTGGCGCGTGCCGCGCTCATCGGCCGCCAGCCGGGGCCCACGCTGGCCGGCGGGCTCGCGCTGGCCGCGATCATCACCGGGCTGATCTACCACCTGCTTCTCGCGCATCTCGAGGACCCGCAGGGATTTCGCTACTGGTCGAACCTGCTGCTGCACACGGTGGTGCCGGTGGGCGCCGGGCTCTGGTGGCTGTCGCGTGCGCCCAAGGCAGGGCTCGGGCCCCGCGATCTCGGCTTCTGGGTGCTCTACCCGGCGGGCTACGCGGCCTATGCCGTGGCCCGCGGCATCCTCGGCGATGCGTATCCCTACCCCTTCCTCGACCTGGAGGAACTCGGCTGGGCCGGCCTCCTGCGCGAAGCCGGCGTCGTGGCGGCCGCCTACTTCGCCGCCGGCGTGCTCCTGCTGCTTGCCGCGCGGATCACCGCCCGGGTCTGGCGGCCTCAGTCGGCGAGCCCCGGTTCGTCGAGGAGGTGACGGCCGGCGCGGTCTTCGACCTCCACCACCCAGAGGTCGGGGTCGCGGCCGCGCTGGCGGGAAATCGCGGCGTCGACCTCCGGCTCGGGCCCCTCGACGAGCGTCATCCACCGCCGGGCGCCGGTTTCGGCGTCGAAACCGCGCTGGAAGGCCCGCGCGCGGCCGTCGAGCGTGTTGAGCTTGACGAGAACCGCGCCGGCCGTGCCGTCGCCCCGGGCGGTGATGAAGGCCGGGATGTCCGCGAGGCGCAGGCGGGCAAGATAGGCCGAGACCCAGAGACCGGCGGCAAGGCGGCTCACGGCGCGCGCGCCGCCCCGGCCCGGGCGGAAGCGGCCCGGCGCGCGCCCGCCGCGGGCCGCGGCCAGAAGGCGCCCCGCAGCGCGGCGATGCGGCGCCGCGGGTGCGGGAGCGTCGGCCGCACCGCGCGCTGCGCCTCAACCGCCATCGTAGAAGTCGAGCCCCATCTCGCGGTAGCGGGCGGCCTCCTCGAGCCACCCGGGGCGCACCTTGACCTGCAGGAAGAGATGCACGCGGCGCCCGAGGAACTCCTCCAGTTCCAGCCGGGCGGCGCGGCTGACGGCCTTTGCCGTTTCGCCGCCGCGGCCCAGCACGATGCCCTTGTGCCCATCGCGCGAGACGTAGACCACCTGGTCGATGCGCACCGAGCCGTCCTCGCGCTCCTCCCAGCCCTCGCTCTCGACGGTGAGCTGGTAGGGAAGCTCCTGGTGGAGCCGCAGCGTGAGCTTTTCGCGGGTGATCTCGGCGGCGATCATGCGCAGCGGCAGGTCCGCGATCTGGTCTTCCGGGTAGAGCCAGGGGCCTTCGGGCAGGCGCCCGGCGAGCCAGCGCCGCAGGTCGTCGACGCCGTGGCCCTTCTCGGCGGAGATCATGAAGGTCTCCTCGAAGGGGAAGCGGGCGTTGAGCGCCTCGGCGACCCCGAGCAGCGCCGGGGCCTCGACGCGGTCGATCTTGTTGATCGCCAGCGCCACGGTGCGTCGCGGCGAGGCGCCTGCGGCGCCGTCCGCCGCCGCCCCGCCGGCGCCGAGGCCCGTTCTCTCCGCGAGCCCGTCGAGAATCGCGGACACGCCCTCGGTGAGGCCGCGGTGCGCTTCCACGAGGAGCACGGTGATGTCGGCATCCGCCGCGCCGCTCCAGGCCGCGGCGACCATGGCGCGGTCGAGCCGCCGCCGCGGGCGGAACAGGCCCGGGGTATCCACGAAGACGATCTGGCTGCGGCCTTCCATCGCGACGCCGCGGATGCGGGCGCGCGTGGTCTGCACCTTGTGGGTGACGATGGAGACCTTGGCGCCCACCATGCGGTTGAGCAGCGTGGACTTGCCCGCGTTGGGCTCGCCCACCAGCGCGACGAACCCGGCCCGGGTAGGGGCTTCGGGGGCGGTCATGGCGCCGGTTTCCCGAGGTGGGCCCGTGGCCGGGCCGCGGAGGCGCGGGGGCGCTGCCCCCGTCCCCGCCGGGGCTGAGACTCCCCCGGAGCACTTGGGCCAAGATGAGGGGGTCGATGGCTCACGAGGGGGCCTCCATCCGGGCGAGGAGGGCGGCGGCGGCGGCCTGCTCGGCCTGCCGCTTGCTGCCGGCCTCGGCGCGCGCGGCCTCGCCGCCCGCGAGGCGCGCCTCGATCGTGAAGCGCGGCGCGTGATCCGGGCCCGCGCGGCCGATCTCGGCGTAGACGGGCGGCGTCTGCCCGCGGGCCTGGGCCCATTCCTGCAGCGCCGTCTTGGCGTCGCGGGCATCGGCCTCGACGCTTTCGATGCGCGGGCCCCAGAGCCGCAGCACCAGCGCGCGTGCGGCCGGGTAGCCGGCATCGCGGTAGACGGCGGCGATCACGGCCTCCATGGCATCTCCGAGCAGCGCCTCCTTGCGGCGCCCCCCGGTGAGCATCTCCGACCGGCCGAGGCGCAGCACCTCGCCGAGGCCGATCTCCCGGGCGACGGCGGCGCAGGTTTCCTTGCGCACGAGCGCGTTGAAGCGGGGCGCAAGCAGGCCCTCGGCGGCCGCGGGATCGGCTTCCAGCACCGCCTCGGCCATCGCGAGACCGAGGACGCGGTCGCCGAGAAACTCGAGGCGCTGGTTGTCCTGCCGCTCCGGGCCCGAGACCGAGGCGTGGGTGAGTGCCCGTGCGAGAAGGCCGGGGTCGGCGAAGCGGTGGCCGAGGCGGTCCTCGAACGCGGCGAGTTCGGCCGTGCGGTTCACTCGACCCTCTTGAAGAAGCGGTCGCCGCGCCACGTCCAGAAGTGGAGCATGGACCGGCCGGCGGAGGAGAAGACGATGCGGTCGGCCCGGCCGATGAGATTCTCGTGAGGAACGAACCCGACGCCGCCCACGGACTGGGGCACGCGGCTGTCGGTGGAATTGTCGCGGTTGTCGCCCATGAAGAAATAGTGGCCCGCCGGCACGGTGTAGACGCCGGTATTGTCGGAGCCCTGCATGCCGATGTCGAGCACCGGGTGCGTGGTGCCTCCGGGCAGCGTCTCGAGGGCGCGCGCCTTCTCGCAGACACCGCCCTCGCCCACCGCCCCGCCGGCGCAACGGGGGCGCAGCCCGCCGGGCCCCTGCGGGGCGAAGACCTCGGTGAAGGTGCCGTCGGGGGTGAGTTGCACCGGCGTTCCGTTGAGCACCAGCCGCCCGCCCACCATCTGCACGGTGTCGCCCGGCAGGCCGATGACCCGCTTGATGAAGTCCCGCCCAGTCACCGGGTGGCGGAACACCACCACGTCGCCGCGCTCGGGTTCGGCTCCCCAGATCCGCGTGTTGTCGCCGTCGAGGAAGCCGCAGAAATCGCGCTGGTCGAGATCGAGGCCGACGGCCGGAATGCGCAGCGAGGGGCAGGAGGCGTAGGAGTAGCCGTAGGCCATCTTGTTGACGAAGAGGAAATCGCCGATCAGCAGCGTGTCCTTCATCGAGCCCGAGGGGATCCAGAACGGCTGGAAGAACAGCGTGCGGAACACGCCTGCAATCAGCAGCGCGTAGACGATCGTCTTGAGCGTCTCGAGCACGCCGCCCCAGAACCCGGTGTTGGTTTCCATGAAGTTTCCTCGCTCAGGGGCCGGCGCGGCCCCGCGCTAGATGCGGGGGGGGCTTGGCCGAGTCAAGGCCGCGGCGTGCCCGTTTCCGGTGTGCCTTGTGCGCGCCCGCCGCGGATCGCGGCAGCCGTCGGTCGCCCCCCCGGGGCGCTGCGAGGAAGGCGTCATTCTCCGTAGGGCACCCAGACCGTCTTGATCTCGGTCGCGGCCTCGAGAAAGTCCCGGCCTTCTCCGGCCGGGCCGGCCCAGTCGCAGGCGCGGGCATCGTTCACCCAGGTACGCTTGAGGTTCCCGGCCGAGCCGTGCTCCGCGGTTGCCGACAGATCGGTGGACGAAAAGCACCACAGCGCGTCGAGATCGAGGTGCTCGGCCAGGACAGGGGCCAGGGCGGCATGGCTGCCGGTGAGGATGTTGGCGACGCCTGGCGGCACATCGGAGGTTTCGAGGACCTGATAGAAATCGGTCGCCGCGAGGGGGAAGGGCTCGGAGGCCACCAGCACGCAGCGGTTGCCCATGGCCAGCGCGGGCGCCAGCACGGAGACGAGCCCGAGGAGCGGGGCCTCGTCGGGGCAGAGTGCCCCGATCACCCCCACGGGTTCGCGCATGGCCAGCGCCACGCCGCGGATCGGCACCGCGCGGGCCTGGCCGTCGAACTTGTCGGCCCAGGCGGCATAGGTGAAGAGCCGGTCGATGGCGCGGTCCACCTCGTTGCCGGCGGCCGGTCCTCGGGCGCCGGTCATTCCGCGTATTCGGGCAGCGAACTCCGCCTTCCGGGCCGAGAGGTTCTCGGCGATGTAGTAGAGGATCTGCGCCCGTGCATGGGCCGTGGTGCGGCCCCAGCCGGCGGCGCCGCGCGCGGCCTCAACCGCGTTGCGCACATCCTTGCGGTTGGCGGTGGCGGCATGGCCGAGAAGCGCGCCCCTCGGCCCGTAGACGGCGCGCGAATACCCGCCGTCGGGGCGGCTCTGCCTGCCGCCGATGAAGAGCTTTGCCGTCCTGTCGATCTCGTCGAGGGGCGGGCGGTCGCCCTTGTACGGAACGATCCGGCGGAGCGGTCTGGCGGTCCGCTTGGGGCGGGTGTAGGCCAGAAGGCCCTCCCAGCCGCCTTCGCGGCCGAAGCCGCTCTCGCGCACGCCGCCGAAGCCCGCAGCCGCGTCGAAGAGATTCGTGGCGTTCACCCAGACCACGCCGGCCGCGAGCTTCGGCGCGATGTCGAGGGCGAGGTTGAGATTCTCTGTCCAGACCGTCGCGGCGAGCCCGTAGCGGGTGTTGTTGGCCAGTTCCACCGCCTCGGCCGGGGTGCGGAAGGTACCGCTCACCAGCACCGGGCCGAAGATCTCCTCCTGCATCAGCGGCGAGGCGGGCGAGAGCCCGGTGATGAGCGTGGGCGGGAAGAAGCAGCCCGATGCCGGCATGGGGATTTCGGGCTGGAAGCGCTCGCCCTCGGGATGCGCCTCGAGGAGGCCGGCGATGCGGCGGTGCTGCACCGGATCGACGATGGCGCCCACGTCTATGCACTTGTCGAGCGGGTCGCCCATGCGCAGACCGGACATCCGCGCGCGCAGGCGGGCGTGAAAGAGCCCCGCGATGCCCTCCTGCACGAAGAGCCTCGATCCCGCGCAGCAGACCTGGCCCTGGTTGAACCAGATCGCGTCCACCAGCCCCTCGACGGCGCTGTCGATATCGGCGTCGTCGAACACGATGTAGGGCGACTTGCCGCCGAGCTCGAGCGTGAGCGCCTTGCCTTCTCCGGCGGTGGCGCGGCGGATGATGCGGCCCACCTCGGTGGAGCCCGTGAAGGCGATCTTGTCCACATCGGGGTGCGAGACGATGGCCTCGCCGGTCCGGCCGTCGCCGGTGACGATGTTGACAACGCCCCGCGGCAAGCCCGCCTCGCAGCAGATGCGCGCGAAGAGCAGCGCCGTGAGCGAGGTGTACTCCGCCGGCTTGAGCACCACCGTGTTGCCCATGGCGAGCGCCGGCGCGATCTTCCATGCGAGCATCAGGAGCGGGAAGTTCCACGGGATGATCTGCCCGCACACGCCCACCGCCTCGCGGCCGGGAAGCTCGGCCTCCATCAGCTGGGCCATGCCCGCGTGGTAGTAGAAGTGGCGCTGGGCGAGGGGGATGTCGATGTCGCGGCTCTCGCGGATCGGCTTGCCGTTGTCGAGCGTCTCGAGCACCGCGAAGAGGCGCGCGTGCTTCTGCAGCAGCCGGGCCAGCGCGTAGAGATGGCGGGCGCGGGCGTGCCCCCCGGCCCGTGCCCATCCGGGCTGCGCGCGGCGCGCCGCCGCGACCGCGGCGTCCACTTCGGCCTCCGTGGCCTGGGTCAGCGTCGCAAGCACCTCGCCGTTTGCCGGGTTGCGGCTTTCGAAATCCGCGCGCGGCTCGGTGAAGGCACCGTCGATGAAGTGGCCGAAGCGACCGCCCTCGTCCACGATCCAGGCCAGCGCCTCCGCCGCGCTCTCGGGGGAGGGGCCGTACTCCATGCTGTCGAAGGCTTCCTTGACTGTCATGGGCTGGGCCTCATCGATTGCATGGATACTGGGTCTCTAGAACTTCAAGTACCATCGTGAATGCCGGCTGATGGACGCCGATTTCCCCAGAAGCAATTGCGTCGAACGTCGTTCGGTCGATTTCTGAGATGATATCCGACCGGTTTGTTCCGGGTGCCACGCAAGCGCGACCTGTCAATTCCGCGAAATCGACGAGCGCTTGAGCATACCCATGACAAAACGACACCCAAGCTTCCGACGGGCGAGTGCATGCGTCCCGGAAAGTCTCGGCATTAAGATGAACATCCGCGGCATGCGCTTTTGCACCGATTGTTGTCGCCGCTGCGAGAACGAGCTGCGATAGAGCTCGCAGGCTTCTAGAGCTCGTTTTCATGCCATCGGATGCCGCCAGGCGGCCGAGTAGGCGCCGCTGACGTGGTGTTCGAGTTGGCGCTCGATATCGCCGAGCAGCGAGGAGGCGCCGAAGCGGAAGAGATCGGGGCGCAGCCAGCGGTCGCCCAGCTCGTCCTTCATCAGGGCGAGGTAGGTGAGCGCGTCCTTGGCCTTGGAGATGCCGCCGGCGGGCTTGTAGCCCACGCGGATGCCGGTGCGTTCGTGGAAGGCCCGGATCGCGCGGATCATCACCAGGCTCACCGGCAGCGTGGCGTTCACGCTTTCCTTGCCGGTGGAGGTCTTGATGAAGTCCGCGCCGGCCATCATGCACACCAGCGAGGCGCGGGCGACGTTGCGCAGCGTGCCAAGCTCGCCGGTGGCGAGGATCGCCTTCACATGGGCCTCGCCGCAGGCCTCGCGGAAGGCGCGCATCTCGTCGTAGAGCGCCTGCCAGTTGCCGGTCAGCACGTGGCGGCGCGAGATCACGATGTCGATCTCGCGCGCGCCGGCATCCACGCTCTCGCCGATCTCGGCGAGCCGGAGGCGGAACGGCGAGAGCCCGGCGGGAAAGCCGGTGGAAACGGCGGCCACCGGGATACCCGATCCCGCCAGCGCCGAGACGGCCGCCGGCGCCATCTCGTGGTAGACGCACACCGCGCCTGTCGTGATGGGCGGCATCCCGAGCGCCTCGAGCAGGTCGGCGCGCACGGGCTGGCGGGCCTTGGCGCAGAGCCGGCGCACCCGGCCCTCCGTATCGTCTCCCGAAAGGGTGGTGAGGTCGATCAGGGTGATGGCGCGCAGGAGCCAGGCGGCCTGGTGATCCTTCTTCACAGAGCGCCGTCCGGGCAGCGTGGCGGCGCGGCGCTCGATGGCGGAGGTGTTGGCCTGCACCGCGCGCACCCAGTCCAGATCGAGGGGCATCGGCGCGTTGCGCGGGCTCGTCGTCTGCGGCAGCTGGGCCTGCGCGGCGGCGGCCGCGGTGGCTGGCGTGGCGGTTTCGGCGGTGGTCATCGGGCTCTCCTCGGCACGGTCGAGGCTCGCACGGACGGCCCTGGCAGACAAGCCGGACCCGTTCCCGGCATCGCCGGGCCTTGGCGTGGCCCGCGGCTTCGCGCTATGGGGCTGGAGACGGCATGGCAGGCCGCCGCCACGGGGGAAGTGAGCCCATGACATTCGATCGCAGCATCAAGATCGCGCCCTCGATCCTCTCGGCGGATTTCGCCGCGCTGGGCGCCGAGGTTCGCGCCGCCGAGGAGGCAGGGGCGGACTGGATTCACGTCGATCCCATGGACGGGCATTTCGTGCCCAATCTCACCATGGGTCCGAATGTGGTTTCGGCGCTTCGGCCCCACATCCGCGGCGTGATGGACGTGCACCTGATGATCGCGCCCGTGGATCCCTATATCGAGGCCTTCGCGAAGGCGGGCGCCGATATCGTGACCGTCCATGCCGAGGCCGGCCCGCATCTGCACCGCAGCCTTCAGGCCGTGCGCAGCGCCGGCGCCCGCGCGGGCGTGGCGCTGAACATGACAACGCCGCTCGCCGTGCTCGAACACGTGCTGGACGCGGTGGATCTCATCCTGGTGATGACGATCAACCCCGGCTTCGGCGGGCAGGCCTTCACGCCCTCCATGGTCGAGAAGGTGCGCGCGGCCCGGGCGATGGTGGGCGACCGGCCGATCCACATCGAGGTGGACGGCGGCATCACGCCCCAGACGGCCCCCGCCGTGGCGGCGGCCGGCGCCGATGTGCTCGTCGCCGGCTCTGCCGTGTTTCGCGGCGGCGGGCCCGAGCGTCCGGAGATCTATCGCGAGAACATCGCCGCCCTGCGCGCCGCGGCCGAGCGGGGGGCGGCTGAGGCCGCGGCCTGATCCCACGCAAGCGGCAGCCGTGGCTGCCGTGAGGGCCTTGCGAGAAAGCACCCCGTGAAACCGCCGGGCCCGGTCCCGGCAAACGGAGCCGGCCCGTGGCCGCGGATGCCTTCGGGAAGTCCGGGCGTGCGCGCAGCGGCCCACCGGGGGCCAACCCTTGCAGGCAGGTCGCCGAAGCCGGGCCGCGCGGAGGGCATGGCGCGGCCCCGCGCTACTCGGGCGGCACCGTGTAGCCGAAGCGGGCGATGGTCGCCGCGCAGGCCGCGGCGATCCGCTCCCGCGCCTCCGGGTGGCGTGCGAAGAGCGCGCCCGCCGTCGCGCCGGCCGGCCGCACTCCGCTCTTGGCGCGTGTCCGGCCGAAATCTTCCCACAACCCCGGCACGCCGAGGGCGGGCACGTCCTCGGCGAGGTTTTCGAATCGCAGGAAGATGTCGGGCGCGTCCGGCCCCTCGACGGGGGCGATGGTCTCATTGGCCGTGAAATGTGCCAACCTCCGCTCCACGACCGTGTCGAAGTCCGTGCCGCGCGTGTCGTGTTGCTCCCAGAAATACGCCGAGACCGCGACCTCGAAGGGGTTCCGCACGATGGCCACCACACGGTAGTCGCGCCAGACGTCCGGCGGGATCGCACGCCGCACTTTCGCGGCCGGCACGTGGTTGACGAAGGTCCCGCGCGAGCGGGCATAGGGCAGATCCTCGCCTTCGCGATACCACGCGGTGTTCTCGTAGTTCTGCGCCCCTCGGTAGCCGAGCGCGAGGCGCAAGGTTTCGTCCCGCTTCAGGATCGGCGTGATCACGCAGCGCGGTCCGCAGTGGCGCGAGAGCGCGATCTCGAAGGACGTGCCGCCCACCTTGACGCATTTAAGGAAGATCAGTCGCAACGGATGACAGATGATCATGGCGCCCCGGGGTCTTGCCTTTGGCCATTCGGACAACGGCTTCCCGGTACGGTTGTCAAGCCGTGCCGTGGCCGCTCGCGCGGCCGGCTGGTGTGCAGGCGCGGCGGGCCGCCGCAGATTGCACATAAGAAAACGATTTGCGCATGCGAAAATCGCTGCTAGCGTGAGGGCAGACCGAAAGATCCGCCGGAGGGAGGCGAGGCATGGTATCGAAGCTGCGGGGCGTGGCCTGGGATCACCGCCGATGCTGGGGGCCGCTGGACGCGAGCATCGCGCCCTACAAGGCGCAGCACGGCGTGGATGTCACCTGGGACCGGCGCTCGCTCTACAGCTTCGGCGAGGGCGACCTGGCGGAGTATGCCGCGCGCTACGATCTCGTGATCTTCGATCATCCCTTCGTCGGGGAGGCTGCGCGGGCTGGTTACCTGCTCGACCTCGCGCCGTTGATCCCGGAGGCCCAGAACGCCGCGTTCGCGGCCGACAGCGTGGGCGCGTCCTGGCAATCCTACTGGACGAACGGCCAGCTCTGGGCCCTGCCCATCGATGCCGCCGCCCAGACGGCGGCCTGGCGCCCCGATCTGCTGGAGGCCATCGGCGCTTCGGTGCCCCATACGCTCGACGACGTGCTCGCGCTCGCCGCGGCGGCGCGTGCCAGGGGGCTGTGGATGGGCTTTCCCGCCAAGCCCACCGATCTGTTGTGCACCTACATCTCGCTCGTCGCCAGCGACGGCGAGGTGCCCGGCTCCGAGGCCCACCGCTTCGTTTCGCCCGAAGCCTCGGCGGCGGCGATGGAGCGCCTGCGCGCGCTCGTTTCCGCCGCACATCCCGAAAGCCGCCGCTGGAACCCCATCGCCTGCTTCGACCACATGTCGAGCGCGGATGATCTCGTCTACGCGCCCTACGCCTTCAACTACGTCAACTACGCAAGCCTGCCGGAGCGCGCGCTCCGCTTCGGCTCGCCGCCACGGCTCGCGCCCGGCGGCCCCGTGCACGCGCTGCTCGGCGGCGCCGGAATCGGCGTGAGCGCCACGGCGGCCGATCCCGAGGCGGCCTTCGCCTACGCGGCCTATCTCTGCGCGCCCGAGTTCCAGTCCGGCACCTATGTGCGGGAGGGCGGGCAGCCCGGCAGCCGCCGCGCGTGGCAGGATGCGGGCTGCAACGAGGTTACGGCGGGCTTCCTGCGCGACACGCTGCCAACGCTGCAGGCCGCCTACCTGCGCCCGACATCGGACGGGTTCGTTCCGCTGTTCCGCGAGGGCACCCACCGGCTTGATGCGGTGATCTTCGAAGGCGCTCCGGATCGCGACTTCCTCGAATGGCTCAACGCCGGGTATGCGCGGCTCGCCGAACCCGCCGCCAACCGCGCCACGGCGACATGAGCGAAGAGCGCCCGATCCCCCTGCACGGCGGCTCTCCGGAGCCCGACGATCGCGGCGGCGAACGGGGCGCGCGGAAATACAGCGTGCCGGCCGCCGAGAAGACCCTCGAGATTCTCGAATACGCGGCGGCCATGCCCGGCGGGCTCTCGGCGACGGAGCTCGCCGCGGGCCTCGGCCGCGGGGTGAACGAGATCTACCGCATCCTGCAGGTGCTCGATTCGCGCGGCTATCTCTATCGCCCGCCGGGCAGCGACCGCTACTTCATGTCGCTCAAGCTGTTCGAGCTTGCCCACGAGGTGCCGGCGACCCGCAAGCTGGCCGACGCGGCGCTGCCGATCATGCAGGCGCTTGCACCCGACACGCTGCAATCGTGCCACCTCGCCGTGCTCAACGGCAGCGATGTGCTCATCATCCTGCAGTGCGACCCGCCGCTGCCGATGCGCTACTCCGTTTCGCTCGGTGCCCGGTTTCCCTTCGAGGAGACGAGTTCGGGGCTCGTGCTCTACGCCAACGCCGATGCCCGTGTGCGCGAAGCGCTCGACCGTATTCTCGCGAGCCGCCCCCAGGGCGGCCAGCAGCTTCGCACGCTGCACCGGCAGGCCGAGGGCATCCTCGAGCGCGGGCACGATCTGCGCCCCTCGCTTTCGGTGGATGGCGTCACCAACATCTCGGTCCCGATCCACGATCACCTCGGCCACGCCGTCGCCGCGCTCACCGTCGCGTATCTCAAGCAGCGCGCCGCCACCGTGCCGATCGAGGCCGTCTTCAAGCGTACGATCGACGCCGGGCTGGCGTTGTCGCGGCAACTGGGCGCGGGCAGCCGGTTGCCGAAACAGGAGGAGGAGCCGCTGCCCGCCCGGCCGGCACGGGCGCGATGAGCCGGCCGCCGGCGGCAGGAACCGAAACGACGATACGAAGACCGTTCATTTGGGAGGAGAAACCATGAAACGTTCGATCAAGGCCATGATGCTGGCCGCAGCCTCGGCGATGACGCTCGCCGGTGCGGCGGCAGCCCAGGAAACGCCGAAGACCATCGGCTACATCGTCAACTACGCCACCCACGAGTGGTATCAGAACGTCATAGGCGGCATGCGCGACCGTGCCGCAGAGATGGGCATCGAACTCGAGGTCATCGATGCCAACCTCGACATCGCACGCCAGGTTTCGGCGGCGGAAGACTTCATGGCGCGCGACGTCGACGTGATGATCATCACGCCGGTCAACGAGGAGGGCGTCGTTCCGATCCTGCGCCGGGCCAAGGCCGCGGGTGTGCCGGTGGTGCTGGAAGGCAACCCGGTGATGGGCATGGATACGCTCGTTGCCATCTGCGACTACGACACCGGCTATCACGCCGGCGTCGCGGCGGGCGAATGGGCCGCCGAGAACCTCGACGGCCCGGTGCGCGTCATGAACGTGGGCCTGCCGCTGCTTTCGGCCACGGTGCTGCGCTCCATGGGCTTCATGGACGGTATCCGCACGGTGGTGGCCGATGCCGAGATGGCGCACGATCTCGACGGCGGCGGCAACCCCGACCGCTCGCAGGAGGTCGCCGCCGCGGCGCTGGCCGCCGACAGCGACATCAACGTGATCTACGGCATCAACGACAGCTCGGCGCTGGGCGGCCTTCAGGCCTGGCGTGCCGCCGGCCTGCCCGAGGACGATCTTCTGGTCGTCGGCACCGGCGGCGAGGGCCTCGCCTTCCTCAACGAGATGGCCAAGGACGGCCCGCTCCAGCTCGAGGCGGCGATGTTCCCCGAGAAGGTGGGCTTCACCTCCATCGACGCCGCCGTCGCCATGTACCGCGGCGAGGAGCTGCCCGAGCATATCGTGAGCCCCACCTACACGCTCACGCCGGAAACCGCGCTCGAGTTCTACAGCTTCGATGGCGAAAGCCGGCAGATCAACTGGGAGAAGGTCAACAGCCTTCAGCCCGCCGAGCAGTGCATGAAGTACGCCTCCGACCTCTGAGGCCGTAGCCCTCCCGGGCGGTGGCCGCGCGCCGCCGCCCGGACCCCTCGCGAACGCCCGGAGAGGCGCCATGGCCGTTTCCACCGAAGAAAAGATCGCCGCGCCGCCCCGCAGGGGCCTCGGCACGCTGATGCGCAACGAGCACGTCTTTCTCGTGCTTCTGCTGGCGGTTCTGATCGTCGGGCTGAGTTTCGCGGCGCCGCGCTTCATGACCCCGGAGAACGCCACCGCGGTGCTGCACCAGTCGGCCATGGTTCTGATCGTGGCGCTGGGCATGACGGTGCTGCTCATCACGGCGGAGGTGGACATCTCCGTCGGCGCATCGCTGGCCTTCGCCTCATGCGTGGTGATGGACGTGATCAACATCACCGACTCGCTGACGCTGGGCATCATCGCCGGGATCGGCTTCGGCGGCCTGGTGGGGCTCTTCAACGGGCTCGTGGTCACGAAGCTGAAGGTGAACTCGCTCATTGCCACCATCGCCACGATGATGATGCTGCAGGGGGGCGTGTTCCTCTACACCCGCGAGGCGGTGCAGAACCATCACCAGATCGAGGCCTTCGCCCTGATCGCCACCGGTTTCGTCGGCCCCGTGCCGGTGCCGGTCCTGATCGCCACCGTTCTTTTGGTGCTGGCCTGGGCGGTGCTCAAGTTCACCCTGGTCGGCCGCTACGCCTTCGCGGTGGGGGCCAATCCGAAATCCGCGCGCCTCTCCGGCCTCTCGCCCGAGCGCGTCAAGCTCGGCGCCTTCGTGCTCACGGGGCTTCTCGTCGGGGTCTCGGCGGTGATCCTCGCCTCGCTTCTCAACGCCGGCCAACCCACCGCCGGGCGCGGGTTCGAGCTCATCGTGATCGCGGCGGTGCTTCTGGGCGGCACCAGTCTCTTCGGCGGGCGCGGCACCATCGCCGGCACGCTTCTGGCGGTGATGATCCTCAAGATCATCGACAACGGCATCATCCTATTGCGCTGGAACCAGGACCTGCAGATCATCGTGCCGGGTGTCGTCATCATTCTCGCGCTCTTCCTCGACCAGTTGCGCAAGGGGCGTGCCGATGGCTGAAGCTGCCGCCGCCACCGTGCCCGCCCAAACCGCGCCGCTGGTGCGGATGGAGGCCATCACCAAGACCTTCCCGGGCGTGAAGGCGCTCGACGGGGTGTCGCTCGACGTGCGGCCGGGCGAGGTCCACGCGCTGCTCGGCGAGAACGGCGCCGGGAAATCCACGCTCATCAAGATCCTCGCGGGCGTGTACCGCGCCGATGCCGGCAGCATCGAGGTGGCCGGGCGTGCCGTTTCCTTCGAGAGCCCGGCCGAGGCGCTGGAGGCGGGCCTCAAGGTGGTGTTCCAGGAGATCGCGCTGATCCCGGAATTCACCGTCGCCGAGAACATCTTCATGGAGAACCACCCGCTCGGCCGCCTCGGCCTCGTGGACTGGCGCTCGATGCGCGAGAAGGCGCGCGCGCTTTTCGACCGGGCCGGTTTCGCGCTCGACCCGGATGCCCGTGTCGGCGACCTCTCGGTGTCCCAGCAGCAGCTCGTGGAGATCTCGCGGGCGCTCGCCTACGACGCCCGCGTGGTGGTGATGGACGAGCCGACCTCCTCGCTCACGCCGGGCGAGGTGGCGCATCTGTTCGGCGTGATCCGCCGGCTTCGGGATCTCGGCATCGGGATCGTCTACGTTTCCCACAAGCTGGAGGAGATCTTCGAGATCTGCGACCGCGCCACCGTTCTGCGCGACGGGCGGTGGGTCTCGACCAAGCCGGTGGCCGAGCACGACTCCCAGTCGCTGATCCGCGACATGGTGGGCCGTGACATCGAGGAGCTCTTTCCCAAGACCCAGCACCGCGGCGGCGAGGTGATGGTGAAGGTTCAGGGTCTTTCCACCCGCCAGAAGCTGCACGACATCTCCTTCGAGGTGCGCGCGGGCGAGGTGCTGGGCTTCTTCGGGCTCATGGGGGCGGGCCGCACCGAGCTTGCCAAGGCGCTCGTGGGCTACGATCCGATCAGCGGCGGGACCATCGAGATCGGCGGAGAAGCCTTGCGCCCCCACGCCACCGGCCGGGCCAAGGCACTCGGCATCGGGCTGCTGTCGGAAGACCGCAAGGAAGAGGGCCTGATGCTCGACACCGACGTGGTGCGCAACATGACGCTGCCCTCGCTCGCGCGGTTCGCCCGCGCCGGCGTCGTCGACGCAAGCGCCGAGAGGGCCCGCGCGCAGGGCTTCGTGGACCGCTTCCGCATCCGCCTTGCCAGCCTCGACCAGCCGATCCGCACCCTTTCGGGTGGCAACCAGCAGAAGGTGCTGCTCTCCCGCTGGCTGATGTACGGGCTGAAGGCCATCGTGCTCGACGAGCCGACGCGCGGGATCGATGTGGGCGCCAAGGCCGAGATCTTCGCAGCGGTGAACGAACTCGCCTCGGAGGGGCTCGCCGTCATCATGATGACCTCAGAAATGCCCGAACTGCTCAACCTCTCGGACCGCATCGCCGTACTTGCCGAGGGCCGCCTCACCGCGGTTTTCGACCGCGCCGAGGCCACGCAGGAAAAGGTGCTCGATGCCGCGATCCGCTGAAGCTTCCGCCGCCACGGGCGCCGCGGGCGCCGCCCCGCGCAACGGCCTTCTGGACTTCGTCCTGCGCGGCAATCTCGTGGCGCTCGCGGTGTCGCTGGCGCTCGTGATCCTCTTCTTTTCGCTGGCCACCGAGCATTTCTGGTCGGTCCGCAACATCACCAACGTGCTGGGGCAAGCCTCGATCCTGATGTGCCTGACCGCCGGCGTGGCGATCGTGTTCATCGCCGGCGAGGTGGACATATCGGTGGGCTCCCTGGTGGCCGCGGTGGCACTGCCGCTGATCGTGGTAATGAACGCCACCTCCTCGCTCGCGCTCGGCATCGGCGGCGCGCTCCTGCTGGGCCTGATCATCGGGGTGGTGAACGGCTATCTCTCGATCTACCTGCGGATCAACTCGCTGATCGTGACGCTGGGCACGCTCTTCATCATCCGCGGGCTCGTCTATCTCTACACCGGCAAGCGCGCCATCGCCGACACCGCTTTCCTCGAAAGCTTCTTCCAGCTCGGCAACGGGCGCCTCTGGGGCCTCATACCCTATCCAGCCATCGTGGCCTTCGCGCTTGTCGGCGGGCTGGCCGTGATGATGACGCAAACCCGTTTCGGCCGGCAGGTCTATGCCGTCGGGAGCAATGCCGAGGTCGCGCGGCTGGCCGGCTACAACGTGCGCCGCGTGAAGTTCACCTGCTTCGTGATCAGCTCGCTCGCGGCCACCGTGGGGGGCATCCTGCTGGCCTCGCGCCTCGGCTCGGCCGTGCATGTCGCGGGGCTCAACTACGAGTTCCAGGCCGTTGCCGCGGCCGTGCTCGGCGGGGTCAGCCTGGCCGGCGGCATCGGCGGGCTCGTGGGTGCCGCGCTGGGCGTTCTCATCCTCGCCTTCGTCTCGAACGGGCTGGGAATGATGAACGCGCCCACCGAGTGGCAGCTCGTGATCACCGGGGCGATCATCATCGCGGCCGTGGCACTCGACAGCGCCAAGCGCGCCAGAAACTGAGGGGGAGACGCAGCATGAGGCTCAAGGGGAAATCGGCCGTCGTCACCGGCGCCGCCAACGGGATCGGGCTGGCCATCGCACGGGCCATGGCGGCGGAGGGCGCCAGCGTGGTGCTCGCCGATATCGACGACGAGGCGGGCAAGGCAGCGGCGGACGCCATCGCGGAGGCGGGCGGAACCGCCCTCTTCGTGCATTGCGACGTGTCGAAGGGCGAAGACATCGCCGCCGCCGTTGACGCGGCCGTATCGGCGCACGGCAAGCTCGACATCATGGTCAACAATGCAGCCGTCGCCATCGGCGGCATGCCCCTGCACGAGATGACGCCCGAGCAGTGGGACAGGCTGATCGCCATCAACCTCACCAGCGTCTACCACGGGTGCCGCTTCGCGCTGCCGCACATGATCGCCGCCGGCTCCGGCGTCATCATCAACATGGCCTCGGCGCAGGGGCATGTCGGCCTCGACGGCTGGACGGCCTACGCCGGCGCCAAGGGGGCGATCATGTCGATGTCCCGCCAGATGGCGGTGGAGTTCGGCAAGCACGGCATCCGCGTGAACTCGATCTCCCCGGGAACCATCGCCACCCCGATGAACGTTCAGGTCGTCGAGCAGCTCGGCCAGCACGTGGCCAAGGCCTGGGACCTGATGCACCCGGTGGGCCGCGTGGGCCGGCCCGAGGAGGTGGCGGAGGCCGCCGTCTACCTCGCCTCCGATCTCGCCGCCTTCACCACCGGGATCGACCTGAAGGTGGACGGCGGGCTCACGGCGACCCCGCGCTACCTGCCCGATCTCTTCGCGCCCGACGAGGCGTGAACCCATCCAGCCAGCACGAAAGGCACGACATGGAAAAGGCACTCGAAGGCGTCCGCGTCCTGGACTTCAGCCACCTCCTGCAGGGGCCCTTCGCCACCCAGCTCCTGGGAGACATGGGCGCCGACATCATCAAGATCGAGCGGGCCGGGACGGGCGACATGTTCCGCTCGCTGACCTTCTTCAACAAGTGGGTCGGCGGCAGCGAAAGCCCCAGCTTCCTCGCCTGGAACCGCAACAAGCGCTCCATCGCCGTCAACCTCAAGTCGCCGCGCATCCACGAGATCCTGATGGACATGGCGCGCGAGGCCGACGTGGTGGTGCAGAACTTCCGGCCCGGCGTGCTGGAACGGCTGGGGTACGGCTATGAGGATTTCCGCAAGGCCAACCCGCGCATCATCTATTGCTCCGGTTCGGGCTATGGCGAAAGCGGCCCCTATGTGGATCGCCCGGGGCAGGACATGCTGATCCAGGGGCTTTCGGGGGTCTCCGCGGCCACCGGCCGGGCGGACCAGCCCCCGGTGCCACTGGGCGCCGGCATCGCCGACCAGATCGGCTCGATGAACATGGTCTACGCGATCCTCTCGGCGCTCTACTACCGGGAGCGCACCGGCAAGGGGCAGAAGATCGAGGTAAACCTGCTTGCCGGGATGCTCGCGCATCTCGGCCAGGAGTTCCTCTCGGTGCTCAATCTCGGCATCGACTTCGAGCGCCCGATGTCGGGGATCGGGCACCCGGGGATGCACGCACCCTTCGGCATCTACGAAACCCGGGACGGGCGCCACGTCTCCATCGCCATGAGCCCCTATGCCCATCTCTGCCGCACGCTCGGCGCCGAGGAGCTCCTGGAATTCGACGACCCGCAGGTGCTCTTCGACCGGCGCGACGAGGTGTGGGAGCGCGTGAACGAGGTGACGAAGACGTTCGATTGCGAGCCGTTGCTCGAGCGTCTTCTCGACGCCGACATCTGGACCGCCGAGGTCAAGGATTTCCGCCGCGCGGCGGAGGATCCGCAGGTCAGGCACATGAACATGATCCGCAGCTACAGCCACCCGCTCGCCGGGGACGTGAAGGTGGTGGGTCCGGCGGTGAACATGAGCGAGACGCCGCCGCAGATCTCGCGGCCCGCGCCCATGATCGGCGAGCACGGGCACGAGATCCTCGCCGAGTTCGGGATCGCCCGGGAAGAGATCGAGGCGCTCGAGGCCGCGGGCGACATCACGGTGCAGCGCGCCGCGCCGAGCCACGAGCCGGCGGAGTAGCGGAGATGGCCGTCGGCGAAACCCGCGCGCTTGCCTGGCGCCACGGGGTCTGCAGCGTGCAGGCGCTGGGCGCGATGGTGGGGCCCACCACGTTCCTCTTGCCCGACGGGCGGCCGGTGAGCCCGTTTCACGTTGCGCCCTGGTTCGACGAACCCGGCGTTCTCGCCGAGGGCGGGCTCATCGCCGGCTTGCGGGGCGAGTGGCCCTGCGTGCCCTTCGGCTACCCGATGCCGGTGGAGGATTTCCCGCCCGAGTGGCAGGCGGCCATGGCGGGCGAGGGCACGCCCGGCGAGGTGCACGGCTACTCCTCCAACCACGACTGGCGGTTCGCGGAGGCAGGCGAGGGCGCGATCACCATGGCCATCGACTATCCCGAGCCAGAGGCCGTGGCCCGGCTGGAGAGGGTGATCCGTCCCGATCCGGCCGCTGCCGCGCTCGACTTCGAACTCATGGTTCACGCCCGCCGCGCCACGCGAGAGCCTCTCGCGCTGCACGGGTGCTTCCGGCTTCCGGCGGCAACGGGCGGCGCCCGGCTCGTGCCCGGGCGCTTCGCCACCGGGCGGACGCATCCCGGGCGGGTAGAGCCTGGCGCGCCGCTCTTCGCCGCGGACCGGCGGTTCGACAGCCTGCAGGCCGTGCCCGCGCTCGATGGCGGAACCGTCGATGCCGCGGCGCTGCCCTTCGCCGGGCCGGTCGAGGAGCTGCTGCAGCTCGACGGGATCGACGGGAGCTTCGAGCTGCACAACATCGCCGAGGGCTACGCCATGCGCTTCACCTGGGATGCCGAGGTTCTGCCCAGCGTGCTGCTATGGTATTCCAACCGCGGCCGCGCCATGGCGCCGTGGAACGGTCGGCACCTGTGCATCGGCATCGAGCCGCTCTGTTCGCCCTTCGGCCTCTCGCCGGACACCGCCCGCGCCGAAAACCCCATCGTCCGGGAGGGAACCGCCACCGCCGTGGCGCTCGATCCGGACGCGCCGCTGACCATTCGCTACCGCATCGAGGTTGCGCCGCTCTAGGGGCCGCGCCCGGAGGATCGCCATGTCGCTCGTCAAACCGAACCGCCCCGAATTCATCGGCCTCGAGGAGATGGCCCGCCGGGTGCGGCCGGGGGATCGCATTTCGATCGGGGGGCACCACTTCGCGCGCCTTCCGATCGCGCTCGTCCGCGCGATCTGCGCCGAGCGGCCGGCCGGGCTGCGCTACCTCAGCTGGGCGGGCGGGCTGCCGCTGGAGATGCTGCTGGAGGCCGAATGCGTCGCCTCGATCGACATCTGTTTTTCGAGCCTCGATATCTTCGGACTCGCGCCGCGGTTCCGGAAGGTGGCCGAAAGCGGCGCGATCCCGGTCACGGACTGGCCGGCGCTCGCGCTGATCCAGAGCCTGCGGGCGCGCGAGCAGAACCTGCCGTTCCTGCCGATGCAGATTCCCGAGGGTTCCTCGATGATGGACATCTGCCCGGCACTGACCGAGCACACCGATGCCCGCACCGGCCGCAAGGTCGCGCTGGTGGAGCCGCGCGAGATCGACGTGTTCTGTCTGCACGCCCCGCGCGCTGATGCCGCCGGCAACGTGGAGATCTACGGCGCCCAGGCGCTCGACAAGATCCAGGCGGGCGCGGCGCGGCAGGTGTTCGTGACCGTGGAGGAGATCGTGCCGGCGGGCGCCCTCACCGCATCGGGGCGCAACGTGATCCTGCAGCGCAACCGCGTGAGCGCCATCGCCGAGGTGCCGGGCGGCGCCTATCCGTGCTCCTGCCTGCCGGCCTATGCCACCGATTACGCCCGCATCCGCGCGGTGCTGGAGGGCGATGCGCCGCTCGTCGAGGCGCTGGCGCTGCCGGAGGCCGGCGTGCCCGCGGCGATGCGGCTGGCCGCGCGGGTGCCGGCCCGCGCGATCAGGCCCGAGGCCTTCCAGCCAGGTGCCGCGCCGCTCGACGCTCCCGCCACCGCCGACGACCTGATGGCCATTCGCATCGCTCGCGAGCTGACGGACAATAGCCACGCCAGTGCCGGTGCCGTCTCGCCGCTTGCGAACGTGGCCTACCGGCTGGCCAAGACGCTTCACGCGCCGGGGCTGACCATCACCACCCTTTCCGGCGGGCACGTGGATATCGCGCCCGGCGTCATGTCGCTGTCCATGACCGAGACGATGGATGCGGAGACGGCCGTTTCGCACACCGGCGGCGAGGATACCTACTGGTTCTACTACCAGGGCGGGTACGTGACCCACGAGATCGTGGGGGCCGCCCAGATCGATGCGCAGGGCCGGGTCAACACCCTGAGCCTCACCAAGCCCTCGGGCGGCAAGCTGCGCCTGCCCGGGCAGGGCGGCATGGCCGATGTCGCGAACATGCACCAGAACTTCGTCGTCTACATCCCGCGCCACAGCCGCGCGGCGCTGGTGGAGGCGGTGGAGGTCGTGTCGGCGGGGCGCGGCCTGCGCACGGCGGCCGAGCGCGAGGCGGCGGGCTACCGGCCGGGCGAGATCATGGTGTTCACCAATCTCTGCGTCTTCCGCTACGACGAGGCCGCGGGCCAGCTTGTCGTTACCGAGCTGATGCCCGGGGTCGCCCGCGCCGAGGTGGAGGAGAACACCGGCTTTGCCGTGATCTTCGCCGAGGAATGCCCCGAGATGTCGCCGCCCACACCCGAGGAGCTGCATGCGTTGCGCTATCTCGTCGATCCCATCGGGCTGCGCCGGCTGGAGTTCGTGAGCGCTCGCGATCGGGGCGCGGTGCTCGACGATGTCATCACCCGCGACCGGGAGGCCATCGCCCGCGTTGCCGGGGCCTCGCCAAGCTAGCCACCAGGAACAGGAGCCCGCCCATGGATCCCCTTCTTCCCATGTCCGCCGCGCGCGTCTTCATCGACGGCACCTTCAGCGAGCCGCGGCTCGCCCATCCGGAGGGTGTCGCGGTGCATGCCGACGGCTCGGTCTGGTGCGGCACGGAAACCGGCCACCTGATCCGGGTCGAGCCCGACGGCAGCGCCATGGCCTCGCTCGGCTCGACGGACGGGTTTCTGCTCGGTCTGGCGTTCGACGCCACGGGGCGCTGCTACGCCTGCGATCTGCGCTACGCGGCGGTCTTCCGATACGATCCTGCAACCTCCGCTTTCGAGAAGTTCGCCGACGCGGGCATCACCGTTCCAAACTACCCCGTGGTGGATGACGCGAACGGCTGGCTCTACGTCTCCGACAGCCACGGCTGGGATGAGGCCGGCGGAGGCGTCTATCGCTACGACCTGGCCACCGGCGAAGGCGGGCTCTGGACATCCACGCCCATGCGCTTCGCCAATGGCATGGCCATGGCCCTCGACGGCTCCGGCCTCTACGTCGTCGAGAGCACCGCGGCCCGGCTGAGCTTCGTGCCCATCCTGGCGGATGGCTCCGCCGGCGCGCCCGAGGTGGTGACGGAGGGGCTCGTGCAGGTGCCCGACGGGGTTCTCGTGATGCCCAACGGCGATCTGCTGATCTCCTGCTACGAGCCCGGACGCATCTACCGCTACAGCGACCGGGGCGGGCTCGAAGTGCTGATCCACGATCCCAACGCCGTCGTGCTTGCGCATCCCACCAACATCGCGCTCAGGGGCGATACGCTCTTCACCGCCGGGCTCGGGCGATGGCACCTTGCGGCCGTGGATCTTTCCGGCCTCGCCGGCTGACGCGGCAGTCTTCCCCTGTGCCGCGGCACCGCGGCGCGGCCCGGGAGCGGGCGAAAGGCTCCGGAGCGCTCAGGCGCGCGCGGCATCGGACGTGGCGGCGCCGGGCGGCGCTGCTTGCCACCATGGCCACCACGCCCTATTCTCCAGTTACGGAGTATCGGGAGAACGCGTGCGGTGACCACCTCTACGAAAGCCGGCAGCCCGTCTCCGGCGAAGCGCAAGCGCATTTCCAGCATCGACCGTATCCTGCAGGTCTTCGATCACCTGCGGCAGCTCAACGAGCCGGCCAGCGCCTACGCGATCTCGAAGGCCACCGGCGCGCCGGTCTCGACGATCTATGCCACCATCGACGAGCTTGTGCAGCGCAACCTTCTCGTCCGGCGGACGGACAACACCGTCTGGCTCGGCCCGCGGCTCTACTACTACGGGCTGAGCTATGCCCGCTCCATCGATTTCCGGGAGGAAGCGCGCCGGGAGATGGACGCGCTCTGCCGCGATGTCGGCGAGACGGTGCAGGTGTGCGGCCGCGACGGCGACAATATCGTGGTGCTGGAGATGGCCAAGGCGTCCGGTCACTTCCGGGTGTCCACCGATGTCGGCGTGGCGCTGCCGCTGAACTGGTCGGCCTCGGGCCTGCTGCTCGTGGGCTATTTGCCGGAGGAAGAACGGCGGGAAATCTTCGTGCGATCCGCCCGTCCTTCGCCCACGGGGTTCGCGGAGACCGATCCGGACAAGCTCGCCGAGCAGTCGGCTGCCGCCTTCGAGGCGCGCCTCGCGATCCAGAAGGGCATGGCCGAACACTTCGTGTGTTGCGTGGCCGCGCCGCTGCGCGACCCCTCCGGCGCCTGCGTGGCGACGATCTCCATCGTGCTCTCCCAAAGCAAGCTCGAGCAGGAACCGCAGGTCTTCGCCGGGGCCGTGCAGGCTGCGGCCGCGCGGATCGAACAGCGGCTGGGCTGGCACGGGAGCTGATCCGCCCGGCCGTTCCGGCGCCGTGCGTGCCGCGCCGTGCGGCGGCTCGAGGGGCTTCCGTTGTTGCGGAATTGCCTTCGCAATAAAACAATACTAGACCGATCTCGTCGCGTGGTCCTTCCGCCACCGTCATTGCATGCACAGGATCGGGGACGGCGATGGCTCGGGTGGACATCAAGGCTCTGGACAAGTCCTACGGCAGCACGCGCGTGCTGCACGGGCTCGATCTCAACATCGAGGAGAGTGCCTTCGTGGCGCTCGTGGGCCCGTCGGGGTGCGGCAAGTCCACCCTGCTCAGGATGGTGGCGGGCCTCGAGGATGTTTCGGGCGGCGAAATCCGCATCGGCGGGCGGCTCGTCAACCTCGTGCCTCCCAAGGATCGCGATGTGGCGATGGTGTTCCAGAACTACGCGCTCTATCCGCACCTGTCGGTGGAGGGCAACATGTCGTTCGGCCTGCGTCTCGCCGGCATGCCGAAAGACGAGATCGCCCGCCGGGTGGAGGATGCTGCGCGCATGCTCGGGCTCGAGGCCCTGCTCAAGCGCAAGCCGGGCCAGCTTTCCGGCGGCCAGCGCCAGCGCGTGGCCATGGGGCGTGCCATCGTGCGCCAGCCGAAGGTCTTTCTCTTCGACGAGCCGCTCTCGAACCTCGACGCCAAGCTGCGCGTGAGCGTGCGCGGAGAGATCAAGGAGCTGCATCAGCGTCTGAAGACCACGACGATCTACGTCACCCACGACCAGATCGAGGCGATGACGATGGCCGATGTCATCGTGATCATGAACCACGGGCGCATCGAGCAGATCGGCACGCCCGCCGAGCTTTATCACGGCCCAGCCAACGTCTTCGTTGCGGGGTTCATCGGCTCTCCCGCGATGAACCTGATCGAGGGGGTCGTCGAGAACGGCGGGTTCCGCTTCCCGGATGGCGAGGGCTTCGAGCTTCCCCCGCCGCTGCGCGACAGCTTGCCTTCGGGGCCGACGCTCCTCGGCGTGCGGCCGGAAGACCTCGCCGTCGCAACCGGGCCCGCAGGCACGCGCCCCGCGCTCTCGGCGCGGATACGGCTCGTGGAGCCGACCGGGCCGGAGGAACTTCTGGTGGCCACCCACGCGGGCGGGGAGGTGATCGCGGCGGTTCGGAGCGATCACGCGCTTGCCGGTGGCGACGGTGTCGTCTTCACCTTCGAGAGCGGAAAGATGCACTTCTTCAGCCCCGAAACGGGCATGCGCCTCGGGCCATGAGCGCGGTAGGCCGCCTTTCGGGCCGTACGGCCTACGTCACCGGCGCGGGCGGAGGGATCGGCCACGCCATCGCGGCGCGCTTCGTCGAGGAGGGTGCACGCGTCGTCGCCCTCGATCTCGCGCGGATGTCTGCCCGCGTGGCGGAGCGGCTTCCCGGCTGCAGCTTCGTCGCCCTCGACCTGCACGAAAGGGCAAGCATCGCGGCCGGCTTCGAAGCGGCCGAAGAGCGTGCCGGCCCTCCCGATATCCTCGTGGCGTGCGCGGCGATCAAGTTCGGCACCGGGCCGTTCGAGGACATCGCCGATGAGGACTGGGACCGCTACATCGGAATCAATCTCACCGGCACCTTCGCCTGTTGCCGCGCGGCCGCCCGCGCGATGATCGCCGCCGGGAGGGCCGGGCGGATCATCACCATCGGGTCGGTCAATTCCTTCATGAGCGAGCCCGGCGCGGCGCCCTACGTTGCGTCGAAGGGCGGCGTCGCGATGCTCACCCGCGCCATGGCGGTGGATCTTGCGCGCCACGGGATCACGGCGAACATGCTTGCCCCCGGCCCCATCGACACCCCGGAAAACGGCCCTGACTACACCGAGGGCAGGCTTGGCGAGGAGATCCGGCGCGGGGTTCCGCTGGCCCGCGCGGGGTTGCCGGCCGAGTGCGCCGGGGCAGCGGTGTTTCTCGCCAGCGCGGAGGCTTCCTACGTCACCGGCACCACGATCACCGTCGATGGTGGCACGACGGCGATGCTCTTCGGCGGAATGCGCGATGGCTGAGGCGCGCTCAGATGATGGAGGGCGGGCACTGGAACCGGTCGACATGCTCCAGCGCCTTGAGGGCATGGCGCCCGGAATTCGCAAGGGAGAATCCGAGGTGCCCGGGCAGGAGCACGTCGATCTCGCCGAGATCGGCCAGCCGGCGGACCGAGGCGCACACCTCTCCGATGTTGCAATCGGGGATGTCCTGGATCGCCACCTGCCCTCCGAAGAAGAGCGCATCGCCCGAGACGAGAATGCGCCGCCCGCCGACCTCGACGAGATAGGACATGTGATCGGCGCTGTGGCCCGGGGTTCGAAGGATCGTCACCCGCGCACCCTCGATCGTCAGCGTCTCGCCGTCGGCCATGACCGTATCCACCGGGCAGGCCCGGTAACGATAGTCGGCCGGGTAGACGCCGGCCATGCGGGCGCGCGGCAGGTGCAGCGCTTCCTCGTCGCCCGACGAAACGATGCGGGCCGTTTCCGCGCCGGCGACGATGCTGGGCGCGTGGCGCTCCCGCACGATGGCCGCTCCGCCGGAATGATCGGCATGGGCATGGGTCAGGAAGAGATGGCTGATGGCACCCGGCTCGAGGCCTGAAGCGCCCAGGGCGCGCGAGAGATCCGCTTCGCTGCGCCCGGCGCCGGCATCGAAGAGCAGCCAGCGCGTGCCGGCCCGGATCGCGAAGGCATTGCAGTCGCACGCATCGCTCACGTCGAAACCCATGGCTCCGCTGAGAACAAGGTGCAGGTCGTCGTCGATCTTCATGGTCAAGAAGCTCCGTGCAGATGCCCGGGCCGGCGCGACGCGCCGCCAGGCCGAGAAAGGATGAGGTTATGCACACAGGTGTATCCTGCGATATCGACTTCGGCCGCGAGGGCAAGCAGTTCGGCACGGTCGCGCTGCCCTACTCGATCGACCGGTCGCCGTATTTCCGCGTCTCCCTGCCGATCTGCCAGGTGCTCAACGGCGAGGGGCCGGCGGTTCTGCTCATGGCCGGCGTGCACGGGGACGAGTACGAGGGCAAGATCGCGCTGTCCAAGCTCATGCGCCGCGTGGAGCCGGGCAGCATCCGCGGCCGTCTGACGATCCTTCCGGCGGCCAACGGGCCCGCGGTCTACGCGGGCCGGCGGTGCTCTCCGTTCGACCAGGGCAACCTCAATCGCGCCTTTCCGGGGGATCGGTTCGGTGGGCCGACCTGGCGCATCGCGCATTTCATCGAGAGCGGGCTGATGCCCGGGCACGATGTCGTCTTCGATCTGCACTCGGGCGGCACGAGCATGGACCATCTCGTGTGCGGGCTGGCCGAGGTCGGCCGCGATGCGGCGCGCGATGCCAGGGCGCGCGCTCTCCTGGAGGCGATGGGACTGCCCTACGCCCTGCTGGCCGACAACGGCCCGGATTCGCCCACCACAATGGCCGCGGCCCTTCGGGCGGGCGCGGTGGGCATCAGCGGCGAGTTCGGCGGTGGCGCCACCGTCACGCCGGCCCGCATGGAAGCCACCGAGCGCGCGATCGACAACGTTCTGCAGGCCTGCGATCTGACGCAGGCACCGCTGCTGCGCCCCGCCGCGGCGGCGCCGGAGGCACCGACGGTTTTTCTGCGCCAGGGCGGGGAAGACCATTTCGTCTACGGGCGCCGCGACGGCTGGTTCGAGCCCGCCGTGGATGTGGGCGACCGGGTGGAGGCTGGCCAGGTGGTCGGCTTCAGCCATGCCCTCGATATCCCCGGTGTCGAGCCCGAAACCTACCATGCCGGCGCCGGCGGCGTGGTGATGTCCCGTCGGCTCCATAGTCATTTCCTGCGTGGCGACTGCCTCTTCACCATCGGCGGCCTTGCCTGAACACCCCGCAAGGAGCGTCAGGCTTGACGGACGCCGCCGTGAGGGTACTATTCGATTACTGCGAAATCAATTCCGTAACAATGAAATCACGGCCTGGATAACGAGACGAGAACGAGGCGGAGCGACCGGCGTTCCGCACGGGCCCGCGAGCTGGGCTCCGTCGTTGCCGGCACCGGGCGAACACGGAGGTAAACATGTTCACACGATACCGTCTTTCCCTCGGCGCGACCGCACTGCTCGTGGCATCGACCGCCGCCCAGGCAGACATCACGATCCTCGCCTGGCCGGGCGGGCCGGCAGAGGCTTCGCTCCGCCAGGTGGTGGAAGACTACAACGCCACGCGAGGCGCGGAGATCGGCAGCACGGCAGAGCTGCTCTACTTCAGCCGCGACAACTTCTTCGACAAGATGCTCTCCGACCTCGCCGCCGGCTCGACGCAGTTCGATGTCATGCTCACGGCGACCTACAACGTCGGGGCCTACGCGCCGTTCATGGAGCCGATCAACGATCTCATCACCGAAGACGTGATGAACGTGTTCCCCCAGAGCGCGATCGACGCGCAGTCTTTCGATGGCGATGTCTACGGCATCCCGACCGATCTCAGCCTTCACTTCCTCTACTACCGCACCGACCTGATGGATCAGCTCCTTTCGGACGCGGACTGGCAGGCGCGTTACGCGGAGATCTCGGCCGAGTATCTCGGCGAGGCGATGGCGCCGAAACCTGTGGATGAATGGACATGGGACGACTACCTTGCCGCCTCGCTCTTCTTCACCCGCTCGATCAACGAGGACAGCCCTGTCCGCTACGGGACGGTGCTGCAGCTCAAGAACCTGCTCTTCAACGTGATGCTCTGGCAGGGCACGGCCGCGAGCTACGGCGGCGACTGGATGGACGAGGCCGGCAACCTCACGATCGATTCCGAGGCCTACCGGACCGCGCTCGATATCTACAAGACCCTGGTGGACGCCGAGGCAACGCCGGCCGACAGCGTTTCCTACGAATACGCCGAGGCAAACGCAGCGTTCGGCACCGGGCAGGTGGCCTTCATGGTGCAGTGGTCGGCAGCCTATGCCGAGCTGATCGACCCCGATCAGTATCCGTCCGTGGAAGGCAAGTTCGACATCACCCGGCAGCCCGCCGGTTCGGAGGGCCCGCGCACCCACTTCCACGCGCTCGGGCTGGGGCTCAACGCCAATTCCGAGAACAAGGAGGAAGCGCGCGCGTTCCTTTCCTATCTCGCGACCGAAGATGCCATGCGCCAGTACACCATCGGCGGCGGCCAGCCGCCCGTCGTGGAGCGCATCATGGCCGAGGCCGCGGGAGACGCGCGGCCGGACATGATGATGATGGCCGACCATACCGGCAAATACGGCATGGTCATGAGCGGCGGCACGAGCGCCGACGCGCTGGCGATCTACACCAACATGGCCGAGTATTTCACCGGGTACTGGAACGGCGAGATCGACAAGGACGCGGCCATTGCCGGGGTGGAAAGCTTCATGGCGGAGGCGTTTGCCGACTAGTCCGCGACCAGCGGCGGCGGGGGCGGAACTGCCGCCTTCCGCCGCCGCACTTCCGACAGGCCCGGGGAGGGGGCGTGAATGCAAATGAACGCGACCTTGCCGATGCCTGAACGAGAGTTCGCCCGGCTGGCTGGATGGCGGGCCCGGCGCCTCCCCCGAAGCGAGACGCCGGGCTCGGCAGGGCGGGCCGCGTTGCCCGGCCGCGGCCATCGCACCGCCGGGCACGCGCAGCACCAGCGCGCGGGATGCCGGCGATGACGTCGGCCACCGAACAGGCAACGGGCGAACGGGGCGGCAGCCTGCGCGAAATGGAGCGGCGCCGCGCGCGTGTTTTCCTCGCCGCGCTGTGCGCCTTCCTTGCGCTCATCCTCGGCTTTCCCGCCCTCGCCAACCTCTGGTTCAGCCTCAATCACGTGACGTTCCAGAATCTCACCGGCGACGGTTTTGCCGGGCTGGCGAACTACGTGGCGGCCCTTTCCGACCCGGGCCTGTGGGATGCGCTGGGCTATTCGCTCTGGTTCGCTGTGGTCTGCACGATCGCCGAGGTCGGCATTGCGCTGGCGCTGGTGTTCATCCTCCATCCCCTCCTGCTGCGCCGGCCCTGGCTCACCGCGCTCCTGATGCTGCCGATGATGATTTCCCCGGCGCTCATGGGCGTGATGTACCGGCTGATCCTCAACGAGTTCACCGGGCTGGTGCCGGGTTTTCTCGGCATGCTGGGCATGACGGTGAATTTCCTTTCGCGCGCGAACATCCAGTTCACCGTCGTGGCCATCGAGGTTCTGCAGTGGACCCCGTTCGCCTTTCTCATCCTGCTGACAGCGCGCCAGTCGCTGCCCTACGAGATCGAGGAAGCCGCCGCGCTCGACGGTGCCATCGGCTGGCGCTTCGATTTCATGGTGGTGCTGCCGCTCATTCTGCCCGCGATCCTCATCGTTTCGTTCATTCGCTTCATCGACAGCTTCCGGGTGTTCGATCATATCTTCGTCCTGACGGGCGGCGGGCCCGGAAACTCCACGACCTCAATCAGCATCTACATCCACAAGCTCTTCTTCCGGCAGGGCGAACTGGGGGAGGCGGTGGCGCTTTCGATCATGATGCTCGTGGCGTCGTTGATCCTGCTCTACTTCGGCCTTCGGGTCGCGGTTCGGGGGCGGCCGTCATGATCGTTGCAGAGCGCGGACCAACGAGCCGGATCGTAGAGGGGCTGCGCTGGGCGGTGCTCGTGGTCGTCGCCTTCGTGATCAACTTCCCGATCCTCGCGACGGTGATGACCTCGTTCAAGTCGACGCGCGACATCAACACCTCGCCGCCGGTGATCTTCTTCTCGCCGACGCTCGACAACTACCGGGAGGTGCTGTTCGCGGGGAACACCGATCTGCCCGGCTACATCCTGAACTCGTTCATCATCGCCACCGGCGGGTCGGTGCTCGCGATTCTGGTGTCGTTTCCGGCGGCCTATGCCATCGTGCGGCACCAGGTGGGCCGTGACACGCTCCTGCCGCTCGTCACCGCGCTGCGCGCCCTGCCGCTCATCATCTTCGCGATCCCGATCTACATGATGTACCAGCTGATCGGCCTGCTCGACACGCTGACGGGCATGATCCTGATCGGTGGGGTCATCTCGATCCCGGTGGCGCTCGTGCTCTTCGTCGGGTTCATGCAGGACATCCCGCACGACATGGACGAGGCCGGCAAGCTGGACGGCGCGAGCCAGGGCCAGATCCTCTGGCGCATCATCTTCCCGCTTTCGCGCCCGATCCTGCTGGCGGTGTTGCTGCTCAGCTTCATCACCACCTGGAACGAGTTTCTCTTCGGGCTGATCCTGACCACCCGCGATGCCGTGCCGGTGACGGTGGGTGCCACGTTCTTCGTGACGACCTACGGCGTGAAATGGGGTGCCACCGCCGCGGCGATGACCCTCAGCGTCATCCCCCCGCTGGTGCTGGGTATCTTCGCCTACCCCTATATCGGGCGGTCCATGCTCTCCGGCGCAGTGAAGGGCTGAACCATGCAAACCGACTCCATCGACTTCGAGCAGGCCGCCGCCCGCATCGCCGGACATGTCCGGCGAACACCGTTGGTCCCCGCTGCGCCGGAAGGGCCGTTCCGGAACCTGTGGTTCAAGCCGGAGTGCCTGCAGGTATCCGGCTCGTTCAAGGCGCGGGGGGCCTTCAACTCCGCGCTTTCCGTGCCCGAAGCCGCACGGGCCCGCGGCCTCGTCACTGCATCGGGCGGCAATTTCGGTGCCGCGCTCGCCCATGTCGCCCGGCGCCTCGGCGTGGATGCCGACATCGTGGTGATGGAACAGTCCACGGCCTACGCGCGGCGCCGCGTGCAGGCCTTTGGCGGGCGCCTGCATGTCCGCGGGTTCCACTGGGACGAAAGCTGGGACGTGGCCGAGCAGCTCGCCCGCGAGAACGGCGCAACCCTGCTGCACCCCTTCGCCACGGCCGAGGTCATCGCCGGGCAGGGCACGATCGGCCTCGAGATCCTCGAGGATCTGCCCGATGTCGATACCGTCGTCGTCTCGATCGGGGGCGGGGGGCTCATCGCCGGCATCGCCTCCGCCATCAAGGCCCGGCGGCCCGGCGTGCGGATCGTCGGCGTGGAGACGGTGGGGTGCCCCACGCTGACCGCCTCGCTCGATGCGGGCCGGGTGGTGAAACTGGAAAAGATAGACACCCGCGTTGCCATCCTCGGGGCGCGCACCACTGCGCAGATCAACCTCGATATCATCCGGGCCCATGTCGACGAGGTCGTTCTCGTGCAGGAGGACAGGCCCGAACCGGCGGCACGATGGGTCTGGGAGCGGACGGGGCTCGCGGTGGAGCTTGGCGCGGCGACGGCCGTGTCGGCTGTGCTGGACGGCGCGACCGACTTCGAACCCGACGAAAGGATCGCCGTCGTGCTGTGCGGCTCCGGTGACGACGGGATGAGGCACGCCGGAACCGACGCAGGCGGCGCGTAATGAGGAGGACACCCGTGAGCGATGCCCGGAACGAAGCCAATTCGCTGCGGCGGCCGCCGGCAAAGTTCGCGCCGCCGAGCCGCCAGCATTCGACGGCAGGCCCCTATTCTCCCGTCCTGGAGGTGGACGCGCGAACGCTTGTCGTGATTTCAGGCCAGGCCGCCGTCGATCTGGACGGCAAGGTGGCCTCCCAGGATATCGCCGAGCAGTCGACGCTCACCCTGGAGAACTGCCGCAACCAGCTTGCCGCCGCCGGCTGCACCTTCGCCGACGTGTTCAAGGTGAACGTCTACATGAAGGATCTCGCGCAGTGGGCGGAGTTCAACAGCGTGTATGCCGGGATCATGGAGGAGCCGCTGCCGGTCAGGACGGCGATCCAGGCCGGGCTGCTCGAAGGGCTTCTCGTCGAGGTGGAAATGTGGGCGGCCAAGCATCGCGGCGCCGACGCCGGGCCGTGAGCGCTCACCGCCCGCTGATCGAGAAGCGCCGGTTCACGGGTATCGAAGGTGTCGCCCATCTGTGCACCGGCGGCGAGGCCCCGCCGCTGAAGGCCCATTTGGACGCCGCGGCGCGCTTCTTTGCCGACAAGGCCGACGGCATGGCGGGCCGCGCGCGCTTCTTCGAGGTGCGCGATGCCGTGAAAGGGCGCCTTTCGGGGCTCCTGCGGCTGCCCGAAAGGGATATCGGCTTCCTCCTGAATGCCTCCGATGGCATGGCGACGGCCGTAGCCGGGCTCGATCTCGGCGCAAGCGGCAACATCGTTGTCGCGCGGTCCGAGTACGTGTCGCTGCCCCTGAGCGCCCACCGCCGGGCCCTTGCGGGCGGACAGGTGCGCCTTGCGGGCTCGGGGATCGCGACGCCGCTCGAGGATTACGAGGCCCATGTCGATTCCGATACCCGGGCGATCCTCGTCAGCCACGTGTCACACCTGACCGGCATCCACCACGATCTCGCCGGGTTTCGCGCCCTGGCCGACACGGTGGGCGCCCGGCTGATCGTCGATGTCTCGCATTCGCTGGGCGCCGTGCCTATCGACGGCAGCCTGTGCGATGCTCTCGTCTCGTGCTGCTACAAGTGGCAGCTGGGAACGCATGGTTGCGGCATCTTCGCCGTCAATCGCGCGCGCTGGTCCGATCTGGAGCCCCTCGCCTGGGGCTGGAACTCGATCGAGCCCGACGAGGACTGGACGAACAAGGAGCGGTTCCGGTTCCGCCAGGGGGCGGAACGGTTCGAGACGGGCAATGCGCCGTTTCTCGCGCTCTACCTGCTCGATACGGGGCTTTCGGCTCTGTGCGAGGTGGGCGAAGAGGCGCGCGCCAACCACGTCCGCGCGCTTTCGGGGGCCGTCCGGGAGGCGCTGGTGGACGCCGGTCTGGAGATTGTCACGCCGGCTGCGCCCGAGGCCCGGGCCGGAAACGTGTCCTACCTCAGCACCGATCCGATGGCAGAGGTCGCTTGGCTCCGCTCTGCCGGGGTGCATGTCTGGGGCGGGGAAGGGCGGGTTCGTATCTCCACCCATGTCTACAACGACGGTGAGGATGTGGCGGCACTGCGCGCGGCAATCGCGGCGCGGCCGGCCGGCATGGCGCCGTAGCGCGGCGCCTTTCCCGAGCCGGATCGTCCCCGGTGCCCGCTCCCCGCTTCCAGGGGAAACTGCCATTGCAATGCCTAGCTTCGCGGCCCGCGGGACGCGGCGCCCTGCAACACGCGGAAGGGCCGCACGGCGATGACCTCGACCTCGACCAGCAGGTCGGGCCTGGCGAGTGCCGTGACGGCAAGAACCTTCGCCGATGGCTTGACGGCGAGCTGGCCGAAAGCGCGGTCCCTCGCAGCCTCGTATTCGGCGATGTCCCCGGCGCGGGTCACGTATCCCGCAATCTGGAGCACATGCGAGAAGTCGAGCCCCTGCTCGGCAAGGATCGCCGCGATCCGCGAAAAGCAGATCTCTGCCTGCTCGGAAACGCTGCCGGGTACCGTGCCGTCGGGCGCAATGCCGTGAATACCCGAAGTCATCACCAGATCGCCGGCCGCAGTTGCCGGGGGGTGGTTTCCACGGCCCGGCCCGGCGGCCGGCGGGCCGATCGGTCGAACCAAGGGTGCACAGCCCGACCCGAGCCCGCAGCGGTGCAGGAAGAGCTCGGTGGCCTCGGAGATGATGCGGTCGGTGTCGAGCGGGGCCTCGCCGCGCACGTCCATCAGCACCCGCAGTTCCGCCTCGTAGTCGGCGTAGTGCTGCGTCACCGCCCAGATATTCACCTGAAAGAGCAGCGGATCGACCGGGGCCATCAGGCCGGTGTCGATCCATTCCCGTATGAGCGCTGTCGCACGTTCCACGCCGGCCTTCAGGTCGTCCCAGTGGTCGGCCATGGCGGGGGCGCCGCGCGCCATCTCGCGGGCGAACAGGCGCGAGACATCGGGGTATTCCAGTGCGTGGCGCATCTTGCGGTCGATGTAGTCGGCGATGACCTTCGCCGGATCGCCGGGGCTCGTGACCAGAAAGAAGATATCCTTCCACTGCCGGACGATGTCGCCCAGGACCTCACGGTAGAGATCTTCCTTGCTGGAAATGTAGTAGTGGAGTTGCGCCTTGGTGATCCCGGCGGCTTCCGCGATGGATTGGGTCGAGGTGCCCGAAAGGCCGTTGCGCGCGAATTCACGGATTGCCGCCTGGTGAATGAGATCGCGGATTTCCAGCCGCTTCTGGCTTGCGCTCACCGTGTTCCTCCCGTCGTCCGTTTCACTAGAGACGGCGCATCGTGCGGTCCACGCGGGCGAGAAACCCCGAAAGCTCGTCTCTTGTCTGGTGGTTCATGTCATACATCTGCAGCCAGCGCACGCGGCACCGCCAGTGGAACAGGATGCGGTAGCCGCGCACGAGCATCGATCTTGCGGGGTCGCGGATCAGCCAGAGCCACCAGCGGGGTGACCCGGAGGTGGTGATGACAACGAAACGGCGGATGTTCACGAGCTTGCCGACGGCCCGCCGCATCCGACCCGCAGGAACGTCGAAGGCGATGCCGGGCAGCCAGACCCGCTCCATCCAACCCTTCAGGATCGCCGGCGGGCCGTACATCCAGGTGGGAAAGACCATGATCAGCGCCTCGGCCCACCGCAACGCCTCGACATGGGGTGCCACCTTGCCGGCGAGGTGCGTCGTGTCGGACAGATAGGAACCCCAGTCCTCGCGGCTCAGCACCGGGTCGAATCCCTCGGCGTAGAGATCGATCACACGCACCTCGTGCCCGGCGGCCTCGAGCGCGGCCCGGACCGTTGCGAGGATCGACGCGCCGAAGCTCTGCGGGTCGGGATGGGCGAAGACGACGAGCGCCCGCATCAACCCGCCTCGGCGCCGGAGCGTTTCGCGGCCCGCCGCCGTGAGGGCAGGGTATCGGGTAGCGGGATGTGCGTGACAGCCGGCATCGCCTTCAATCCTGCCTGGCCATCCCGGGGGTCCATCCACGGGTCTTGCCCGGGTTCATCAGCCCGTAGGGGTCGGCGTTTTGCTTGAAGGCGATCTGGCCGGCATCGACCTGCTTCATGCCGCCGTCCTCGATCGTCACCACATGGGGATCGTAGATCGTGCAGCCGTCCTTGGCCTCCAGTTCGGCGATCAGCCGGTAGAGCGCGTTCTTGCCGCGGTAGCGCACCAGCGGCAGCGCGAAGATCTGGATGCGCCCACCCATCCTGGCCATCTCGTGATGCCAGTAGATCTCTTCGCCGTAGCGCGCCATCTGGCGCGTCACCAGTTCCGGATCGAAGGGGTCGGGGTAGGCGACCTGCAGATACGTCCATGTCTTGTCGGCCTTGAGCGCCTGCAAGGTGGTGTGGTTCCACGCGCATTCATAGGCCGGCTGCAGCCCGGCCTCACCGATCTCGGGCTTGGTCATCGCGAGCGAGATTCGGCCGCCAATGCCATCTGCAAGTGCGGAAAAGGCCTCCATCGCCTCTGGGGCGACCATGGCGAACACCGCGTCGCGATCCGCCGGGAAGCGCTCGCCCAACCGGGCGTAGAACTGCGCGAAACGCCGCTCCACGACCGTCAGCAGGTAGCAGTCGAGCCCGTCGCGCTGCGCTTTCGCGGCAAAGCGCAACGCGGTATCGTAACCATCGAGCAGGACGGCCGCGTGCACCCAGTCCGTCGCCCGGGTGAGCGGGAGCCCGACCTCCACGATGATCCCGTTGGTTCCATAGGCGTGGTGAACCTTCCCGATCTCGACACCGGTGAGCCTGATGCGCCGCGGCACCGACTCGACGGTTACGACATCGAGGAAATCGATGTTGCCGGGGTCGCGCAGCATGCCGTGGCGCAGCGATCCCACCCCGCCCGAACCGCCGGCGACGAACCCGCCGATCGTCGCCATCCGGCGCGTGGAGGGGTACATCAGCAACTCCTGGCCGGTTTCGTGCACCGCGTCGTCCAGCCGCGAGATGCGCGCGCCGGCCTCGACGCGGCAATGCCCCGGTTCGATCTCCAGCACGCGGTCGAGCCCGGTGAGATCCAGCACCACGCCGCCCTTCAGGGGCACGCACTGGCCGTAGTTGCCCGTGCCGCCGCCACGGATCGTGAGCGGCACCCGGAACCGCGCGGCGGCCGAGGCAACGCGGATCACCTCGCCGGTATCTGCGGGCCGCACGACGAGGTCTGCGAGGGCGCCGTCGAGCTGCTCCTTCAGGATCGGGCTGTACCAGTAGTAGTCCCGTGAACGCGCAAGGCGGTAGTCGGGGTCGTCGTACTGGCGAATGCCGCCCAGGGCGGCCCTGAACGCGTCCCAGTCGGGGGCAGGTGTCATCGCGTTTTCCTCTCGTGCATCGCTGCCTGTCGTGGCGGTGCCCGTCTCGCGCGCGGTAGCGGCGCCCTGCCAAGGCCCGCTCACGGCGCGTTCAGGCACAATCAGAAGACGTCCCCGTCGCGCGCCGAGATCACGGCGCTCCCGAACGCCTGGGAGGCTTCCTTCGCCAGCGCCTCGACGTCGTAGGGCCGCGAGTAGTTCTGCTCGTGGTGGATCACGAGCCGCTCCACGCGGGCCGTGCGGGCCATGGCGCCGAGCACGCTGGTCCGGATGTGCCAGATGTCGCTCGGCGGCGGGTTATCAGCATAGCCGCGCCAGGGCGCGGGATCGCTGGCCTCGACGTCGGGGGCAGCGTCGCTCAGCAGCACGTCGACATCGGCGATCGCCTCGCGGAACCCATCGGATTCAACTCCGTCGCCCGCCCAGGCGAACGCGCGGTCGGCTGTATCGAAACGGTAGCCGAAGTTCTGCGCGAAGCCGCCGTGAACGTGATGAAACGCTCTGACGGAGACGTTCTCGTCCTCGTAGACCGTGCCGGGCGCCTCGATCTCGTGAGCGACGGCGCGCCATCCCCTGTCGTCCTTGCCTTCCGGTCCGTGCACGCGCTCTGCAATGTCGGCGGCATAGGCCTCGAGGATGTTCTCGACGAGCCGCCGGGTGCCCACCGGGCCATAGACATGGGTTTCGCCGTCGCATCCACAGGTCCATGGCAGGAGCAGGAAGGCTGGCAGCCCGACGGTGTGGTCCGAGTGCAGATGGGTGAGAAAGAGCCGCGTAAGTCGCGGCGGGGCGAACGCGTGGGCCAGCCTGCCGCCGTGGGCGGTTGCGGCCCGGGCAATGGCCCGCCAGACCCCTTCGCCGGCGTCGATCACGTAGGGCGCGCCGTTGGCCACGATGGCGCCGGCCGGCCCGGAGCGGTGGAACGTGGGTTCTGGTTTGCCCGAACCGAGCATCACCGCCACCGCCGTTGCGCCCTCGGGCGAGAAGTCGCGCGGCGGGCCGGGGTCGAAGGCGATTTCGGGCGAGGCGTAAAGCGTGCCCTCGCTGGTCATTGGTCCGGCCATATTGCGTTCCTCGGCGTCTGTTGACGGATGGGTTCACCGCGAGTTCGGGGCGCGCGCCCTCGGCGGTGGCGCTCCTGCCCGGGCCACGGGCGGGAGCGTCTCTGCATGGTGGCACGCGACCATCCGCGCGCGGCCTTGGGAGGGGAGCGCGCGCAGGGCAGGTGCGAGGCGCTCGCAAATCTCCGTTCGGTGCGGGCAGCGGGTATGGTAGCGGCACCCTGACGGGGGCCTCCCGGGGCTGGGCAACTCGCCGGTGGGCACCGCGCGCGTACGGATGCGGGCGCGCGAAGGATCGGCCACCGGGATCGCGTCTATCAGTGCCCGGGTGTATGGATGGAGCGGTGCGTCGAAGATGTCCCGGCTCGGGCCGATCTCGACGAACTGCCCGAGGTACATCACGGCCAGCCGGTTGCTGATGTAGCGCATCATCGCCAGATTGTGGGAGATGAACAGGAACGTCAGGTCGAGCCTGTCGCGCAGGTCGATCAGCAGATTGACGACTTGCGCCTGCACCGAGACGTCGAGGGCGGAGATCGCCTCGTCGGCAACGATGAACTTCGGAGAGGTCGCCAGCGCCCGTGCGATGCCGATGCGCTGCGCCTGACCGCCCGAGAACTGGTGCGGCGAACGATCGGCGAGGCGCGGATCGAGCCCGACCATGGCCATCAGCTCGTCCACCCTCTCGAGGCGGCCTGCGGCGGTGCCTATCCCGTGGACCACGAGTGGCTCGGCGATGATCTCGCCCACGCGCATTCTCGGGTTCAGCGACGCGACGGGATCCTGGAAGATCATCTGCATGTGCCGCCGCTGCATGCGCATGTCCGCGGGGCTCAGCGCCCCGAGATCCCGCCCCTCGAAGGTGACCGACCCCGAGGTTGGCCTGACAAGGTGCAGGATCGCGCGGGCGGCGGTCGATTTCCCGCAGCCGGATTCCCCCACGATGCCCAAAGTCTCGCGGTGGTGGACGTCGAAATCGAGCCCGTCGACCGCCGTGACGGCGCGCCCGCCCTTGACGTGGTAGGTCTTGCGCAACTCGCGCACCTGGACCAGCGGTCGCTCACCGGATTCTTCCACCGTCGTCATGCCGCGCCGGACCCGGCAGCTTGCGCGGCGATCGCGCGCCAGCGACGGCAGGCCACCCGGTGCGCTGTCCCGGCCTCGTCGAGCGCGGGCACTTCGGAACGACAGGCCTCCTCGGCATGGGCGCAGCGGGGGGCGAAGGCGCAGCCCGGGGTCACCACCGAAAGATCGGGCGGCAGGCCGTCTATGGGCACGAGCCGGGCCTGGGCCTTGGCATCGGGGTCGGGCAGCGAGCGCAGCAACCCGACGGTGTAGGGGTGCCGCGGGTGGCGGAAGACCTGCTCCACCGGGCCGATCTCCACGATCCGCCCGGCATACATCACGGCGACACGATCGACGAGTCCGGCCACCACCCCGAGATCATGGCTGATCCAGATCACGCTCATCTTGGTGCGGTCCTGAAGCTCCTGAACGAGATTGAGGATCTGCGCCTGCACGGTGACGTCGAGCGCGGTGGTGGGCTCGTCGGCGATCAGGATGTCGGGTTCGCAGGCGAGGGCGATGGCAATGCCGATCCTCTGCCGCTGGCCGCCCGAGAACTCGTGGGGATAATCGTCGATCCGGTGGGGCGCGTCCGCGATCCCCACCGTCTCCAACGATTGTGTCGCGCGTTCGCGCGCGGCCCGGCGGTTCAGCCCCAGATGCAGCTGCGTACCCTCGACAAGCTGCTGGCCGACAGTGAGTAGCGGGTTCAGCGATGTCATCGGGTCCTGGAATACCATGGCGATGCGGCTGCCGCGGATGCGCCGGAGCTGCGAGGACGACAGTGCCAGCAGATCCCGCCCGTCGAACAGGATCTGCCCGCCCGTGATCCTGGCGACGCGCCTCGGCAACAGGCCGAGGATCGAGAGAACGCTGGCTGACTTGCCCGATCCGCTTTCGCCGACGATTGCCAGCGATTCGCCCTTGGCGACTGAGTAGTCGACCCCGTTAAGGGCGTGGACGACCCCGGTATCCGTGGTGAAGCGGATTCGCAGATCGCGGACTTCGAGCATCGCGCTCATGCCACGCCCGGTCGCACGGGGTTTCCGGCGCCGCTGCGGCCGGTGCGCGCAAGTGCCAGTTCCTGCTGCCGGATCATCGCCGCACAACCCCTTCAATCCGCATAGGCAGCTCGCCGACTCGCCGCCACTCCAGGCACGAGGATGCAGCTCGGCTTCCAGGCGCCGGGTGGACGATGGCGGCTCTCGCAGGTCCGGTCAAGCCATGCATTATACCAGTTGCTCTGACTCGCCAGAGAAGGGGCCTCCAAGAATGATCTCAATACATTGTTGCTTTTCATACATAAATACTCGTGCCGTGCTGAATTCTTCAGCGATGGGAAAAGTCTCCGACCAAACGGTTCAACTGTTTGTTGACAGCTTGGCGTGCGTCGTATCCACTCGATTCAAGGCGTCCGTGCGCGCATCAGGGAGCAATGGGCCAGAAGTCGACGGACCAGAAGTCATGGTGCGACCCGCCGGGCGAGACCGGCGCGCCGCGCGCAACAAGGACCCGGCAACGTCGCCAAATTCCCAAAAAAGGATGTGAAACGATGATAGGATGGTCTCGATCCGCGCTCGCCGCCACGGCTGCCGCTGGCTTCGTGGGGTGCTCTCTCGCAGCGCCGTTGCCGGCCCTGGCCCAGGATGCGGGCGATGTAACGGTCACCTGGGCGCGGACGGGCTTCCCGGATTCACTGGATCCGCACCAGTTCAGCCATATCGAGGGCGCCATCGCGATCATGAACATGCTGGATACGCTCGTCTGGAGAGACGCGGCGACCAACACGTATCATGGCGGGCTGGCCAGCGGCTGGACCTATGCCGAAGATCTGACCAGCCTCACGCTCGAACTGCGCGAGGACGTGGTCTTCCACGACGGCACGCCCTTCAACGCGCAGGCGGTTGCCTTCACCTTCGACCGTATCGTGGACCCGGATACCCAGGCCGCAGCCGTGGCCTCGTTCATGGGCAGCTACTCCGGGCACGAGGTGCTGGACGACTACACCATCCGGATCGACTTCACCGAGCCGAACCCGCTGTTCCTCGAGTGGCTGACGCATCCGAGCCTTGCGCCGATTTCGCCGACAGCGGTGCAGGAATTCGGCGACGCCTTCCGCGACAATCTGGTGGGCACGGGTCCGTTCCGCCTCGTTGAGTGGGACCGCGCGAACAACGCGGTCATCATGGAGCGCAACCCCGATTACGGTTGGGCGCCCGCCTTCCTCGGTCACGAGGGGCCGCCGAACATCGATCGGCTCGTGATGCGGGGTGTGCTCGACGTCGCCACACGCCTGGCCGCGCTGGAAGCCGGGGAGGTGGATTTCGCGCAGGTCTCCGCCCTCGATACGCTGCGGCTCTCGGAAGATCCGGCCTACACCCTTTGGAGTTCGCCCACCGCGGGCATCACCCATTCGCTCGCCTTCAACACCGAGCGCGCGCCGCTGAACGAGCTTGCCGTGCGAAAGGCGCTGATCTCCTCGGTGGATCTCGATGCGCTCAACGCCGTGGTCTTCCGGGGCCTCCACGAGATCCCGACCGGCCCTTTCCGGCGCGGGGTCGCCTGCTGGAGCGCGTCACCCGCCGAGCTCTGGCCCTACGACACCGACGCGGCGAACGCGATGCTCGACGAGGCCGGGTGGCTCATGGGCGATGACGGCATCCGCCAGAAGGACGGGGAGCGGCTGGGCTTCACCATGCTGTGGCCCGATGCAGACGACCCGGCGCCCGTCGTCTTCATCCAATCCGAGTGGCGCAAGATCGGCGCGGACCTCCAGATCCGTACAATGGACTTCAACGCCATCATCTCGGAGTCCCAGCGGGGCAACCACGACATGACATGGGGCAGCGTGGCCGCCAGCGATCCCGACGTCGCCCGGACCGTTTTCGGCACCGGCCAGGCACGCAACTTCACGCGGGTTTCGGATGCGCAACTCGACGAGCTGCTCGCCGCCGGCACCGCCACCGCCGACATCGCCGAGCGTTGCGAGATCTACGAGCAGGTGCAGCGCCGCGTGATGGATCTCGCCCTGATCATGCCGTATTATGATGCAACCGCCTACACGATCGGCGCGGCCGACATCACCGGGCTGCGGTATCGCGGCGACGGCGTGATGCCGATCAATACCGCCCTGCAGCGCGGAGCGGAGTGAGCCAGGCCCGGCCAGCGGGGCGCGCCGCCGCTGGCCGGGCGCAGGGCCTCCGGGCCCGCCCCGCGTAGCGATCATCAGGACTGCCCTGAATGACGAGATACATTGCCCGGCGCCTGCTCGGCTCTCTCCCGGCGATCGTCGGAATTTCGGTGATTGTGTTCGCCCTCATGCACATGCTGCCCGGCGATCCGGTTGGAGCGATGCTTTTCGAATTCGCCGGCGATCCGAGCTCGGCCGAGGCCCTGCGCGAACAGCTCGGCCTGAACGATCCGCTTCTGGTGCAGTATCTGCGGTTCGTGGGCGGGGCCCTGCGAGGCGACCTTGGTGACTCGCTCATCAGCCAGCGGCCGGTGGTGGGCGAAATCCTGTTCTTCCTTCCCACCACCATCAAGCTGGCCTCGATGGCGCTGTCGCTGGCCATCGTGCTCGGCGTACTGATCGGCTCCGCGGCGGCCCTCACGCGCGACAGCTGGTTCGACCAGGCGGTGATGCTCGTTTCGCTGATCGGCGTGTCGATCCCGATCTTCTGGTCGGGGCTGATCCTCATCCAGATCTTCGCGCTCGGGCTCGGATGGCTGCCGGTGACGGGCGGCGGCGGTGGGTTCAGGGCGCTGATCATGCCCGCCGTCTCCATGGCGCTTGCGCCCGCCGCGCTCATCGCCCGCCTTACCCGGGGCAGCCTGCTCGAAGTGCTCCCGCAGGACTACATCCGCTCCGCCCGGGCGAAGGGGCTGCGCGAGTCGGCCATCGTCATGCGGCACGCCCTGCGCAACGCGCTGATCCCGATCATCACCATCCTCGGCCTGCAACTTGGCGCCCTGCTCAGCGGTACCGTGATCGCCGAAACCGTGTTCAACGTCCCGGGTGTCGGAACGCTGATCATCACCGCGATCAAGCAGCGCGACTACCTGATGGTACAGGGGGCGGTGCTCTATCTCTCCGTGCTCTACGTCCTGCTGAACCTCGCCGTCGATCTGCTTTACGGCGCGATAGATCCGCGCATACGCCGTGCGAGGGGCTAGATGAGCAGCCAGGAAAGCGCCTCGGGCCGCATCGTCGCGGCAGCGGTTGAGCGCGGGCGCCCCAGCGCGCTTTTCTGGCGCGTATTCGGGCGGCGTCGCACCACGATCCTCGGCACCGTGATCCTGGCGGTTCTTGTCGCGGGCGCAGTGCTCGCGCCCTGGATCGCGCCCTACGGCCCGGACGAGATGAACCCGCGCGCCTCGCTCCAGGGGCCGAGCGCTGCACATCTCTTCGGCACCGACATCTTCGGGCGCGACCAGTTCTCGCGCATCCTCCACGGCGCGCGCATTTCGCTCGGCGTGGGCGTGGCCGCCGTCGCCTGCGGTATCGTCATCGGCGCCCCGCTGGGGCTCGTCGCGGGCTATTTCCGCGGCTGGACCGACCGACTTGTTTCCCAGTACGCGAACATCATGCTGGCCTTTCCCGATTTCCTGCTCGCCCTCACGATCGTCTTCGTGCTCGGCCCGAGCATGCGCAACGTGGTGATCGCCATCGGCTTCGCGTCGAGCCCCACCTACGTGCGGCTCGTGCGCGGTTCCGTGCTCCAGGTCAGCCAGTTGCCGCACGTGGAGGCCGCGCGCTCGATCGGTGCAGCCGACGCCCGCATTCTCCTGCGGCACATCCTGCCGAACGTGGTTTCCCCGGTCATCATCGTGGGCACGCTGGGGCTGGGCAGCGCCATCCTCGCGGCAGCCGCGCTGAGCTTTCTGGGTGCCGGCGTTCAGCCGCCCGCGGCGGAGTGGGGCGTGATGCTGAGCGAGGGTCGCACCTACATGCGCTCGGCCTGGTGGCTGACCACCATTCCCGGTGTCGTCATCCTGCTGGCCGTGCTGGCGATCAATCTCGTCGGCGACGGGCTGCGCGACGCGCTGGACCCCAGGCGGTGACGGGAGGCCGGGTGAACCTTGCGGGCCTCGTTCTGCACGCGGCGGGCGCGCCGGGCCAGCGCGACCCGCTGATCCCGCGGCTCGTGGAGGCCGCGTGCGAGGCCCTAGGTCGGCGGCACGAGCGGGTCGAGGCGCTCGATCTTTCCGGGTTTCGCCCGTTTCTCTCGGCCGAGGAACGGCGCGCCTATTTCGGGCCTCGGCCGCTCGTCACCGAAGAGGCGCGCGAGCACGCCGAACGGTTGCAAGGCTGCGGAAGCCTCGTCTTCGTCTATGCCAGCGAGAACGGCGCGCTGGCTGGCGTGCTCAAGGCGTGGATGGAGCGCGTCCTCGTTCCGGGCGTCGGTTTCTCGATGGAGGAGGGCAGGGTCGGCGGGGCGCGCACCTGCCCGATCGGGGGCATCGCCGGCGTCGTCCTGCACGACGAACCGGCCCGCGTGACACGCCGGGCCGGGGATCCGGGCCGGCTCGTGCTCATGCGCACCCTGCGGCCGACCCTTGGATTCTTCACGCGGGGCACCTGGCTCACGCTCAATGATTCGGGAACGGCGGGCAAGGCAGCGGCGGAAGCCTTCGTGCAGCGCGTCGGCAGGGCACTTTAGCGATGTCGGTGCTCGTCGTCTTCGCCCATCCCCTCAGGGAGAGCTTCTGCGGCGCGATCTTCGATCGGGTCGTCGGGGTGTTGGAAGCGCGCAACCTGCAACACGCAACCCTCGATCTCCACGGCGACGGCTTCGAACCTGCCGCCCCGCTTCCCACGGCCCACTCCGAGGCCCTCAAAGCGGCACGTACACTCGTCTTCGTGTATCCGACCTGGTGGAGTACGCAGCCGGCGATGCTTTCGGCCTGGCTTACCGCGGCGCTGCGCGGCGAGCTTGCCCATGTCGAGCACATCATCTGTTTCGTTACCCATGGCGGCAGCCGGTGGAGCAACTGGCTGAGCGGCAAGGCCGGCCGCAGGTTTCTTGCCAGGCGCGTTCGCCAGCGATGTGCCGCCGGCGCCAGCTTTACCTGGGTGGGCTGCTACGGGCTGGACCGCGGACGCGCGGCCGACCGGGCCGGCTATCTCGACCATGCCGAGCGGATGGCCTATCGGCTTCTCTCCAGGCGGGACCGCACAAGGGAGCATACCCGATGATTGTCGAATACCTCACCTTCACCGTGAGCCCTGAAGACAGGGAGGCCTGGCTCGAGGTGGACGCCCAGACCTGGACGGCCTTTCTCTCTCGCCAGCCAGGCTTCGTCTCGAAATCGGTGTGGCTGCACCGGGATCGGCCCGACGAGATCTGCGCGGCCATTGTCTGGACCGACGAGGCCGCGTGGAAATCCATTCCCGAAGAGGCCCTGCAGGCGGTGGACCACGCAATGGGCGACATGGTGCGCCCATTGCGCCTGGACGTCTTCGAGGTCGCCTCCTTCACCCCGCCTTCCCTTGCGGAGGGCGAAGGGGCGCAGGGCGCCTGACGGCGCGGCGCACCGGCGCCTGACGGTGCTCTGCAAATCCGGGACCGACGGCGCCGGTCCAGAGCCGCGGACCGCCCGGCATCGCGCGCGAACATGCTACGCGCCCGGCAGGCCTGCGGCCGGGCCGCCTTGCCGGTTCGTTCTGCCGGTGGCGGAGATTCAGGCCTCCGGGCTTTCCCCGCTCATGTAGATCGACATGAAGGCCGGCTCACCCATGCGCTTGAGGGTTGAAAGCTGGCGGTCGAGCCAATCCCAGTGGCCTTCCTCGTCGATCACGATGGCCTCGAAGAGCGCGCGGGTGCCGATATCGTTCGCGTCCGCGGCATCGCGGGCGGCACTGCTGTAGAACTCGATGGCGCCCTGTTCCTCGGCCTTGTCATCCTCGAACAGGCCGGCGAGCGTTTCGGCCATCTTCGGCGTCTTGGACGGCGCAATCTCGGGTATGCCGCCGAGGAACATTATGCGGTCGATGAACTTCCCTGCATGGCCGAGCTCTTCCTGCATTTCCTCGCGCATCCGGCTGGCCAGCTTGTCGAGCCCCCAATCCTCGAGCGTATGGGCATGAAGCAGGTACTGGTTGACGGCCGTCAGCTCCATCGACAGCGCGGTCTGCAGGTTTTCGATGCTCTTGCTGCGGTTGGTCATGGTCGATCCTTCTTTGCCGTACATTGCATTCAGAGATAGGCATATTCCGCCTGAATGTAACCGCAGGCCGGCCATGCATGGCACGCATGGTGCCAGCCCTCTGGCCGGAAACGGGAATTCTCCCGTCCCGGAAAGGCCGCACCCGGCGCCCGGGTTTCGTGAGGACCCCTCTCCGCGAGGCGGCGCAGCCAGAAGCGCAGGCACGTGCCGGATTCATGAACCAATGCACACATTCGGAATCTTTATTTCGACTTGAGTTCTTGACCGTTCGGGCAGGAGTGTTCCAGTCTCTCTGCCCGTAGATACCAGGATTATGGGGAGTGCATAATGAACAAGCACATCATGGCAGCGACGATCGCTGCCGCCACGGCCATCGGGGCGGGATCTGTCTCGGCCCAGCAAACCTTCATCGCGATCGGGACCGGCGGCGTGACAGGGGTCTATTACCCCACCGGCGGCGCGATCTGCCGGCTGGTGAACCGCGACCGCGCGGAGCACGGCATTCGCTGCGGCGTGGAATCCACCGGCGGCTCCGTCTTCAACATCAACGCGATCCGGGGCGGTGAGCTCGAATTCGGCGTGGCGCAGTCCGACTGGCAGTATCACGCCTACAACGGCAGCTCCCGCTTCGAGGAGCAGGGCGCGTTCGAGGATCTGCGCGCCGTCTTCTCGGTTCACCCCGAGCCCTTCACCGTCGTCGCCCGCGCCGATGCGGGCATCGAGAGCTTCGAGGATCTGCAGGGCAAGCGCGTGAACGTCGGCAACCCCGGCTCCGGCCAGCGCGGCACCATGGAGGTGCTGATGGCCGAGATGGGCTGGACGATGGACGATTTCGCCGTCGCCTCCGAGCTTCAGGCCGCCGAGCAATCCCAGGCGCTGTGCGACAACAACATCGACGCGATGGTCTACACCGTGGGCCACCCCTCGGGCTCGATCCAGGAGGCGACGACCGCCTGCGACAGCGTGCTGGTGGACGTGTCCAACGAGGCTGTCGAAACGCTCGTCGAGGAAAACCCCTTCTATCGCACCGCGACGATCCCCGGCGGCATGTATCGCGGCAATGAAGAGGACACCCAGACCTTCGGCGTGGGCGCGACCTTCGTCACCTCGGCCGACGTGCCCGAAGAGGTGGTCTACACGGTCGTTTCCGCCGTGTTCGAGAACATCGACCAGTTCCGCAGCCTTCACCCCGCGTTCGCAAATCTCGATCCGGCCGAGATGGCGCAGGACGGGCTTTCCGCGCCGCTGCATCCGGGCGCCGAACGCTACTTCCGCGAGGCCGGCCTGATCGAATGATCGGTCGGACAGAACGGTAGGGATCTGGCCCCGGGCGGAGACGGCTTCGCCCGGGGCCATTTGCGACAGGCACGAAATCGCGAGGTGCGGAGCATGACGGACCAGGACGGGCGCTCGCGGCGCCAATTCAGCGACGAGGAACTTCAGGATCTCGTCGCCTCGACCGACAGCGGCGCGCGCAACCCGCGCAACCGCACCGTCGCGCTGCTGATCGCCGGTCTGGCCCTCGCGTGGTCGCTCTTCCAGCTCTGGATCGCGCAACCGCAGCTATGGTTCGCGCAGTACCTGCCGGTGTTGAATTCCACCGAGACGCGCCCGGTGCATCTCTTCTTCGCCGTCGTTCTTTCCTTCCTCGCCTACCCGGCGCTGA
>CAYXOX010000001.1:71231-114551 GCA_964466745.1 uncultured Rhodobacterales bacterium
GCTGAAATCCTCACCGCGCGACAGGGTGCCCCTCACCGACTGGGCGCTGATGGCCATCGGCGGCTTCTGCGCCTTCTACGTCTTCTGGTTTTCCGACACGCTGGCGATGACGGCACGCTCCGGCCTGCCCACCCAGGCGCAGGTCGTCATCGGCGCCGTGGGCCTGCTGGTGCTTCTCGAGGCGGCGCGGCGCGCGCTCGGCCCCGCGCTCACCATCGTCGGCTCGCTCTTCCTGCTCTATGCCTACATGGGCCAGGGCTGGCTCATCCCCGACCTGATCGAACACGAGGGCCTCAGCTTCACCGGCCTCATCAACGCGCAATGGCTCGACACCGGCGGGGTCTTCGGCATCCCGCTCGGGGTCTCCACGGCCTTCGTGTTTCTCTTCGTGCTGTTCGGATCGCTCTTGGACAAGGCCGGCGCGGGCAACTACTTCATCAAGCTGGCCTTTGCAGGCCTCGGCCACCTGCGCGGCGGTCCGGCCAAGGCGGCCGTGGTCGGCTCGGCCATGACGGGGCTCATCTCGGGTTCAAGCATCGCCAACGTGGTGACGACCGGCACCTTCACCATCCCGCTCATGAAGCGCGTCGGCTTCACCAGTGAACAGGCCGGATCGGTCGAGGTGGCGTCCTCCGTCAACGGCCAGATCATGCCGCCCGTGATGGGCGCGGCCGCCTTCCTGATGGTGGAGTTCATCGGCATCTCCTACGTCGAGGTGATCAAGCACGCCTTCATCCCGGCGGTGATCTCCTACATCGCGCTGATCTACATCGTGCATCTCGAGGCGCTGAAGAAGGACATGCCGGCGCTGGGCGAGGCCCGAAGCTTCATCGGGATGCTGGTCAAGTTCTTCATCGGTTTCGCCGTGGCAGGCGCGGGTTTCACCGCGCTGATCTACGGCGTGGGCGCGCTGCGGGGCGCCGTGCCCGACCTCACCGGGCTGGTGATGATGGTGCTTCTGGCGGCGGTCTATGTCTGGCTGGTGGCCATTGCCGCCCGCAAGCCCGATCTCGAGGTCGACGACCCGAACGCCGAGAAGATCGAGCTGCCGCAGGTCAAGGACATCTATGCCACCGGCCTTCACTACGTGCTGCCCATCGTGGTGCTGGTCTGGTTCCTGATGGTCGAGCGGCAGTCGCCCGCGCGCTCGGCCTTCTTCGCCACGGCGTTGATGATCGGGATCATCGCCACGCAGCGCCCGCTGAAGGCCCTGTTCCGGGGGCAGGGCGCGCGGATGTGGGAGGAGTTCGCGGGGGGGCTCGTCGATCTGCGCGAGGGGCTGATCGCCGGTGCGCGCAACATGATCGGCATCGGCGTGGCGACGGCCGCGGCCGGGATCATCGTGGCGACGGTCACCCGCACGCCCATCGGGACGGAGCTCGCCGGGCTTGTGGAGCAGCTTTCGGGCGGTATCCTCTTCGTGATGCTGGTCCTTATCGGGCTCTTTTCCCTGATCCTCGGGATGGGCCTGCCGACAACGGCAAATTACATCGTCGTCTCCTCGCTCATGGCTTCGGTCGTCGTCTCGCTCGGCGCGCAGGAGGGCCTGATCGTGCCGCTGATCGCGGCCCACCTGTTCGTCTTCTACTTCGGGATCATGGCCGACGTGACGCCGCCCGTGGGGCTCGCGAGTTTTGCCGCCGCCGCCGTCTCGGGGGGCGATCCGATCAAGACGGGCTTCACGGCGTTCTTCTACAGCCTGCGCACGGTGGCGCTGCCGTTCCTCTTCATCTTCAACCCCACGCTGATCCTCTACGGGGTGGATCTCGGCACATGGCAGGGCCTGCTTCAGGCGGTGTTCGTCTTCGTGGTGGCCACATTCGCCATGCTGCTTTTCGCGGCGGCAACCCAGGGTTATTTCCTCGCGAGATCGAAGATCCACGAAAGCCTCGCCCTGCTGCTGGTCGCCTTCACGCTCTTCGTTCCGAATGTCTGGCTGGACATGGTCCAGGACCCGTTCCGCAGCATCGCGCCGGCGCAGTTCGAGACGGCCCTCGCCGAAGCGGACGAGGGCGAACAACTGCGCCTGCTGATCCGCGGCCCCGATTTCAACACCGGCGAGATGGCCGAGACGACGCTCGTGGTGGATGCCGCCGGCGGCACCGCCGCGGAGCGGCTCGCCAACACCGGCCTGCTTCTCCTGCCGGAGGGCGACGTCATGCGGCTCGACGAGCCAATGTTCGGGACGGAAACCGCCGAGGCGCTGATGAATTTCGATTTCTATACCGAAGAGCCGGTCCGGCTGGCAGCTGTGCAGATGGCCCGCGACCGCCTGCCCGAACAGGTCTTCTACATCCCGGCGCTCCTGCTGCTCGGCCTCGTCGTGCTGCTTCAGCGCCGGCGCCAGACCAAACCGGCCTTCTGAGGCCCGAAGGGAGGATCCTTCCCATGTTCAAGACGGTTCTCTTGCCCATCGATCTTTCGGCACCGGCCAGCTGGTCGAAGGCGCTTCCGGCGGCGCTGCGCCTGTGCGATGCCGAGGGCGGGCAACTGCACGTGCTGACGGTGGTGCCCGATTTCGGGCTTTCGGTGGTCGGCAGCTTCTTCGAGAGCGGCTTCGAGGAGAAGGCGATGCACCGGGTTGGAGAGGCGATGACCGCCTGGGTCGCCGAGCACGTGCCCGAAGATATCGAGGTGCATCCGCACGTGATGCACGGCAGGGTCTACGACCAGATCATCGCCGCGGCCGACAGGCTGCAGGTGGATGCGATCGTCATGGCCTCGCACACGCCGGAGCTCTCCGATTATCTGCTGGGCCCGAATGCCGCGCGTGTTGTGCGCCATGCCCGGCAATCCGTCTTCGTAGTCCGCGAGGAGTAGGCGCCCGTGTCCCATGTCTTCGGCCGCTCGTCGGCCCCGCTCCCGCGTGCCGTGCGCGGCGAAGGCTGCTACATTTTCGACGAAGCGGGCCGCGCCTATCTCGATGGTTCGGGCGGAGCGGCGGTTTCGTGCCTCGGGCACTCCGATGCCGAGGTTCGCGCGGCGATCCACCGCCAGCTCGACGAGATCGCCTTCGCGCACACCGGCTTCTTCACGTCCGAGCCGGCCGAGAACCTGGCGGATCTTCTCGCCGAGCACGCGCCGGAGGGGATCGAGCGGGTCTACCTGCTTTCGGGCGGCTCGGAGGCGGTGGAAGCCGCGATAAAGCTCGCCCGGCAGTTCTTCCTGGAGATCGGGGAGCCCGGGCGGCACCGCCTGATCGCGCGGCGCCAGAGCTATCACGGCAACACGCTCGGCGCGCTCGCCGCGGGCGGCAACGCGTGGCGGCGCGAGAAATACGCGCCGCTGCTCGCCGAAACGCATCATGTCGCGCCCTGCTTCGAGTACCGCGAGCGCCGCGAGGACGAGAGCGCCGAGGCCTACGGCCGGCGCGCGGCCGATACGCTCGAGGCCGAGATCCTGCGGCTCGGTCCCGAAACCGTGATGGCCTTCATCGCCGAGCCCGTGGTCGGCGCGACGGCGGGCGCGGTTCCGCCGGTGCCGGGATACTTCGCCCGCATCCGGGACATCTGCGACCGTTACGGCGTCTTGCTGATCCTCGACGAGGTGATGTGCGGAATGGGGCGCACGGGAACGCTCTTTGCCTGCGAACAGGACGGCGTGGTTCCCGATATCGTCACCGTCGCGAAAGGGCTCGGGGCAGGCTACATGCCCATCGGCGCCATGCTCGCCTCCGCGCGCGTCCACGGCGCCATCGCCGCAGGCTCGGGCAGTTTTCAGCACGGCCACACGTACCACGGCCACCCGCTTGCCGCGGCCGCGGGCCACGCGGTGGTGCGCGCCGTGCTGGAGCGCGGCCTCCTCGCCCGGGTGCGGGAGAAGGGCGACGGGCTCGATGCCGCCCTTCGTGCGGCCTTCGCCCAGCACCCCCACGTGGGAGATATCCGGGGGCGCGGGCTCTTCCGGGGCGTCGAGCTGGTGGAAGACCGCGCCACGAAGCGGCCCTTCGATCCCGCGCGCAAGCTGCATGCCCGCGTCAAGGCCGCGGCGATGGACGAGGGCCTCATCGTCTACCCCGCCGGAGGCACGGTGAACGGGCGCGAGGGAGACCATGTTCTGATCGCGCCGCCGTTCATCATCGAGGATGCCCAGATCGAGGAACTGGTCGGCAAGCTCGGCCGCGCGCTGGATCGCGCGCTTGCGTGAGCGTCGCCGCGGTCGCGTGAGCCGGGGGCGCCGGGGCCCCGCCCGCCACGCTCCCCGATCGCACCTTGCGCCGGGCTGCGCGTTACCGCGCCGTGGTTCGGCGGGCGCAGCAGCGCGCGACGGGTAATGCGCGTGCCTGCGCGTGCGGGCTAGCCCTGCCCCCGGAAGAAGGGAAGGGATCCCGCCAGCATCACGAGCGCCGCGAACACGCCGCGCGATTGCCCGAGGGCCGAGCCGGCCATGTCGTGTGCGGCCTCGCTGCGCAGGCGCCTTCCCCGCGCCATGTAGAAGCCGGTGTCGATGGAGCCGTCGGGGCGGCGGCGGATGTCCTGGGGTTCGGTCATGTTGTCCTCCATGCGTTGCGAGGTTCATCCTGCACGAACCGCCTCGCCGCGCTTGAAGGCCGCCTTGCGGTTTGCACGAGAACTCTTGGGAAAACCTTCGAAGTGCTTGAGGCCGCACGATCCAGCGCGCAGGATCGCGCCATGAAGATCGTGTTTGCCGATTGCGAGCTGGATCTGGAGGCGCATGTGTTGCGCCGGGCCGGTGCGGTCGTGCCCGTCGAACCGCAGGTCTTCGATTTGCTCCATGCCCTCGCCGCGCGTGCCGGCGCGACGGTCACGAAGGACGAACTCATCGACGCTGTCTGGGAGGGGCGCATCGTTTCGGATGCAACGATCAGCGCCCGCGTCTCCGCCGCCCGCGCCGCAGTTGGCGACAATGGCCGCGACCAGTCGGTCATCCGCACGGTGTCTCGCCGTGGCTTCCGGCTGGTGGCCGAGGTGACGGTGGAGGATGCGGCGGCGTCCGCGCCGCGGTCGGCGCGAATGGGCCAGGTCATCCGCTATACCCGCGCGCCCGACGGCAACAGCGTGGCATGGTCGCGCGCCGGGCAGGGGCCGCCGGTTCTTTTCGCATGGCACCATTTCAGCCACCTCGAGCTGGACTGGGCGAGCCCCCTCCTGAGCCCGGCTCTCTGCATGCTCGCCGAGCGGCACAGCCTCGTGCGATACGACATCAGGGGGTCCGGGCTATCCGATCCGCTGCGGCCTGAGAACACGATTGACGATCACGTGGCCGACATGCTCGCCGTTGCCGATGCCGCCGGCCTCGAGCGCTTCCCCGTCGTCGCGACGCTGCAATCGGCCGCGGTGGCCATAAGGTGCGCGGCGCGCTTTCCCGAACGCGTCGCACGCCTCGTGCTGCACAACGCCTATGCGCGGGGCCGGGCGATGCGGGAAAACGCGCCGCCCGAAGCCGGGAGCGATCCGTTCATCGCGCTCCTCAAGAGCGGCGCATGGGGCGATCCGGGCAACGGGTTCATGCGTGCCTGGGCCACGATGACCCTGCCCATGGCGTCGGCCGAGGAAATCACCGAGATCATCGGACTCATCTCGCATTCCGGAACGGCCGATGCCGCGCTGCTTCAACGGATGCTGATCGACCGTTTCGACGTGTTGAACGACCTGCAGCACGTCCGGGCGCCCACGAGGGTGATCCATGCGCGACTATGTGCCGTTCACCCGGCCGCAGAGGGCAGGAAGGTGGCCGCCGGCATTCCGTCGGCCGAGTTCGTGGAGGTGGACAGCTCGAACACCTTCCTGATCGGCAGCGACCCGACGTTCGAGCGGGTGATGGATGCGACGCTCGAGTTCCTTGCCGCAGGCGCGCCGGCCTGACCGGGCACGGCGCCAACGCCCCGCGGCCGCGCCCGGTGCAGGGAGGTATCTTCCCGCCGAATGGTGCCGGTGAAAGGGCTGGCAGCGAGCCGAGGCAAAGCGGGCTGATCCGTTCGCGAAAGGCCCCGCAATGCGGGCGGTCCGCCCGGTTACGCCTCGTCGGATTCGATGGCGCGCGGGGTGTAGAACTGCCCTGCGATCTCGCGGACATGGCCCGTTCTGAACAGATCGGGCATCGTCCACTCGGGTTCGTCCCCGGCGAAGAGATCGAGGAAGGCAATGGCCAGCGACGGGTCTTGCTCGACATTCTCGCGAAAGCTCCACCACGTGCGCGGCTCGTTCAGCGCATCGCTGGGGTGCTGTTCGGAATGATAGTCCGCCTGCAGGACGAGGCCGCGGACATTCAGGCAGAACGCGACGTAGAGGTATCCCTCCGGCCAGAAATACGCGGGGTTCGAGTCGTCGGCACCTTCGGGACGTGAGGACAGTGCCACCGGCTTGTGCCTGATGAGTGTCCGCAGCATCAGCCCGGCGGCGAAGCCCACATAGGCCGGCTTGTCGGCCTCGTTGGCTGGCTTCTGAGCCTCGAAGGCGCGCAGCCACTCCGCGAAAACCTGCGCGAGGGTTCCGCGATCTATGGTGAAGGTGTTGCCTGTCTGGGTCTCGGTATTCCTGACCTGCCGTTCGAACGCGTCCACGAACCAGCGCAGGCGCTGGGCGGATTTTCGCAAGGGCTGTGCCGGTTGCGGAGTTTCTGGGAGGGTCATGGACGGGGCTCCTAGAGATGCGCGGACGTGTCGACGAGAAAGCGGACGAGGGACGGCGCATCTTGGAACGCGACTTGCGCATCCTGGTGCAATGCGCGCACGAGCGCCTTCGACAGATCCAGCAGCTTTTCCTCGTGGGCCTTCGTCTCGGCCCGCGCGGCGAGAAGCCAGACACCGATGGTCAAGAGGTCGAGATCGATTTCGGCCCGCTCCTCGCGTGAGGTGCTGCGCGCCAGCCCTGGCATGAGGCCGATGGCCGAAGAGCCGCGAACACCGGCGAGGGCCGCGGCGGCGAACTCCACGCCTTCCGCGCCCGACTTCTGGCGCGCCCGGTGCAGCCTTTCGGCGAGGATCGTCTCGCTGATCATGTGCCGATGCCCCGAGCCGGCCTCGTGCAGGTGCTTCCAGGCATAGGCCAGCACGCTGGCGCAGGTGCCGGCCCCTGGCGCGCCGGTGGTGTCCGATTGCAGAAAGCCCGCGGCGGTATCGATCTGATCAATCTCGATCGGTGCGTGCGTGAGGCGCTTTCCTGCGCGCTCTAGCGAGGCCAGCGCGTGCCGAAACCGCGATCTGAGCGGTTCGGGAAGCAGCTGGGCGGCGGGCTCCAGCATATCCTCGGTTGCATCCGCGAGCGTGGCGACCCCGCGCAGCGCGTCCCGCAAGGGCATCTGGAGGCCGTTCGCAAGGCTTCGTGCGGATGGTTTCGACATGGCGAGTTCAACCCGTTCCCGGAAACGATAGCATCCCGCGCCCATGCAATCGAGGCGGATGGCACGGACACCGCCCGACCGGGCTTTCGGGAATGGTCACGTTGTGGTCAGCCATGCAAACGATCGTCCGTTGTGGGTGCGGGGTCAGTCGAGTGCTGCGAGGGGCTCGGACGGGGCATCCGACTTTTCCAGGAGTGCGCGCGCCGTCACTTCGTCGGTTATCAGCACGCTTGGGCTGATCGAGCTGAGCGTGGCCCGCATGATCGCGATCTTGTCGGCACCTCCGGAGATCAGGACCTTCTGGGGAATCCTTTTCAGGCGTTCGAGCGGCATCGAGATCGAGCGCGAATTCACGGGGTGATCGACCAGCCCGCCATCGGCATCGAGGAAGTGGTAAAGGATGTCGCCCACGCAACCTGCAGCCGCGAGCGTCTGGCGGTCGGACTCCGTGATGTGGCCCGATCGGTAGGATGTGGTGACGGCGGAAATGCCGCCGCATGAAAGAAGGGCAACGTCGCAGGCCTCGGCCAGCTGCAGGATCTGATCGAGGCCGCACCGCTCAAGGAGCGCATGGCGGGTCTGCGCAGAGTCGACCACGGCCGGTGCGGAGATCAGGTAGCCTTCTGCCTCGAAGAGCTCCGCGAACTGCCAGGCGAATTCGGCCGGGTTGAAGCGCTTGGCCTGCGCGATGCTGCCAAGGAGCGAAACCACCCGCACATCGGCAAGGGCCTTTGCTTCGATGTAGGGCAGCATGGTGTGAAGCGTCTTGCCCCAGCCGACCCCGACGGTCATTCCGTTGGCCATCAGCTCGGTCACGTATTCCCCGGCCGCGGCGGCGATTACCCGGGTCGGGTCATCCGATCCATCCTCGAGCGGCGCGAGGATCGCCCTGTGCAGGCCGAACCTCTCCTCGAGTTGCTGCTGCAACTCGATCAGCCCCGTGAGATCGGATTTGATCCGGATAACCACCTCGCCGCGCTTTCGGGCCTCGGACAGAAGTCGCGTTACCATGATCCGGTTGACGCCCAGCTTCTTGGCCACGTCGGACTGCGTCATCCCCTCGATGTAGTAGAGCCAGGCCGCCCTGATCCGAAGCTGGTTCTGCGATTTCGAAATGGGTCTGCTCCGGTTGGATGGGCGTGTCTGGGGTGGCCATAGGCATAGCGAAACTGCCCGGTCCGCGGCAACGCACGATTGTTCAGACATCTGCCTTGATGATCGAGCCGACAGCATCCGCACATTCGATCTGCGGCATGTGCCCGATCCCGTCGAACAGGTGAAGGGCCATCCGCCCGGGCGCGCGCAACGCATGCTGCCACGGAATGATGGCATCCCGCTTGCCCCAGATGATCCGGGTCGGCGTCTCGATCCTGTCGAGCGCGGCACGCAGATCGAAGGCCTGGACCCCGTCTGGAAACAGCGCATCGGCGAGGGACGTCTGCGCGGCGCGCTGGTTCGGTTCGGCGCGCGCGGCCATCGCCAGCCGCACGTAGCTGTCGGTGACGATATCCTCGTTCGCCACGAGGCAGCGCAACCAGGGGCCGAGGCTCTCTGCACGAGTGGCCTTGCAAATGCCGGCAAGCACGTTGCCGTTTATCTCTGGGCCGAGCCCGGCCGGCGAGATCAGGGACAGCGATGCCAGCCGCCTTGGGCGTGTGTCGGCCAGTGCGATGGCCAAGGCTCCGCCGAGGCTGTGGCCCACCATGTGCACCTTCTCGGTCCCGAGTCCGTCGAAGGCCCGACGCATTTCCCTCACGAGATCTGCAAAACCGTCGATGCCCAGCTTGGGAGACTTACCGTGCCCGGGAAGCTCGATGCGGATCAGCGGGCGGTGCTTCAGATGCGCCTCGACCGGCGCCCACGATGTTGCGTCGCTGGCGAACCCGTGGATGAGCACGACCGGCGTTCCGGTGCCGCTCTTGCCGCGACTTACGGCGAGGGCGCCGGTTTCCGGGCGGAAGGCGGAAGGCGCCGGCGCGGCTGCCTGCAGCGCCCGGCGCACGTCATCCGCCTGCACCCTTCCCCGCGGGCCGCTGCCCGCTACCGCGGACATGTCCAATCCGGCCCGACCCGCAAGCGCACGAGCGCGTGGCGTGGCACGAACACCTGCCGCGCTTGGATCGGAGAGCGGTCGCTCTTCCGGCGTGGCTTCCGCGGCCTCACCTGGCGCCGGCTCGGGCGGACCAGCGACGCTTTCGGGCGGTACTTCTGCCGGTCTGTCTGGCGTGGCCGGGGGCTCTCCGGCGCTCTCGGTTCCTCCGAACGGCCGGGGCTGACTCCTGACTTCCTCGCCGTCGGCGTAGAGCCAGGCACAGGGTGTTCCGATGGGGATTTCCATGCCCTCGGGCGCGGTGTGATGCAGCAAGCCGTCCGCCGGCGCCTCCACTTCCATGGCGGCCTTGTCGGTTTCTATATCGAACAGCGGGTCTCCCTTGGCGACTCGTTCGCCCTCGCCAACGTGCCAGGTGAGGATCTTGCCCGAGGCCATGTCCATGTCGACTTTGGGCATGATGACTTCGGTGGGCATCAGATCCGGCCCCGCGCGATGTCGCGGGCGGCCGCGAGAATTGCGGGAACCTGCGGAACGGCTGCCCGCTCAAGTTCGGGGTTGTAGGGGATCGGGCACTCCGCACCGCCCAGCCGGACGATGGGTGCATCAAGAAAATCGAAGGCATCGCTCTCGGCCACCATGGCCGAAACCTCGGCGCCGACGCCAAGGGTCTTCACGCCCTCGTAGATGCAGATCAACCGCCCGGTCTTGCGCACCGAGGCCAGCACCGTGTCCCTGTCCATCGGACGGACCGTGCGCAGGTCGACCACCTCCGCTTCGATACCTTCGGCCATCAGCGTTTCTGCAGCTTCGAGGGCCTTGTGCACCATGATGGCGGTCGCAACGATCGTGACGTCCTCGCCCGCGCGCACGATCGCGGCCTTGCCGATGGGTGTCGTGTAGTGGCCCTCGGGCACATGCCCCTTCATCTTGTAGAGGATCTTGTGCTCGTAGATCATCACCGGGTCTGGATCTTCGATAGCGGCCAGAAGCAGCCCCTTGGCATCGGCCGGGGTGGCGGGCTGTACGACCTTCAGGCCGGGCACGTGGGCTGTCCAGGCCTCGAGGCTCTGGCTGTGCTGTGCAGCGGCCCCGGTTCCGGAACCGGACGGAAAACGCATGACCAGCGGCACAGAAACCGCGCCGCCCAGCATGTAGCGGATCTTTGCGGCCTGGTTGACGATCTGCTCCATCCCGAGGGTGGCGAAGTCGGAGAACTGGAATTCGAAGATCGGCCGCAGCCCGGTCATGGCTGCCCCCACAGCCACACCCGCGCCGCCGAGTTCGGATATCGGCGTATCCATCACCCGGTCGGGGCCGTATTTCTCGATCAGGTCGCCGGTGACACCGAAGGCGCCGCCATAGACGCCGATGTCCTCGCCCATGAGGATCACGCGCGCGTCGCGACCCATGGCCATATCCATCGCCTCGCGTATCGCTTCGGCGTAGGACATCTCGCGAAGGCCGGTCTTGCCGAGTGCGTTCATGCCATGGCCCTTTCCGTGTAGACGTCGCGGGCGACATCTTCGATCTTCGGGTCCGGCCCTTCTGTCGCAAAGGCGATGGCGTCCTCGATGATCCTGGCTGTTTCGGCCTCGATCGACGCGATTTCCGACTGCGAGGCGATCTTGTGGTCCATGAGCATCTTGCCCATGGCGACGATGGGGTCGCGCTGCTGCCACTCGGCAATTTCTTCCTTTGTGCGGTACCGGTTCCGGTCCGACTTGGAATGACCGCGCCAGCGGTAGGTGATGTTCTCGACAAGGCTCGGCCCCTCGCCGGCGCGTGCCCGGGCGACCGCGGCATCCACGGCCTCGGTCACTGCTGAAAAGTCGTTTCCGTCCACGGTGACGCCTGGCATGGCGTAGGCGGCGGCTCGTTCGGCGACGTTCCTGACCGCGGTTGAGCGTTCGGTGGAGGTGGACATGCCGTACTTGTTGTTCTCGCAGACGAACACCACCGGCAGGGCCCATACCTTGGCCATGTTGAGCGCTTCGTGGAATGCGCCCTCGTTGTTCGCGCCGTCGCCGAAGAAGCAGACGGTTACCGCTCCGGTGTTCAGCCGCTTGGCCGAGAGCGCGGCCCCGACGGCGATTGGAAGCCCGCCACCAACGATCCCGTTGGCACCGAGGTTGCCCTTGGACGGGTCGGCAATGTGCATCGAGCCGCCACGGCCCCGGCAATAGCCCGTTTCCTTGCCGAAGAACTCGGCGAACATCCGTGAAAGCTCCGCCCCCTTCGCAACGCAATGGCCGTGCCCGCGGTGGGTCGAGGTGATCTTGTCCTCGTCGGTCAGCGACATGCATGATCCGACGGCCGAGGCCTCCTGCCCGATGCTGAGGTGCATGGTGCCGTGGATGAGGCCGCGCATGTAGCTTTCCTCCGCGCCCTCCTCGAACTTGCGGATCAGGTACATCTTCTTCAGCGCGTCCTTCAGCCGCTCGGCCGAGTAGGTGCGGATCGCGTAGGGCTTGTTGGTTTTTGCGATGTCAGACATCGATCAGGTCTCCGGCCTTCAGCAGATCCTTGCCATAGAGCATCTCGTCCTGCCGCCGGCGAAGCTCCACCAGCCGGTTTTCGGGCAGTCTCGCGTTCATGGTGGTGATGAGCTCGCCCTTCCTGATCGGTGCGGTGACCTTTGCACCGGTGAGCATGCCCGCCGGCAGGGCGACGGCCTCCTGCGCGCGGGAAACCTCCATCGCCCAGGCGCGGTAGCTGTATTCGCCGATCTGATCGAGCGTTTCCCCGGGCGAGAGATCCTTCTTGGCCAGCGCGCAGACCTCGACGACCGGCTGCCTGAGCGGGGCCATGTCGGCCTTGCCGTAGAGCACCGCGCGGGCACATGTGAGAGGAACCTCGAGCGAGGTCAGGTGATAGGGGCGGATGAATTCGTAGTACGGGCCATCGCCCATCTTGAGGTCCTTCATCCGCTCGTGAATCCGCGGATGCTCTGCCTCCACGATGCAGAAGACGCCAGGAGAGACGCCCTTGCCAATGGAGTAATCCACCTTGCCGATGCCCGAGAGGATTCCCCCGTCCTTGCGCGGGATCAGGACCTTGGCGAGTTCCTTGGGGCCGGCGGCCGGCCCGTGCATGCCGTCGACGTCCGGCACGAGGCCTGTGGCGTTGCCGATGGCCGCCATTTCCACGGCAGTCTTGGAGCCGTCCACGAACTCCACCAGCAGGCGTGGGTTCATGTTCCGACTGATGGCCTCGGCCCGGTAGGCATCGGGAGTTGCGTCGAAGTTGAGCGGGTTGTTCTTGCCCTTGCCGGCGCAGACAACCTTGTGCCCCATCGCAGTGACGAACTCGATCAGCTCCATGCACGACGACGGCTCGTCGCCGGCACCAAGAGAGTAGACCACGCCGAGCCGTTCGGCTTCGCTGCGCAGGTACGCCCCGATGGTGATATCGGCCTCGACGTTCATCATGGTCAGATGCTTGCCGCGTTCCATGGCGCGCAGACCGATCTCGGCGCCGACGGCAGGAATCCCTGTCGCGTCGATGACCACGTCCACGAGCCCCGATTCGAGGATCAGGTCGGCGTTGTCGGTGATCGCTGTCTGACCGTTTTCGATGATGGCGTTCAGGCCGTCTGTCGACGTTGCTTCCCGGCTGTGCCCGTCCTCCCGGTGGGCGATGGATACCGCCTTGTGCGCGTTCGCGACGTTGAGTTCTGAAATCGCCGCCAATTCCACGCCGTCCATCATCGCGGTGCGGGTCACGATGTCGGTTCCCATCTCACCGGATCCGATAAGTCCGATGCGCACCGGTTTGCCCGATGCGGCCCGTGCGGCGAGGTCTTTCGCGAGCCCCGTCAGCGCGATGTTGGAGGCCATTTTCCAATCCTTCGTGGCGATGAACATGCCGCGACCATCTAGAACTAATGTTCACATGTCAATAATGTTGTGCAAGATACCGGTCGATTAAGGGGCAGATTTCCGAGTATTTGGAACATATATCCGATAAGATGGCTTTACGTTCACTCATGCCAGTTGTGGCGCCCACCCGGGGTCGCTGGCGGTTGCGCGCGATATCGGCCGCGTCGAGCGGCCTTCGAGGCTCTGGGCTGCCGGCCCTCGCCGAGTCAGCGAGCAAGCATGAATTCCGTGAGCATGCCGGCAAGCCTGTCCTCCGCCTCGAGCGCGAGGCTGTGCCCGCACTCCTCGAAGACGGCCGCCTTCTCGACACCGTTCGAAAGCCGCGCCATTTGCGCCTCGACGAGCGGGCCGAAGAACTCGGGTGCGCCCACCGTCATGATCGGGAGTGTCAGCTTCTCGCCGCGCAGTTCGCGGACGATCTCGGCGTTTCGGAACGCCGCTCGATACGTCTCGAGCGTGCCGCGCAGACCGCCGGGTGCCCTCAGGCAGGATACCCATTCGGCCAGGGCTTCCTCCGTGATGGCGTTCGGGTTCCAGGTTTCCGCCTTTATCCAGAACTCCCAGAACTCGCGCTCCTTTCCCGAAATGAGCATCTCGGGCAGGTGCGGAATCCAGAAGAACGGGATGTGCCAGACCCACACCCCGTTCTGCTGGAACTGGGCGGAAATGTTCTCGGGCGTGAAGAACGAGGCCTCCTCCAGCCCCTCGCCGGAAAGCAGCATCTCGCAGAACGACAGCGTCCTGACCCGCGCGCGTTCGGTTGCGGCGAGCACATAGGCGAATTCCGCGCCGCGGTCCTCGCCGTGGACATGGAATGTCTCGTGGCCGAGGAAGCTCATCAACTCTGCAAGGTCGCGTGCGTTCGTGCGGCTGTCGTAGCCCTCGCTCACAGGCGGCTTGTCGGTGTAGCCGAAACCGCGAAGGTCGGGGGCGACAACCGTGAAACGCTCGGTGAGCAGCGGAAAGAGCTTGTGCCAGTAGTAGCTTGTCTTGGGGGTGCCGTGGACCAGCAGCAGTGGTTCGCCCTCTCCGGCGGTGATGTAGTGCATGCGGATGCCGTTGACCCGAGCGCGCCCGTGTTTCACTGGCGCGCCGGTGTGATCGTGAACTTCGGGCATTTCTGCAGGCCTCCCTAAATATGACCCCGTTTTCAAAAGACTCGGTGAGCCGCGCGAGGTGCCTTCATGCCGGGATACTCCGCGCCGCGCACGGCACCTCCCGCGCAAACGCGGCCGGCTCTCCCAGGGGGATCGCCGCGGCTTCGTGCCGTTGCCGTTGCTCGGGCCAGCCGAGCGCGCGGCCCGCGATGCCCGCGCATTCGGACACGACCCCGGGCGTCAGGCGCCCCGACACGGCGATCAGGGTGCGCCGGAGCAGCAGGTCGGCCAGTGTCTCCACCCGCTCGGTCCGGCAAAGTGTCCCGATTTCTTCGGCGGAATAATCGGGCAAGGTGACGAGCCGGGTTTCGCCCCGGCAGGCCGCGGCGATTTCCTCGGCCTTGGTGCCGTAGCGCGAGAGCAGGACCTCTATCCGGTCGCCGGCAAGTCCGGAGGAGGTGGAGACGCGCTCGATCCAGCGGGCCCGGGCCGCGGCACTCCTCGGGAAATCCTTGCCACCGCCGATCGCCATGTCGGTGGTGCCGGTGCGGCGCGGTCGCCCGAGATGGTCCAGAATCCGGAGTGTGGCCTGCTCGGAGAAGGCGCGGAAGGTCGTCCACTTCCCGCCGATCAGGCACAACACCGGGGTGGACGTACCGAAGGTGAGTTCCGCGACGGAATGATCCCGCGTGACGAGGCCGATGTCGCCATCGGCGCGCGGGAGCGGGCGCACTCCGCAAAAGCGGAAACGGACGTGCTCTTCCGTCACATCGAGGTCTGGAAAGATCTCTGCAACCGAGCGCAGCATGTAGGCTACTTCTTCGGCGTCGCAGCTGGCCCCGTCGGGGCTTTCCACGGGGATGTCGGTCGCGCCGATCAGGACCCGGCCCTGAAAGGGGTAGCAAAGGTTCACCCGCCCGTCCGCGGTGCCGAAATAGATCATGTGACCGTTCAGGGCCGCAAGAAGCTCGGGATGTTCGACGACGATGTGCGATCCCTTCGAGCCACGCATAAGCGCGGTCTTCAGCCCCAGGGCGTGGTTCACTTTGTCGATCCACGCCCCGCCGGCATTCACGATGAGGCGCGGGCGGACCGTCCGGATGGTGTCGCCGCGCCGGAAGGTCACGGTATCGCCAGCGGTGGCCGTCACCGCGGCATGATTGAGCGCTTCGGAGCCGGGGTTAAGTCGCTCCCCGTCCAGCACGAGTTCGAGCCCGAGGCGCTCGGCATGGCTCAGTTGTCCTTCGTAGTAGAGCCCTGCCGCGATGATGCCCGAATCGAGCCCGCGCACGCGCTGGTCAAGCGCCGGTCGCCGGAGGATCTTGTGGAAGGGCATCGACCGGTGACGGCGCCCGTAGAAATCGTAGAGCAGAAGCCCGGCACGGGTAATGAGTGAGCCCCGATCGGTGAGGCCCGCCTTGAGGCCGAAGAAGCGCTTGGCCGAGGGCAGGATCCCCGAAAAGCGCGAGCGCAGCGGAAGGATGGTTGGCAGGGCGGTCACGTAGTGGCCGGCGTTCTCCAGCAGCCGGTTCCGCTCGACGAGCGACTCCCGGACGAGGCCGAATTCACCCGTCTCGAGATACTTCAGCCCGCCGTGCATCAGCCGCGAGGATGCGGCCGAGGCGCCGGCACAGAAATCCTCGCGCTCGACAAGAATGCAGTTCACGCCCTGCGCGCAAAGATCCCGGAATGTGCCGCAGCCGTTGATGCCGCCCCCGATGATGAGAACGTCGATATCCTGCGCCTCATTCATTCTCGATCATCACCTTGATCGCCGCTCCGCTCTCGGCGACCTCGAAGGCGCGGGGGGCATCGTCGAGTGCGAAGGTGTCGGTGATGAGCGGCGCCACCTTCATGCGGCCCGAGGCAACCATGCTGAACGCGTCGTCGAAGTTCCGCCGGCTGAGGCCGAAGGCTCCGGTCACCTTGATCTCATTGTAGTGGATCGCGTTGACGTCCATCTCGGATACTTCCCCCTTGGAGAAGCCCGCGAACAGACTGACCCGCCCGCCATGGGCAACGAAATCGACCGCCTGCCGCGCAAGCGCCGGCACGCCGATGGCGCAGATCGCGACATCCACGCCGCGGCCGTCAGTCACGGCGTGGATACGGCCGGCGACATCCTCGGCATTAGGGTCGACGGCCACATCGGCACCGTAGCGCAGGGCCGCCTCGCGGCGGTGTTCGTTCGGGTCCGAAACAATGATTCTCGCCGCGCCGCGCTGGGTGGCCAGCAGCACGTGGAGGAGGCCGATCGGGCCCGCGCCGATGACGGCGACAGTGTCGGCAAAGCCGAGGCCGACCTTCTCCTGGCCGTTGAGCACACACGACAGCGGCTCGATCAACGCGGCTTCGCCATAGCCCATCGTTGCAGGCAGGCGGCGCAGGTTGCCGCCCTCGACCGCCTTCGCAGGTATGCGGACCAGTTCGGCGAAGCCGCCGTCGAGCTCGTAGCCGAAGTTCATGCCCTCGGCGCAGAGGTTCTCGGCACCGTTCTTGCAGCGATGGCAATGCCCGCAGGGAATCGCCGGGCAGACCCCGACGCGCTCGCCAACCGAGAACTCGGGCCGCCCGCCGGTGTCGACGATCTCGCCGGCGAATTCATGGCCCAGGATGGATGGATACCGGACGCCGCTGGTCTTGCGCCCCCGAAAGATTCGAATATCCGTCCCGCACACTGTCGCGGCGCGAACCCGCAGCAGAAGGTCGCCCGGCGCGATTCGCGGCCCGTCGGTTTCAGAAAGTGAGATCTGGTTGGGGGCATGCAGGATGGCGGCCTTCACAATAGTAACTCCCGGATGCATTTTGTTCGTTTTGCATAGGCCGATCTGAGCCGAAGGTCTAGCATTTTTGGCTCCGAAAGTTGCGAATCCAGCTAGAACCTTGAAAAATATACTGAACATTTTGATTGACGAAAAGACAAAAATCCATAATCGTCTACCAACAACGACGCAGGGAGGGTCGATCCGTTGCCACACGACTACGCATCCGTCGGGTTCTATACCTTCGATTGCCTGGGCTGGCCGTGCACCGGCATCCCGCCCGGCGGTGGAACCTACTTCATCGACGAGATGACGATCGCCGTGTCCGGGGCCGCGGGTGCGGCGGCAATCGCCGCCGCGAAGGCCGGGCTGAACACCGCTGCCGTGGGCGCCGTGGGCCAGGACCTGACGGGGGACTGGGTGCTGCAGCGCCTCCAGCACTTCGGCGTCGATACGACGCTGATGAAGCGCTACGCGGGTACTCCGACTGCTACCTCCATCGTCGCCACGCGCAAGGACGGCTCGCGCCCCGCGCTTCACGTCAAGGGTGCGACGGGCGTGCTCACCGTCGAGGCGGCCGAGCTCGACGCCGTGACCGATACGCGTGTCCTGCACCTTGGCGGCGTCGGCCTGATGGATGCGATGGACGGCGAGGGCACCGCCCGGCTCATGGCCCATGCGAAATCGCGCGGCGTCATCACGACAGTCGACGTCTTCGCCGGATCGCAGGCCGATCTGCCCGACGTCGAGGCGGTGCTACCCTATACCGACTACTTCATCCCTTCGATCGAAGAGGCAGAGGCATTGTCGGGCATGTCCGACATCCGCCGCATGGTTTCCTTCTTCCTCGAGAAGGGGGCCGAGTGCTGCATCTTCACGCTCGGCGAGCACGGCGCCTATTACCACCATCGCGACGGCACCCGTATCCAGGTGCCCGCGCATGACATTCCCGTCAAATGCACCTGCGGGTGCGGCGACATTTTCAACGCCGGCATCGCGATCGCGCTCGTCCGCGGGATGAAACCCGAGGAAGCGCTTAGGTTCGCTTCGGCCATGTCGGCTCTGAACGCGACCGGCCTTGGTTCGCAGGCCGGGATCGAGAATTTCGATCAGATCGTCAACTTCATGAATTCCTGTCCGACGCGCGAGCCCGAGCTGCTCGTGGGGTCGGCCTGAACCCACAAGTCCCTGAGAATCAACGGAGGAGAAAACCATGTCTTGCACCAACAAAATCGGGCGCAGTCTTCTGCCCCTCGGCGGCGCCGCCTTCATCAGCGCCTTCGCACTGGCGGCGCACGCCCAGGGCGTGACCTTCATGTCGGCCTATGATCCGACGCCGGAGGAGATCCTGAACCATCCGAACCACATGACGTTCGAGGAGTTCACCGCCAAGGCACGCGAGGGCGAGGCCGCGGGGGTCTACGGCTCCGGCGAGCCGATCCGCCTGGCGTTCTCGCAGGTGGTGATGAACCACCCGGTTCGGATCAACATGGTCGAGACCTTCAAGGAGAACTGCGAGAAGTACACCAACGTGACCTGCTTCGTCACGGAAGGTAACGGCGACGTCGGCGTCGAGATCGCCAACATCGAGAGCCTGATCCAGCGCCAGCCCGACGTTCTGATCGTCTCGAGCCTGTCGGGCACCGCTGTCTATCCGGCTTACGAGGCCGTGAATGCCGCCGGCATTCCGCTCATCATCAACAACTCGGGCATCCCCGACGACGAGGCCGACCACATCGAGTACACCTCGTTCATCAGCCCCGACGACTGGTACAACGGCAAGATCCTCGGCGAGTACCTGGGCGAGGCCCTGGGCGGCGAGGGCGACATCATCGTCGTCGAGGGCGTGGTCGAATCCTCGAACTACGAATTCCGCCTCGGCGGCTTCCTCGAGGCGCTGGAAGAGTATCCCGGCATCAAGATCGTGGGCAAGCAGGCCGGTGCCTGGATCCGCATGCCGGCTATGCAAGCGACTGTCGACCTGCTTCAGGCCAACCCTGAGATCGACGGCATCTACGCGATGAACGACGAAATGGGGATGGGCGTTCTCGCCGCGCTGCGCGCAGCCGGCCGTGAAGACGAGGTCGTCATGGTGAGCGTCGACGGCCAGGCCGATCTCGTTTGCGAGATCAAGAAGGGCGCTGCCGCCGAAGCCTCCGTTTTCTGGGAATCCGATATGACCGCCGTGGTCGACGCGGCGCTGGCCGTCGCCGAAGGAGCCGTCGTCGATCCCCACATCTGGTATCAGCCGCCCCTCATCACGCAGGCGAACGCCGCCGAATGGCTCCCCGAGGGCACCTGCGAATAACACCGAAATCCGAGGAAGGAGGCCAAGCCATGGCACTTTCGCTGAACAGATTCGAGAGCCGCAAGCCCGGCTGGGATACCCCGCTTATCATCGAGAGCCATCTCAATGGCGAGCGTACGAAAGAGATGAACCCCAACACGCCCCGCACCTACCAGGAAGTGATTGACGACGCGATCGCCTGCTGGGACGCCGGTGCGTGCTGCATCCACACCCACAACAGCAACTTCGACCTGAACGGCCAGGCGGCGGCGGAGGACTATCATCCCGTCTTCGACGAAGTGCTGCGCCAGCGTCCCGACGTTGTCTGGTATCCGACCACGTGCAACCGCGAGCTCCTGACGGAAGACCAGTTCGGCACGGAGCACAGCGGGATCCTTCACAAGACCCACAACGTCAACATTTCCTGCATAGATACCGGCATCAACCTGTTCGCCTTCGACGTGAACGAGAAGGGCCATATCGAAGGCCGGGAATACGGCTGGAACTACAAGCAGGTGGCCGGCCAGGTGGATCAGGCGCTCGCCAACAAGATGAGCATCATCTGGGGCGTCTACGAACCGGGCCAGCTCCGGCTCGCCATGCACTACGTCAACCGCGGCATGTCCACGCCGGGGTCGTTCATCGACTTCTACCTGATCGGCCCCTACGCGCTGACCTCGACCCAGGCGATCGGAACGTCCGGAATGGAGCCCACGCTCGAGAGCCTCTACTACTATCTCGACATGATGGAGGAGCTGTCCCAGACCGACCGGAAGATGAACTGGTGCATCTCGATCTGGGGCGAGGGCGACCGCGACACCCGCGACGTCATCCGGCGCACGATCGAGCTGGGCGGCCACGTCAAGACCGGCCTCGAGCTGTTCTACGATCCGGCGCGGAACCCCACGAACCTCGAACTGCTCAAGGAGGTTCAGGACATCGCCAGGGAAGTGGGCCGCCCGATCGCCACGCAGGAAGAGGCGCGCGCGATTTACGGCATCACCGAGCAGCATGAGGCCGGCAAGGCCAGGCTGAACCTTCAGCCGGCTTAGGCGCAAATCGCGGCGCCCGCTTCCTCCCTGGCGGGCGCCGCTCCTATCGATTTCGACAGGACACCCGCTGTCCAGATCGGCACCGGCAGGCCGCTTGCGCGCAGCTTGTGCATGCCGAGCCGGTGTCAGCGGCCCGCGCCGCCCGCGCGGCCGACGACAGAGCGCGATCCCTTGTCGATTGTCCATACCACGCCGTGGGAACGGAACTGAAATGCAAAAGCTCATCGCAGAAAGCTCCTTCGCCGGCTGGTTGGGCGAATATCGGTCCGAGGCGACGCTTGTCCTCTTTCTCTTGCTTGCCTTCGCCATCGGGCCGCTGTTCACGGAATTCTTCCTGACACCGTCCAACCTGTTCAACCTCAGCCGTCAGGGCTCCTACCTGACCATCGTTGCCATCGGGATGGCACTGGTGCTGATCGTGGGCGGGATCGACCTTTCGATCGGTGCCGTCATGCAGATCGTCGGTCTGAGCACCCTCCTGCTGCTGGGCAACGGCATGTCGGCAGAAGGCGCGTTCGCCTGCGCGCTGCTGCTGGGCTGCGTGCTGGGCACGATAAACGGGCTTCTGACGGTCTACGGGCGGATGCAACCCTTCATCGCAACGCTTGCGACAGGGGGCATCATGACCGGCATCGTCATGACGTTTACACAGGGCAATGCATACGCCCCGCGGGACATCGATCCGGCATTCCGGGCGTTCGGCGGCGGCGCGATCTTCGGCCTGCCGATCCCTGCAGTGGTCATGCTCATCGTGGTCGCCCTTTTCTGGTGGGTGATGACCAGCACGACCTACGGCCGGAACGTGTATGCACTTGGGTCCAACAAGAGCGCTGCGCGCAACATCGGCGTCAACGTCGAGCTCACCGAGGTCTCGGTCTATGCCATCAGCGGCGCGCTCGCCGCTCTCGCCGGCTACCTGACCTTCGCACGGATGGGCACCTTTCAGCCGGCAACGGCCGCAACGGGCGGAACGCCGGTAGAGATGGTCATCATGGCGATCGCGGCGGTCGTCCTCGGCGGCGGCAGCCTCGCCGGCGGCAAGGGGACCGTGATCGGTGCCTTTCTGGGGGCCACGGTGAGCGCAGTGATGCTCAACTACCTCATCCTTCTGGGCATGGGCATCTGGTTCCAGCGTTTCCTTCTCGCCCTGATCATCATCGTCGTCGTCATTCTCGCCCGGAAGAAATGAGGAGCAGGACCGTGCAGACCAATGCGCTCGAAATCCAGGGGATTTCAAAAAGCTTTGGGTCCAACAGGGTGCTGGCGGACCTGGATCTCACGCTTCGGAAAGGTGAAGTGCATGCCCTGATGGGCGAGAACGGTGCCGGGAAATCGACCCTCATCAAGATCGTCTCAGGTGTGCACCAGGCCGATGACGGCGTGATCCGCCTGAACGGCAAGGAAGTGGCCTTTCACAGCCCGTACGAGGCTCAGAGCGGCGGTGTCGCCACGCTGTTCCAGGAGATTCAGGAAATTCCGGATCTCACCGTCGCCGAAAACCTGTTCGCCGGCATCGAGCCGCGCCGCTACGGCATCTTCGTGGACTGGAAGAAGCTCTACCGGGATGCTCAAGATGAAATCGACGCGCTGGGCCTGAAGATCGACGCCCGCCGCAAGATGCACCGCCTGACCCCGTCGTCGCGCAAGATGATCGAGATGATCCGGGCCGTTCACAAGCGCGGCGCGTCGGTCGTGATCATGGACGAGCCGACGGCCAACCTGAACCAGGGCGAGATCGACGCGCTTTTCTCCATGATCGATGAACTCAAGTCCAAGGGCGTGAGCATCATCTACATCTCGCACCGCATGCGCGAGATCTTCCAGGTTGCCAACCGGGTTTCCGTACTCCGCGACGGCCGACTGATCCGTACCGAGAACATCGGCGACATCTCCGAAGAGGAGATCGTCAAGCTCATGGTTGGCCGCGACCTGCCCGCGCTCTATCCCCAGCGCGATCCGCCGACAAACGAAGTCTCGATGAAGGTCGGCAACCTGAGCGTCGACGGCGAGCTGGAAGACATTTCCTTCGAAGTCCGCCGCAAGGAGATCGTCGGGATCGCGGGGCTGGAAGGATCGGGCGCCACCTCGGTGATCAAGGCGCTGTTCGGCCTCAAGCCGGTGAGCAGCGGCTCGATAGAGATCGACGGCAAACCAGTCACCGTGCGCAACCCCAGGCAGAGCATTGCCCAGGGCCTCGCCTACGTGCCGGAGGACCGCAAGGCCGACGGCCTGTTTCTGAACAAGACCGTTGCCTTCAACCTTGTCGCCAATGTGCTCAAGAGCCACTTCGCGCGCCTCGGCACGGTGGTCCGCAAGCGTGCATCCAATTCGGCGGCACGGGGCGTCATCGAACGTCTCGGAATCAAGACCACCGGCCCTTTCGCCAAGATCGGCAGCCTCAGCGGCGGCAACCAGCAGAAGGCGCTCGTCGGGCGCTGGCTTTTGGCCAACAACCGCGCGATCCTTCTCGAGGAGCCCACCCGCGGTGTGGACATCGGCGCAAAGGTCGACATCTACAAGGAAATCAGCGAGCTCGCGCGAAGCGGGCTGCCGGTCGTGATGTTTTCCTCCGAACTGCTGGAACTCATCGGAATGTGCGATCGGGTCGTGGTTATCCGGGGCGGGAAGGTCAGCGCGATTCTCTCCGGGGCGGAGCTGACGGAAGAGAACATCCTCGACAAGGCACTGACGAAATAGACGACGATCTCCTGATCGGCAGAAGCCCGTGGCGTTCCACGGATCGATGCCCAGGCACCATACGGAGCGGAAACCATGGATCGGGCCCAGACAAAAGCAACGCATGAAGCCAGGGCAGGGAGCGGGCCTTCGCTGGCGGCCTTTGCGCCGGCCCTCGTCGTGCTGGCACTTCTGGTGATCGGGACGGTCGCGTCGGACCGGTTCTTCCAGTCGAACAACCTGCTCAATATCCTGCAGTACTCGGCAGAGCCCGCGCTCATCGCCGTGGGCATGATGTTCGTTATCCTCGCCCGTGGGATCGATCTTTCGGTCGGGTCTGTCATGGGGATCGGCAACGTCACCGCGGCGCTGCTGCTCGCGGCCGGATACGGGCTTACGATCTCGATAGCCGGCGCGCTGCTCTTCGGCGCCTTCATCGGGCTGATAAACGGCCTCCTGATCACCTGGGGACGGATGGAGCCGATCATCGCGACCCTAGCGACGATGATCGCGGCGCGTTCGGTGATCTATTTCATGACGGATGGCGCTCCTCTCTTCGAAGGTATTCCCCAAACCTTCGTGGCAATCGTGCGCGGCGATCTTCTGGGCGTGCCCAACGGTGTGCTATTCCTCGTGCTGGCCTTTCTCGGAGCCTACATCGTGCTCAACCACACCCGGTACGGGCGCCATGTCTACGCCGTCGGCGGATCCGAGGAGACAGCGGAACTCTTCGGGATGAAGGTCGACTGGATCAAGATCTCGGTCTACGTCATCAGCGGCACCCTGGCGGCTCTGGCAGGGGTGATCGGGGCCAGCAGGCTGGGCATCGGCGATCCCAACTCCGGCATCGGGTACGAGCTTATCGCGATCACCATGGTCGTGGTCGGCGGTGTGCGGCTGGCCGGCGGGGTTGGAACGGTGTTCGGCGCGCTTTGCGGCGTTCTGATCGTTTCGATCCTCACCAACATCCTGCAACTCAACAATGTCAGCACCCACGCGCAGCACATCTTTCTCGGTGGGGCTATAATCGCAATGATGCTATTCCTGTCGTGGCGAGACGCGACATCGCGCTAGGCGGCATCCCCGCTACCGATCGTATTGCAAGAAATCATGCGCAAGAAAGGGCCGTGGCATGCCGAAGCCAAGATCCGATGTCGCTACGGACTCCAAGTCGGTGGAGCCAGTTTCAATCGGTTCAGACACCGCAGATGACCTCAAGACCCGGGTGTCATGGCTCTACTACATGGAGGGCAAGACGCAGGACGAGATCGCGCAGATCGTCGCCACCAACCGGTCCAAGGTCTTGCGTATCCTCGCGGAGGCGCGGGCCGACGGCACCGTCCAGATCCGGGTGACATCGCGGCTGGCCCGCTGCGTGGAACTCGAAACCACCCTGCGGGAGAGGTACGGCTTCACCACGGCTGTCGTCGTGCCGACACCGCAGGAACCGGCGGAGCTGCCCGCCATCATCGGCCGCGAGCTTGGCGCCTACCTGTCGCAGCGTATCGGCAACGACATGACGGTTGGCTTCGGCTGGGGCAGAACGCTGATCTCGGGCATACCGGCCCTGGAGCAGCGCAATCCCTCGGGCGTGTCGGTGATCTCCATGCTTGGCGGCCTGACCAAGGTCAACCGCGTGAATCCCTCGGATTTCGCATGGCGCGTTGCCGACCGTCTTGCGGCCGAATGCTACATGATCGCGGCACCGGTCTTTGCGCCGGACGCGGCCACCCGTGAGAAGATGATGAGCCATCACGGCATCGCCGAGGTCGTGGCACGCGCGCGCCGGCTGGATCTGGCCGTTGTATCGGCGGGGGATCTTTCGCCGGATTCCATCTTCACGCGATACGGCCTGCTGACCCATGACGAGATCATCTCCCTTGAACGCGCCGGCGCGATCGGCGACGTGCTGTGCCGTTTCATCGATGCGGAGGGGCGTGTCATCGACCACCCGGTGAACGATCGCGTGCTCGCCGTTCACCCTGCCGACCTCGCCGGGACGCGGGAAATCGTCCTGGCTTCGGGCGGCTGGACCAAGCTGACGGCGGTTCGCGCTTCCATAAAGCTCCTCAAGCCGCATGTTCTGATCACCGACTCCGTCGTCGCGGAGCGCTTGGCGCTCGAGTAGCGCGCAGCGAGAGAGGTGCGCGTTGCTCTTCGGTTGAGCGGGTGCGCAGCATCGATCCGTTGCGAACCGCCGCTTCGCGCTCAGCTGTCGGTTCCATCGGGAAAAGAAGTTGCCTTGCCCGAAGCGACCTCGTGGCGTACGGACGCGTTTGCGAGTTTCACCCGCGTGGACGGCGGAGATGACGGAACAAGACGGTGCGAAAAATGCGTGCAACGCCACCCGGACAAGGGGCGCCTCGTGTTGACGCTGATCGATCATCCCGACTGCGCCGAGCACGACACGGGCCCGCTCCACCCCGAATGCCGCGCGCGGCTCGACGCCATCAACGACCAAATCATCGCGTCGGGCCTCGACTATGTCGCACAACGCCTCGATGCACCCAGGGTCACGCGCACGCAGCTGATGCGGGTCCACTCCGCCGATTACCTCGAGCGCATCGCCGCCGCGGTCCCTGACGCGGGGCTTGGCCATATCGATGGCGACACCGTGCTCTCGCCCCGCAGCCTGGTTGCGGCCGAGCGGGCGGCGGGCGCGGGTGTGCTCGGCGTCGAAATGCTGGTTGCCGGCACGGCCGCGCCCGTCTTCTGCATGGTCCGACCGCCGGGTCATCATGCAGAGCGGTCGACGGCCATGGGCTTTTGCCTGTTCAGCAACGTCGCCATCGCCGTGCGCCACGCGTTGGAAGCACTTGGCGTCAAGCGCGTGGCGGTTGTCGACTTCGACGCCCACCATGGGAACGGAACCGAAGATGCGCTTTGCGACGACCCGCGCGTTCTTTATTGTTCTTCGTTCCAGCATCCATTCTTCCCTCATTCCGGCGCAGAGTCTCCCTGCAGCAACCTGTTGGCGTTGCCCCTGCCGGTGGGCACCGCCAGTTCCGCGTTCCGCGAGGCCTGCGCCGAAACATGGTTCGCGCCGCTGGAACGCTTCGCGCCCGAGCTGGTGGTCTTCTCGGCGGGGTTCGATTCCCATGCGCTCGACGAGATGTCTGGGCTTGCGCTGACGGAGCAGGATTTCGCCTGGATCACCCGCGAAGTGCGGCGGCTCACCAGGGAAAGCACCTCCGACAGGTATCTTTCGATGCTTGAAGGCGGATACGAGCCGGCCGCGCTGGCGCGGTCCGTCATCGCCCATCTCAGGGCGCTCATCGACTAGGCCGGCCTGGCGGCGGCAGGCCGCGCCAGCTCTTCCGGAAGGAACGGCCGGGGCCGCCAATCGCACGACCAGCCAGAAGCGCAGCGGCGGCATGGCGCCGTGCCGGAGCGGTTCCGGGTACAGGTGCGTCTGGCCGGGGCGATCAGCTCTCCTGCGGCGGATCTTCCGCGAAGAGCGACAGGATGCTCACGCTGTCTTCGTCCCGGGTGACCGAAACGTTCGGTCCCGCGCGCTCGGCAAGGCGGAGCATGCGCGTATTGCCGGGCAGCACCTCGGCGACGAATCCCCGGATGCCGCGCGCAACCGCATGCTCGCGCATGCGGCCCTGCAGCGCCTTGCCGAGGCCGCTGCCCTGCCAGTTCGGATCGACGATGAAACCTGTCTCGGCGATGTTGCTGGCCTCGTTGAGAAAGTAACAGCCACTCCCGATGACGACCTCGCCCTCGCGTGTGCCCGTCACAGCCACGAACGCCACGTCTGCCTTGTGATCGACATTGCAGAGCATCTGGGCGTCCTCGAGCGACAGGAACTTCAGCCTCCGGAAGAAGCGGGTGTAGATGTCCTCCGGCGGCAGGCGGTGAAAGAGCGCCTGGAGGCTGCGCGCATCGCTCGCGCGCGCCGGGCGTATCAGAACCTCGCGCCCGTCGTGCAGCGCAACACGGCGCTCTTCCTCGATCGCGTACTCGCCCGCCCGCACGGCGCGCTGGCCCTTCGAGACGTAGCCAAGCTCCTTGGCTTGCGAAAGAAGCTCCTCGCGGAAATCGGGGTGGGCGATCTCGATCAGGGCCAGGGCGCGCTCCTGGACCGACCTGCCGAAGAGATAGGCGATGCCGAACTCGGTGATCACGTAGTGGACGTCCGAACGCGGGATGCCGACGCCGTCATCCCCTGTCAGCGTCGCCCGGATGCGGGATGCCTTCCCGTCGCTGGTGGTAGACGTCATGCAGATGATCGGCTTGCCGTCCTTCGCCCGGCTCGCCCCGCGCATGAAGTCGGGCTGGGTGGAGACGCCGCCGTAGAATTGCCCGTCGAACTGGTCGATGCTGGCCTGGCCGGTCAGATCCATCCCGAAGGCCTGCGTGATGGAGACCATCTTGTGGTTGGCCGCAATCGTGGCGGGATCGCACACAGTTTCGATGGGCAGGAACTCGAAGAGCGGGTTGTCGTCCACCATGCGATAGAGCTCTTCCGACCCCACGCAATAGCTCGTCACGACCTTGCCGGGCCTCACCGTCTTGGCCGCCCCGGTGACGGCACCCGATCGTACCAGCACGCCGATGCCATCGGTGACGACATCGGTGTGTATTCCGAGATTCTTGCGTGTCTCGAGATAGCGCATGGTTTCGCTCGGGATGCGCCCGAGCCCGACCTGAAGCGTCGATCCGTCGTCGATCACGCCGGCCACGTAGCGTGCGATGCGCTTGGCGAGCTCGTCCTCGATCTCGTGCCCGAAGGTCGGCAGCGGCGTGTTCACCTCCACCGCGGCGGCGAGCCTGGAGACGTGCAGGCTCGTCTCGCCATGCGTGCGCGGCATGTTGGGGTTTATCTCGGCGACGATCGCCCGGGCGTGTCGCGTCACGGCCATGGTGATGTCGACGGACAGCCCGAGGCTCACGTTGCCTTGCGCGTCGGGCGGAGAAACCTGGACATAGGCGATGTCGATGGGAACGCGCCGGGTCTCGAGGAGCCTGGGCACCTCGGAGAGGCGTATCGGCACGTAGTCGGCATTCCCGCCTGCAACGAAGCCGTTCATGTCGGTGCCGACGAAGAAGACCTTGTGGTAGTACTTCGTCGTCTTCAGCGCATCGGGTCCATCGTATGCGCCGGTCGTCAGGAAATGGTAGAGCGTCGTGTCGGGAGGGGGCGGCACCCGCGCCTCCAGTGCCCGTACGATGCTCAGGGGCGTTCCCGCGACCGATCCGATGAACGCCCCCATGCCCGGCTTGAGCATGGCGGCCGCCGCTTCGGGCGAAACCATGATGCGCGAAAGGTAATCCTCGGCTGCGGTCATGCCCATGATCCCACGAAATCCTTGAAAAAGCGCTGTCGGCAGTTCGCGCCCGCACGTGCGCGCTTGCGGTACTGTGGGGCGACGGTCGGGTTCTGGTCAATGCTGCTGCGAGCCTGGCCACACGGTTGCGCACCGTCAGCCGCTCCTCACTGGAGATGCGGTAGACCTTTTTCCAGTTCTCTTCCCGGCCCTCGCGGCGGATCTGCACGCGCATGCGCCCGCGGATTTCGTCGCGGCGCCACCAGTCCTTGCCGGCCGTGTTCCGTACCGTCGTCACGAGCTCGGCTGCGATGATCCGCAGGTCCTCGTTCGCCATGACCTCGACCTCGCTCCCGTTCTGCGCAAGCGCGTCGTAGAAGGCCCGCTCCTGGTCGTTCAGGTCGTCGCCCGGTTCGGCGGCGAGGTCCTTCGCGATCTGGATCAACTCCTGCAGGATCTGGAGCGCGTCCACGCGCCGGTTGTGGTAGCGCGCGATGGCGTTAAGGAGGCGCTCGGAGAACGCCTCGCGCCGGACGACGTTCGTCCGGGTGCGGCTCTGGATCTCGCCGTTCAGGAGCTTCTTCAGCGCCTCGACGGCGAGGTTCTTGTGCTCCATCCCCGCCACCTCGAGCAGGAACGCCTCGGAGAGGACGCTGATGTCGGGTCGGTCGAAGCCGCAGGCCTCCAGGATGTCCACGACCTCGGTTGAGGCCACGGCGGCGTTGAGGAGCCGCTCCACCGCGAAGTCGGCGGTCTTGCCAGACCGCCGCCCACCGCCCGCGTAGGCCTTCTCGAGCGCCGCCTTCACCGCGGCGTAGCAGGCGACCTCATCCGCATGCGCGGCAGTCAGCTTGCCGCCCGAGGCGATCCTGAACGCGCGTGTGAGCTTCGCCGTGGTGTCGAGATAGCGCTGAACGACCTTGGCCTCGGGGTCCTTCCGGCCGCGCTCGAGGATGTGCTCCATCGCCTCCGGCAGGAGCGCCATGCGGTCGTCGCGGGTGCCGGCGATGCCGCGGCTCACGTCGAGCCCGTGGAAGAACGCCCGCACCACGGCGATCGCGTCGGGGAAAACGGCGTCGGCGGCGGTCTGGTCCGTCGCATTCGGGGGCCGTTGGCGCAGGGAGCGATCTGCGAACGGGCGCGCCGCCGGAATGCTTGTGCACCTCAGGGACCCTGCACCCATTGCCCGACGGCTGGTTTTTCCCACGGCAAACCTGAGCAGGAGCCGTCCACTGTATCAGGTCGCAGCCGCCGTCATTTGCCTTTTGGGACGGGAAGCAGCTTTTCGACATCGGTCGCGAGGATATGGGCGCGCATGCCGGTTTCCGCCACGTCCGGGTCGCCGCTACGGACCTGGTCCAGCACCTCGCGGTGCTCGCGGGTGGTGTTGCTGGTGGCGGTGGGGCTCATGCGCAGGGTGATGCGCAGGTAGGGTTCGGTGGCGCTGCGGATGCGCTTGATCTCGCTCACCAGCCGCGGCCGGGGGCAATAGCGCAGGAGCGCGTCGTGAAACTGGTCGTGTGCCGAGACGAACCAGTCGACGTCGTGGCGCGATCTGTCGAGCCGCTGCAGGGCGATCTCGGCCTCGCCCAGCCCCTGTTCGTCGATCCGCGCGACCGCGAGGCGCATCGCGAAACCCTCCAGGACGGCGCGCATCTCGTAGAGTTCCGCGATCTCCTCGCGGCCCAGCGACGTGACGACCGCACCGCGGTTCGAGCGGATCGTCATGAACCCCTCGGTGGCCAGCTGCCGGATCGCCTCGCGCACGGGCATGCGGCTGATTCCGAGGGCCTGGGCGATGCTTTCCGCCACCACGTGCGTTCCGCCCTCAAGCCGGCCGGAGCGGATTTCCTCCGACAGGTGCTGGTAGGCGAGCGCCTGGGCGCTGAGACCCGGGTCGCTCCTCGGACGGTCGCGCGTTTCGGTCATTCCGACGGTGCCTCGTAAGGGCGCAAGGGTCGCGCCGATTGCCTTTGAAACGGGCGGTCGTCCGGTTTTTCATCTCCAGAACGCCGCCGATCCCACCGAAGCGACTGTGGCAGCATTGTATCCAATTGACAATTGCGCGGCTGCCTACAAGTATCCCTGTATCCAATCCGGCCCGACGAGAGGCCGGCGGGGCGACAGGGAGCTTGGAGATGCTCGGGACGGCGCCGATCCTGCATTTTTCGGTCGTGGTCGATGATCTCGACCGCAGCGTCGCGTTCTATCGCGCGGCACTTGGCTTCCTGCCGGCGCTCGGGCCGCTGGATCTCGGCGATGCCTTCGCGCGACTGATCGGGCAGCCCGGAATTTCCGCGCGCCTGGTGCAACTGTCACATCCCGACCGCTCCGAGATCCTGGAGTTCATCGCCTGCACCGGCCAGGCGGGCGCCGCCGCCGGCGCGGTGCCGATCGCCCATGTCGCCTTGCAGGTGAGCGACCTCGATGCCGCCCTCGCCGAAGCCGAGGCGGAAGGCGCCGAACGGATGGGCGAAATCGTGACCTTCGAGGGTGAGGGGCGCTCGGCCTACCTGCGCGCGCCCGGAGGCTCGGCCCTGGAGCTTGAGGAGTTCTTCGCATGAGCCTGCCCGCCAGTGACGTCGCCCGGACCCGCTTTCGCCGGTTGGCCGAAATGCGCGCCTTCGACGAGGCCTGCCTCGATGCGCTGCGGCGCGGCCATATTCACGGAGAGCTTCACGTCGGGCTCGGGCAGGAGGCCATCGGCGCGGCCATGGCCGAGAGCCTGGTGCCCGGGGATGCCTTGGTTTCCACCCATAGAAACCACTTTCACGGGCTGGCCAAGGGCGTGGATCCCAAGGCGCTGCTCGCCGAGATATGCGAGCGCGAAACCGGGCTGTGCCGCGGACGCGGCGGGCACATGCACCCGTTCGACCCGTCCACCAACTTCTCCGCGACCGGCATCGTGGGTGCCTCGGTGCCCGTGGCGCTCGGGTATGCCCATGCCTTCGCGCTCCGCGGAGAGGCCGCGGTGGCGGTGGGTGTCACCGGCGACGGCGGCTCGCACACCGGCGGGTTTCACGAGGCGCTGGTGATGGCCGGGGCGCGCAAGCTGCCCATGGTGGTGCTGGTGGAAAACAACGCGCTGGCGATCTCGGTGCCCTTCTCTGCGATCTCTCCCACGCCAACCGTGGCCGAACGCGCCAGCGCCTACGGCGCCCTGGGCGTGCATGTGGACGGCACGGATTTGGACGCGACGGCAGAAGCCTTCGCGAAGGTGATGGAGCACGCGCGCGGCGGCAAGGGGCCGGCGATAATCGAGGCGACATGCCATAGGTTCCGCGGCCATTTCGAGGGCGATCCGGAGGGCTACCGCAGCAAGGAGGAACGCAATCGGCTTCGTGAGAACTTCGATCCGCTTCTGCTTTACCGCGCGAAGCTCACGGGGGCCGGGATACTGGACGACGCCGCGCTCGACGCGCTGCAGGCCGAGGTGAAGGCGCAGGCCAGGGCGATGCTGACGGAGGTGCTGGAGGCCCCGATGCCGGATGCCTCCGGGGCGCGAGACCATGTTTTCGTCGAGGAGGTGGAGGCATGAGCGCGCAGAGCCGCATCAACGATCGCCGCGCAATGCCGCTGCCGGCGACCATCTCGGAGGCCATCGGGCTGGAGATGGAGCGCGACGAGACGATCCTTTGCATCGGTGAGGACATCGGCCGGGCCGGGGGCGTATTCGGTGCCACCCGCGGGCTTCAGGAGAGGTTCGGGGAGGCCCGGGTGATGGATGCGCCCATCGCCGAGATGGGGTTCACCGGGATGGGGGTGGGCCTCGCGCAGGCCGGGATGCGCCCGCTGATCGAGATCATGTTCGTGGATTTCATCGGCGTTTGCCTCGAGCAGGTCTACAACGCCGCGGCGAAGATCCCCTACATGTCCGGCGGGCGCCAGCGCATGCCCATCGTCTTCAAGACGGCTGGGGGCTGCATCGGATCGGCCGCGCAGCACTCGCAGTGCCTCTGGGGCCTCTTCGCGCATCTGCCGGGGCTCAAGGTGGTCGCCCCGTGCAATCCGCATGACCACAAGGGGCTCATGGCGGCGGCCCTCCGCAGCGACGACCCGGTTGTCTTCATCGAGCACAAGGCGCTGTTGCTGAAGAAGGGCAAGGACTTCCGCCACCATCCGGACGTTCCCGACGGCGCCTACACCGTGCCCATCGGCAAGGCGGCGGTGGTTCGCGAGGGGTCGGACGTGACGCTCGCCACCCTGAGCGCCACCGTGGAGCATGCGCTCGCCGCGGCCGAGGAACTGGCCGGTGAGGGCGTATCCGTGGAGGTGATCGACCTGCGCTCGGTCGTGCCGCTCGACACCGCGACGGTCGCGCAAAGCGCCGCGCGGACGGGGCGGCTCCTCGTGGTGGACGAGGATTACCTCAGCTTCGGTCTCAGCGCGGAGCTCTCCATCAGGGTGCTCGAGATGCTCGGTTTCGGCGCGTTGCGGCAGGTGGAGCGGCTGGCTGTGCCCGATGTTCCGATCCCCGCCGCCCTGAGCCTCGAGCGCGCGATCGTGCCGGGGCCGGCGATGATCGCCGAGCGCCTGCGTGCCATGGCGCGGGGGGCCTGAGCGTGGCACGGCGGGCAGCGGTGATCGGCGCGGCGGGCGGGATAGGTGCCGCCTGCGTTGCGGCGCTGGCTGGCGAGGGCTGGTCCGTCGAGGCTGCCGATCTTTCCGCCGGCCCCGTTCCCGGAGCGGCCGCGAGCCACGTTCTGGACGTGACGGACGCGCGGGCCGTCGAGGCGTTCGCCGAGGCCGCCGGCCCGGTGGAGGCCATGATCTACGCCGCCGGCGCCAACGCCACCATGCCCATCGCCGAAACGGATTTTTCCGTCTGGCGCCGGGTGATGGCCGTCAACCTCGACGGTGCGGCCCATGCTGCCAGCGCCTTCTCCCGCGCGATGATCGCCCACGGGATGAGGGGGGCGATGGTGTTCGTGTCCTCCGCCGCGGGGCTCAGGGGCGAGGCCGGAGCCTCGGCCTATTGCGCCTCGAAGTTCGGTTTGAACGGGCTCGTGCAGGCGGTGGCGGCGGAGCTCGTAGCCCATGGTATCCGCGTGAACGCCGTGGCCCCCGGCAACGTCGACACGCTGATGCTGCGCGAGGTGGCCCGGGCCATTGCAGAGACCGGCGGGGGCACTGAGGCGGAAGTCTGGGAAAGCTTCGCCCGCACCGGCGCCGCCGACCGCATTCTCGCCCCTTCGGAGGTGGCGAGCGTCTGCGCGGCGCTCTGCGGGCCGGGCTTCTCGGGCGTCACCGGCACGGTGCTGCCCGTCGACGCAGGATACCTTCTGGCATGAACGAGAACCCGCCCCTCCGCCCCGCGCGCCCCGTGCCCGGCGCCGACCAGACCGGCGGGCTGCGCAACGCCGGCTCGCCCACGCCGGCGATCTTCCCGCCGCCAGAAAGCCAGCGGCCCACGCTGGTGGGGCGCGATTTCGTGGTGTCCGCCGGGCATCCCATCGTCGCGCAGGCCATGGCCGAGGTCATGGCCCGCGGCGGCACCGCCATAGACGCCGGGGTCGTCGGCGGGCTGATGTCCAACGTCGTCCAGGTGGATATGTGCAACCTCGGAGGCGTGGCCCCGACGCTGATCCGCACCGCGGGCGACCGGCGGGTGTGGTGCCTCGACGGGGTGGGCAACTGGGGCGCGGAGGCCACGCTGGAGCGTTTTCTTGCCGCCCATGACGGGGAAATGCCGCTCGGCAGCCCCGTGGGGGTGGTGCCCGCCGCCTTCGACGTGTGGTGTACCGCACTGGCCCGCTTCGGCACCTGGCGGCTTTCAGAGTGCATTGCCCCTGCGCTCGACTACGCGGCGCGGGGTTTCCCGCTCGATCTGCGCACGGCAAAGGCGCTCGAACTGCTTTCCAACGGCTTTTCTGCCTATGCCTCATCGCTGGCCGTCTACCGGCCCGGCGGGCGCGCGCTGCGCCCGGGCGAGACGCTCGTGCAGGCCGACCTGGCGCGCTCGCTCGGACGGCTCGCGGCGGCCGATGCAGGCCCGCGCGAGACCGGCATCGCCGCCGCCCGGGCACTCTTCTACGAAGGCGAGATGGCGCGCGAGCTGATCGCCTTCCACCGCGCGACGGGCGGCAGCCTGACGGTGGATGACCTGGCCGCCTACCGTCCGGAGCCGCTCGAGGCCGCACGGGTGGGCTACGGCGATTGGCAAGTGCACACGCCCGGCATCGTGGGGCAGGGGCCGGTGATGCTGCAGGCGCTCGGGATACTCGACGGGCTCGACCTCGCCGCGCACGCCCACGGCTCGCCGGAACACCTGCACCTTGTCGCCGAAGCGCTCAAGCAGGGGTTCCACGAGCGCGAGCGCCACTTCGCGGACCCGGCCTTCGCGCAGACGCGGGTGGAAGCGCTGCTGGCGCCGGAGCATCTCGCGCGGCTCCGCGGCGAGATCGCCATGGACAGCGTTTTGCCCGGCGCGGCAGAGGCGCCGGCCGGTGGCACCGCGCGCTCCGACACCACCTATGTGGCTGCCGCCGACGCGGCGGGAAACCTCTTCTCGTCGATGCCGTCGGATACCGTGGACGGCGCGCCGATCGCGCCGGGCCTGGGCTACTTCGTCTCCCCGCGTGGCGTGCAGAGCCGCCTCGAAGCGGGCCACCCCTGCGCCATCGCCCCGGGCAAGCGGCCGCGGCTGACACCGGCGCCCGCGATTGCCGTCAACGAGGCGACGGGCGAAGGCATGGCCATCGGCTGTCCCGGCGGCGACATGATCGTGCAAGCCATGCTGCAGAGCTTTCTCGACATGGTCACCTACGGGCTCACGCCGCAACAGGCGGTGGAGACGCCACGGGTGGCGACCTTCTCGCATCCCGGCAGCTTCTACCCGCATCCGGCCTTTCCGCTCCGGCTGGCCGTCGAGGCGCGCGTGGCGCCCGACAGCCGCGCCGCGCTTGCCGCGAAGGGGCACGACATCCACGATTGGGCGGCGTTCGAGTTCGATGCCGGCGGCGTGTCCATCGCGGGCAGGCGGGTGATGGCCGAGGACGGCGAGCCGGTGCTGACCGCCGCCGCCGATCCGCGGCGCATCACCTACGCGGCGGGGCGCTGAGCCATGGCCGAGCCCCGCGTCTTTCTTCCCGCGCCCGACAGCTTCGATGCCGAGGCCTACGCCCGTGCGGCGGCCCCGGCCATCGGCCTGCCGATCCCCGAGGTGGAGCTGGCGGAGGTGGCGGCCAACCTCGCCCGCACCGCGGGGTTTTCCGCCCTGGTGGCCGAGGCCCTGGGGGCGGAGGATACGGAGCCTGCGCCGGTTTTCCGCGCCGGGGAGCACGCGGCGTGAGCGCGCGGGAGATCGCTGCCGCCGTCGCCGCGGGGCATCTGACCGCGGCCGAGGCGGTGGCGCGCAGCCTCGCCGCTCTGGAGGCATGCCGGCCGCTCAACGCGGTTACAACTGTCCACGGCGCCCGCGCGCGCATGCGGGCGACCGAGATCGATCGGGCGCTGGAGGCGCGCCGTAGCCCCGGGCCGCTGGCCGGGGTGCCCTTCGCGGTGAAGAACCTCTTCGACGTCGCCGGCGAGGTGACCCGTGCCGGCAGCCGAGCCACCGAGGGCGATATGCCGGCAGCGCAGGATGCCTTCACGGTGCGGCAGCTGGAGGCGGCCGGGGCGATCCTGGTGGCCTCCGCCAGCATGGACGAGCTGGCCTACGGCTTCTCCGGCGAGAACGCCCATGACGGCGATACGGTCAATCCCCGCGGCCCCGGGCTGAGCGCGGGCGGTTCGTCTTCGGGCTCTGCGGCGCTGGTGGCCGCGGGCGCGGTCCCGCTGGCGCTTGGCACCGACACCAACGGATCGGTCCGCGTGCCGGCAGCGCTCTGCGGCGTGGCGGGGCTCAAACCCACCTACGGGCGGCTTTCCCGGTCCGGGGTCGCGCCCTTCGTTCGCAGCCTCGACCATGTGGGCGTCTTCGCCGGCGACACCGCCGACCTCGCGCTCGCCTACGATGCGATGCAGGGCCGCGATCCGAGCGATCCGGCGCAGGCGGCCCGCCCGCCCGAGCCCGTGGGCACGCCCGGCGGCCAGGTCTCGGCGGCGCGGCTGGGCGGGTATTTCGCCGCGCCGCTGCACGAGGATGTGCGCTTGGCGGTGGAGGATGCATGCGCGGTGCTGGGCGCCGCGACCGAGGTGACGCTCGAGAGGGCCGAGGCCGCGCGTGCGGCCGCGTTCGTCATCACCACGGCCGAGGGTGGCCAGCAGCACCTGCGCGGCCTCCGCGACGATCCGGCCCGCTTCGGCCCGCTCGTTCGAGACCGGCTGCGCGCGGGGGCGCTGGTGCCGGCAGCCTGGACGGGGCAGGCGCAGAAGCTGCGCCGGCTGCTCTGCGCCGATCTCGCCGCGCTGCACGAGGCGGCGGAGGTGCTGGTCGCGCCGGCCACGCCGTGCCCGGCCTTTCCGCTCGGCACGGCGGAGTGGGAGGTGGCCGGCGTGCCGCTGCCCATCCGCCTTGCCATCGGCCAGTTCACCCAGGCGCTGACCCTCACGGGCGTGCCTATCGCGGTGGTGGCGCGCCGGGGCGCGCGCTCGGGCCTGCCGGTGGGTGTGCAGCTCGTGGGGCGACCCTGGCAGGAGGCGCGTGTGCTGGCCGCAGCGACGACCCTGGAGACGGCGGGCTTTTCCTTGGCGCCCGGGTCCCGGGAGGCGGCCGATGCCTGAGGCGTATCCTGTCAACCTTCCCGACGTGGTGGCCGAAGTGCGCGCCGTCTTCGACCGATACGAGGCAGCCCTGACGGCCAACGACGTTCCGGTGCTCGAAGAGCTGTTCCTGAACGCGCCGGAGACGACCCGCTACGGCGTCGGCGAGAACCTCTATGGCTGGGAGGAGATCTCGGCCTTCCGGCGGGCGCGGGCCACGGGGCCTTTCAGCCGCGAGCTGCGGCGCACCGTCATCACCACCTACGGACGCGACTTCGCGACGGCGAATACCGAGTACCTGCGCGAGGGGCACGAGCGCCCCGGCCGCGAGACCAAGACGCTGCTGCGCACGCGCGGCGGCTGGAGCATCGTTTCGGCCCACGTCAGCCTGTTGGGGCAGACGGTATGACGGTCGGTCGCTTCGCTCATTCCGGGCCTACGGGCCCCAACACCAGAACGGCCCGCCACGGGGCCGCACCACGCAAGGCCCGCCACGAACAACGCATCAGACAGGGAAAACGACCATGACCAGACTCGACGATTTCAATTCTCCCACCACGATCAGCCGGCGGCGGTTCGGCGCGATTCTCGGCGCAGGTGCCGCGGCAACCATGCTGCCCTGGAAACTGGAAGCGCAGGACGGCGTGCAGACGCTGGTGTTCGCGCTGCCCGGCCTCGTGGGCAATTTCGAGCCCCACACCTGGGTGGGTTTCGGCGATACCGTGCATGTGAACGACACCGTCGCCCGCGGCCTGACCCACATGGACTACGCCAACCCGCTTCCCCAGGGGGCGGTGGCCGAAAGCTGGGAGATCTCCGAAGGCGGAACGGTCTACGATTTCGCGATCCGTCCGGGCCTTACCTTCCACGACGGCACGCCCATCGACGCCGCAGCCGTCAAGCGCACCTTCGACCGGATGTACGACGAGAGCGATCCCACGCGCCCCGAGCTTTCCTTCGCGGCGGGCAACCTCGGAGGCGGCAACGTGGTGGGCTTCGATACGCCCGACGCGATGACCTTCCGAATCACGCTGCAGCGCCCGGATGCCGCCATCCTCGGCCGGCTGACGCGCCCGGACATGGTGATCATCTCGCCCGCGGCGCTCGAGGAGCACGGCCAGGCCATCGGGCAGAACTACGTCTCCTGCGGGCCCTACAGGATTGTCAGCGTCACGCCCAACGAGCGCGTCGTTCTGGAAGCCTTCGAGGGCTTCTACAAGGGCAAGCCCGAGATCGAGCGCCTCGTGATGCAGGTGATCCCCGAGGCGGTGGCGCAGATGACCTCGCTCGCCTCGGGCGACCTGAACGTCACCAACCTGATCCCGCATTCCAACGTGGACAGGCTGGAGGCGATGGACGGCATCAAGATCGAACAGTCCGCGCCGTTCATCTCGGTGATGCTGGCTATGAACTGCGAGGCGGGCATCCTCAGCGACATCCGCGTGCGCCGGGCGATCAACATGGCGCTGGACCGCTCCGGTGCCGTCAACGAGGTGTTCTTCGGCAAGGCCGAGGAGCCCGGCTACATCATCCCGTCGGCCGAGTTCGGCTTCGACGAGAGCCACCGCGCACACTCGATGCGCGATCTCGATGCGGCGCGCGCGCTGCTCGAGGAGGCAGGCGCAATGGGCGCCGAGGTGTCGATGATCTCCGAAAACTCGGGCTTCTGGCCGCGGCTGGGCCAGGTGGTGGAGCGCAGCCTGACGGAGCTCGGCCTCGTGGTGAACACCGAGTATCTCGACAGCGGTACCTACAACGGGCGGCTCTTCGACAAGACCCAGCACGAGCTTGCGTTCCTTCAGCGCTCGGCGTTCTTCCCTGACCCCGACGACCGGTTCTCGCCCGTGTTCGGCTCGGGCACCACGGCCGCCGAGCAGATCACCGCCCAGACCGGCCTGCCGGAACAGGCGCGCCTCGACGAGATGATGGCCATGGCCAACGCCGAGAGCGATCCTGCCGCGCGCGAGCAGATCTACATCGACATGAACAATTACATGGCCGAGGAGATGCTGCCGGTGGCCGCGGTGGTGAACACCTTCCTGCCGGTGGCGGTGAGCGTGGGCATCGACGGGGTCAATGCCAACGCGCTGGGCACGTACCGGACCTTCCTAGAAGGGGCGCGGTACACCGCCTAGGGCAGGGATCGCCCGCGTCCGGGAGCAGCCCGGTGCGGCGCTACGCGCGCCGCCCCGGGATGCCCGGAAGCGGGGGCCTTCCTGCCCCGGCCCCCGAGCCGGATCTTGCCGTGGAATTGCCCGCGGCCCCTCGCCGGCGAGAGGCGGGCCGCTTCGAGAGGCCCCGGGTCGGGCCCCGGGCGGGATGGCCCGCAACCGCCACCTCAACACGGTCAGGCTTGACTCGGCGCAAGCCTGACCCCCCTGTCCGAACCGAAGAGCACCCATGACCGCCATGGACCACAGCCCGAACGGAGCCGCCCGCCGCCTCCTGCGCCGCCTTGGCGCGGCGCTGCGCGCGCTGCCCTGGGCAGTCGCCGGCGTGTTTCTGCTTGCGGCCGTTCTGGCCCCTTGGATCGCGCCCCACGACCCGATCGCGAACGTCGGGCCGCCCATGGGGCGGATGTGGTCGGAGGGGCATCTTCTCGGCACCGACGGGTTCGGACGCGACACGCTTTCCCGCCTGCTCCACGGCCTTCGGCCCATGATGATCGTCTCGCTGGGAGCGGTTGCCATCGCCCTCGCGACGGGCGGCGCCTACGGGCTCGTCTCCGGCGTTGCCGGCGGCCGCACCGACTGGGCGATGATGCGCGCGGTGGACATCCTGATGTCGTTTCCGCTGATCCTTGCGGCGATCCTCGTGCTGGCTGCGCTGGGCGCCTCGCTGCTCAACCTCACGCTGGCCGTCGCGGTCAGCCAGTTGCCCATCTTTGCCCGGCTCGCCCGTGCGCTCGCTGCCGGTGAGGCGGCGCGGGACTACGTGCTCGCGGCCCGGGCGGCGGGGTTCACGCCGCTGCATGTCATGGTCCGCGAGGTGGCGCCCAACATCCTGCGCCCGCTTCTCGTGCAGGCGACCTCGGTGGTGGCGCTGGCCGCGCTCACCGCGGCCGCGCTCTCCTATCTCGGCCTCGGGGTCACGCCTCCGGCGCCCGATCTCGGCTACATGGTCAAGGAAGGGCAGGAGCTGATCTTTCTCGCCCCGGAGCAGGCGATCCTGCCGGGTATCTTCATCGCGGCGTTCGCGCTGGCCGTTTCCTTCTGCGGCGATCAGCTTTCCGACGGGCGGCCCGGGGGTGTGGTGCGATGACCGGGGAGATCCTGCGCCGGCTGGCCTTCCTTCCCGTGACGCTCTTCGTGGTGGCCACGCTGGTGTTTCTTGCCCTTCGCGCGCTGCCCGGCTCGACGGTGGACATCCTTTCCAACCAGTTCGCCGCGGCGGGCCTTCGCGACCAGCTCATTGCCCAGCTCGGCCTCGATCAGCCGCTCTGGCGGCAGTATCTCATCTACATGGGCGAGCTCGCGCGGTTCGATCTCGGGCGCTCCTTCATCACCGGCAAGGACGTGACCACCATGGTGGGCGAGACACTGCCTGTGACGCTGGAGCTGGCGGCGGCCTCGCTGCTCGTCATGGTCGTGTTCGGGCTTGGCAGCGGGCTCGCTGCCGGCGCGCGGCCGGGCTCGATGCTCGACGGGGTGCTGCGCTTTCTGGCAATGACGCTGTTCTCTCTGCCGTGGTTCTGGTTCGGTATCCTCCTGATCCTCGTCTTCTCGCTCTGGCTCGGCTGGCTGCCGGCCTTCGGGCGTCTGCCCTCGACGATCGACTACCAGCCCATCACGAATTTCGTGGCCATCGACGCGATCCTCCTCGGCCGGCCCGACCTGATCGGCCCCTGGCTTGCCCATCTGACCCTGCCGGCGCTGACCGTCGGGCTGACCACCGCGGGCATGCTCACCCGCCTGACCCGCGCCGGCGTGATCGAGACCGGCGCCATGGATTTCGTGCGCACGGCCCGGATGAAGGGGGTGCCCGGCCGGCGCATCTTCTTCCGGCACATCCTGCGCAACGCGGCGCTCGGCATTCTCACCGTCATCGGCCTGCAGTTCGGCGCGATGCTGGGCGGTTCGGTGATCGCCGAGGTGGTGTTCGGCTACCCCGGGATCGGGCGGATGATGGTCGATGCCGTGGTGACCCGCGACTACGCCGTGGCCCAGGGCGCGGCCATCGTCATCGCCACGCTCTATGTCTTCGTCAATCTCGCCACCGACCTTGCCTATCGCTGGGCCGATCCGCGCCTGCGGCGGGGGCGCGGAGGATGAGCACGCCCCTTCTCGCGGTCGAGGACCTTTCGGTGGCATTCGGCCCGCCCGGCGCGCGGCTGCGGGCGGTCGAGGGCATGAGCTTCACCCTGGCGCGCGGCGAGATCCTGGCGCTCGTCGGGGAGAGCGGCTCGGGCAAGTCGGCGACCGCGATGGCGCTGGCGCGGCTCAACGAGGGGCCGGGGACGGCCCTTTCGGGGCGCGTCAGCCTGGAGGGCCGCGACGTGCTGACGCTCGCTCCGGCCGAGCTGCGCGCCCTGCGCGGAAAGGGAATAGCGATGGTGTTCCAGGACGCCATGACCGCCCTCAACCCCTGCGAGACGCTGGGAGACCAGATCGCCGAGGCACTGGTGGTGCACGAGCGCGTCTCCTGGCGCGCCGCCCGCGCCCGCGCGGTTGAACTGCTCGCCGAGGTGGGGCTGCCGGAGCCTGCGCGGAGGGCGGGGCTCTATCCCCACGAGGTTTCCGGGGGGCAGCGGCAACGCGCGATGATCGCGATGGCGCTGGCCTGCGATCCGGGCGTGCTGATCGCCGACGAGCCCACCACCGCGCTCGACGTCACGATCCAGGCCCAGATCCTCGCGCTGCTGCAGTCTCTGGCGCGCAAGCGGGGCATGGGGCTTATCCTCATCACCCACGATCTGGGCGTTGTCGCCGGCGTGGCCGACCGGGTCATGGTGATCTACGCTGGCCGTATCGTGGAGCACGCGGGGGCGGAGGCGCTCTTCGCCACCCCGCGCCATCCCTATGCCGCAGACCTGATCGCAACCGCTACCACCGAGCGCGACGACGCGGGGCACCTCGCCGCGATCCCCGGCGCGCCGCCTTCGCTCGACCGCAGGGGGCCGGGCTGCTCCTACGCGCCGCGTTGCGCACGCGCCTCCGGGCGCTGCACCGCCGAGGCGCCGCCGCTCGCCCCCGGCGGCGAGGGTGCCGCGGCCTGCTGGCACCCGCTGGGCGAAGGCCCGGGCGCGCCATGAGCGGGCCGCTGTTCTCGTTGCGTGGCCTCACGGTGCGATACCCGGTGCGGCAAGGGCTGGCACGGCGCGAGATCACCGCGCTGCATCCCTCCGACCTGGATGTCATGCGCGGCGAGACGCTGGCGGTGGTCGGCGAGAGCGGCTCGGGCAAGACGACGCTCGGCCGTGCCATGCTGCGGCTGGTGGAGCCCTCGGGCGGCAGCCTGACCTTCGACGGCACGGAGCTGACCGCGTTGTCGCGTCGCGCGATGCGCGCGATTCGTCCCCGGCTGCAGATGGTGTTCCAGGATCCCTATTCCTCCCTCAACCCGCGCCGGACCATCCGCAGCGCGCTGTTCGACGTGCTCGCCCGTCTCGGGGTGCCCGCTCCTGCGCGCGAGAGCCGGGCGCAGGAGCTGATGGCGGCGGTGGGGCTGGAGCCCCGCGCGCTGGACCGTTTGCCCGCGGCCTTTTCGGGTGGCCAGAGACAGCGCATCGCCATCGCCCGCGCACTTGCGCCCAACCCCGATCTGGTGGTCGCCGACGAGCCGATCAGCGCGCTCGACGTCTCGATCCAGGCGCAGGTCGTCAACCTGCTTCTCGATCTCAAGCGCGACCATGGCCTGACGCTGGTGTTCATCTCCCACGACCTCGGGATGGTGACAGCGATCGCCGATCGGGTGGCGGTGATGTATTTCGGGGAGATCGTGGAACTGGCGCCCGCGGCACGGCTGGCGACGGCGCCCGCGCATCCCTACTCCGCGATGCTGCTCGCCAGTCAGCCGCGGCCCGACGTGGCCGCCGCCCGGGCGACCATCGCCGCCGCGGCCGCCCAGCCCGCGCCGGAGCTGCCCAGCCAGCTCGACCCTCCGGCCGGCTGCGCGTTTCGCAGCCGCTGCCCGCGGGCGCTTGATCGCTGCGCGACCGACGCGCCAGCCCTCGCGCCCGCCCCGGGCGGTGCGCTCGCGGCCTGCCACAACCCCCTCCCGCCGCCGTCCGCGGCGCCCCATACCCCCCAGCAAGGAGCAGCGACATGATCATCGACGCCTACAACAACATCTGGGAGG
>CAYXOX010000002.1:0-3943 GCA_964466745.1 uncultured Rhodobacterales bacterium
CTGACCGCTGGGTGCTGCCGAACGAGGTGCCGGTTTGGGGCCTCGCGCAGAACGCGCGCGCCAACGCCGAGGCGGGCCCGGTCGTGCGGCCCTAGCGCGGGCGCGCCCCGGCCGCGGGGGCGTCCCGGGGCCGGGCGCGCAGGGCACCGGCCGCCCGCGGCCGGAAGGTCAGGGCGGCCCCGCGGCATGCACCGCAAGGGCCGGCGGGCGCCCGGGCCGTTTCCCGCGCGGAACGCGCCCGGCGGCACGCCCGACAGCCCGCAGGCCCCGGCAAGGCCGCCCGGGCCGTCGCGCCCGGCGCGCAGGGCAGGGGCCCGCTGCCCGCCGCCGTCTCAGCCCTCCGCATCGTCGAGCAGGGCCCGGGCGGCGGCCTCGTCGATCACGAGGTGGGTCACGTAGCCCCCGCGCAGCAGGGCGCGCACCGCGGCGAGCCGCTCGCGCCCGCAGACCACCAGCATCCGCGTGGGCACCGTGCGCAGCACCTGCGGGGAGATCCCGATCATCCTGTCCATCAACGGGCCCTGCATGACCGTGCCCTCGGCGTCGATGAAATGGGCCACCAGCACGCCCACGGCGCCGCGCTCGCGGTACCATGCCACATCCTGGGGTGTGGCGATCCCGGCAGAGACGAGGGTGGTGGTGTCGCTCACGTCCCCGACGGAGAAGAGCACCTTCGTCAGGCCGCGGAACTGCCCCAGCTGCTCGGCGATCACCGGCTCGCTGCGCAGCCGTTCGGCCAGCTCGGCGGTGGAGACGACGGCCGGCGCATGGAGCGTGCGGCAGCCGGCCCCCAGCCGCCGGGCGATCTCGATGGCGCAGCTCTCCGCCGCGAAGAGGTGGCGCGCGTACATCGATCCCGTGACCTGGTGCACCGTGAGCCCGGGCAGTTCGGCCGGCGGAAAGCTCTGGGCGATGCGCAGCACCGTCTCGCCCCAGGCGACGCCCAGCCTGTCGCCGTCGGTCAGCAGATCGTGCATGGCCTGCGCGCCCAGCCGTGCTGTCCGGGCCCGCATGGCCTCGGCGGGCAGCGGCTCGCGATCGTCCAGCGCCACGTAGGCATCCGCGATTCCCAGTCGCTCGGTGAGCGCGCGCGCCAGCGGCGAGGTGGTGAAACTCTCCCCCTGGATGCGGATCTCGACGATGTTCTGTTCGCGCGCGTGCTTGAGCCAGTTGGCCACGCTCGCCCGCGACACGCCAACCCGACGCGCGATTTCCCCCTGGGTCAGGCCCTCGCGGTAGTAGAGCATCGCCACGCGCGCCAGCGTCGCCGGGGAGGCGCCGATCTCCCTCGAGGATGCGCGCGTCTCGGCCATCTACCTGAGCGCCGCCTCGATGTTGCCGCCGTCCACTGTCATCACGTGGGCGGTGGTGCGCTCGGCCCGCGCCAGCGCGAGGAAGGCGGCGGCCACGTGATGCGCCTCCACCTCCCGGCCCAGCAGGTTCCCGGCCATGTAGCCGGCCGCGTCGGTGCCCCGGGCGCCGGCGCGCGCGCGGATCATCTCCTCGGTGAGCAGCCCCGAGCGGATGCGGTCGGCGTTCACGCCGTTCACCCGGATGCCCTCGCGCCCGTGCTCCAGCGCCAGCTGGCGCATGAGGAAGAAGCTCGCCGCCTTGGGCAGCCCGTAGGCGCCGAAATCGCGCCCCGGGTTCACCGCCTGCTTGGAGAGGTTGAAGAGGATCTGTCCGCCGCCCCCCTGGGCGCGGAAGCAGGCCACGGCGGCCCGCGCGAAACGCTCGTGGGCGAAGAAGTTGAGCTCGAAGGAGGCGCGCAGCGTCTCCTCGGGCAGCTCGGCCAGCGCGCCCTGCACCGCCGCCCCGGCGTTCGAGACGACGATGTCGAGCCCGCCGAACCGGCGCACGGCCTCGGCCACGGCGGCCTCCGCCGCCCCCGGCCCGGTCACGTCGAGCGCGAGGCTCGCCCCCCGGCCCAGCATGTCGCGCGCCGCGGCGAGGGCCCCTGCGTCGCGGTCCACCAGGAGGATCTCGGCGCCCTCGGCGGCGAAGGCGCGTGCCGTGGCGCGCCCGATGGCGCCCGCGGCACCGGTGATCATCACCACCCGCCCGGCCAGCGGCGCGGCCCGGGCCTTGCCGAGCTTGGCCTGTTCGAGCGACCAGTATTCCATCTCGAAGAGATCGTCCTCGCCGATGGGCCGGAAGCCGCCGTGATCCTCGCCGGAGGCGGCGACGCGCATGTTCTGCTCGCCGAGATCGGCGGCGACGGCCGCGGCGCCTGCCGTGCGCCCCACGCCGACAAGGCCCGTCCCCTCGATCCAGACGAGGTCGGGCAGGGGGCAGAGCATCACCTTGCCGCCGCCCACACGCGCGTTCTGCCGCTCGAAACGCGCCGCGTAGGCCGCGGCGAACGCTTCGAATTTCGCGCGGATCGCGCCGGCGTCGTCGGCGGCACGCAGCACCAGCGGGCCGCCCTTGATGCGGATCACGTGGTCGGGCGAGGCCGTCCCGCGGGTGGCGAGGTCCTCGATGTCGGGGCGTTCGAGGAACGACAGCACCGCGTCGCCGTTGCGCAGGTCGAACACCCGCGCCGGTGCGCCACGCGCCGCGTAGGCGCCGCGTAGGGCGGCGAGCGTGCCCGCATCGGTCTCGCGGCGGAAGGGGAGCCGCGCCGCACCGGGCGCGAAGGTCGGCCCGTCGAGGCCGAGATGGGCGGCCGCCTCGTTGGTGTGCGCCACGATCCTGTCGTAGCTCTCGCGCGCGGTTTCTCCCCAGGCGAAATGGCCGTGCTTGAGCAGCAGCAGCCCCTCCACCGAGGGGTCGGCCTCGTAAACCTCGGCCGCGGCCTTGGCGAGCGCGAAACCGGGCATGATGTAGGGCACGATCCCGAGGCGCTTGCCGAAGATCCGCCGCGCCACGGCCTCGGCATCGGGCAGGTTGGCGAGCACGAGAAAGGCGGTGGCGTGGGTGTGGTCCACCACCCGGTGCGGCAGGAAGGCGTGGAGCAGCGTCTCGACCGAGGGGTTGGGCGCGGCGGCGTCGAGCAGGTTCTGGCGCTGGACGTTCACCATCTCCTCGTCCGAGAGCCGTTCGAGCGTGCGCAGGCGCAGCAGCGGCTCGAGCCGGACGCCGGGCAGACCGGGGGCGAGGATCGTGTCGAGATCCCAGCCCGAGCCCTTCACGTGGAGCACGCGCTCCGTCTCGCCGAAAAGGTTGGCGCGCTCCACCTTCAGCGAGGTGTTGCCGCCGCCGTGCATCACGAGGTCCGGGTCGGAGCCGATCAGCCGCGAGGAGTAGACGCGCAGGGCGAGGGCCCGGTCGGCGGCGTCCTTGCCCGCCTCGGCAACCCAGCGGTGCGCCTCGGTCTCCGACCAGCGGTTCTCGATCATCAGGCCGCCTTGCCGGGGAACATCGCCGCCAGCCCGGCCTCGGAGGCCTCGGCAACTCCCAGCTCGGTGATCAGGCCCGTCACCAGACGTGCGGGCGTGACGTCGAAGGCCGGGTTGGCGCCCGGCGAGCCCTCGGGCGAGACGCGCACGCTCGCGATGCCGCCGTCCTCGGCGGTGCCCTGGACATGGGTCACCTCGCGGTCGGGGCGGTCCTCGATGGGGATCTCGCGCACCCCGTCGCGCACCGTCCAGTCGATGGTGGGGGAGGGCAGCGCCACGTAGAACGGCACGCCGTTGTCCTGCGCGGCGAGCGCCTTGAGATAGGTGCCGATCTTGTTGCAGACATCCCCCGTCGCGGTGGTCCGGTCGGTGCCGGTGATCACCATGTCGACCTCGCCGCGCTGCATCAGGTGCCCGCCGGCGTTGTCGGTGACATAGGCGTGGCTGATCCCGTGGGAGCCCAGCTCCCACGCCGTCAGCGCGCCCTGGTTGCGCGGCCGGGTCTCGTCCACCCAGACATGGATCGGGATGCCCGCCTCGGCGGCATGGGAAGAATATCATTCAGACGGAACAACTTTATACAGAGAGTGGACAGCAGATAC
>CAYXOX010000002.1:3953-14307 GCA_964466745.1 uncultured Rhodobacterales bacterium
GCCAGCCGGCGTTGCAGTGGGTGAGGAGACGCACGGGCTCCCCGGCGGGCTTGCGCGCCGCGATCTCGCGGATGATGGCCAGCCCGTTCACCCCGATCCGGCGGTTGATCTCCACGTCCTCGTCGGCGATCTCGTGGGCGAGGCGCAGCGCCGCCTCGGCCCGGGCCTCGGGCCGCAGCGGCCGCAGCGCGCCCCGGCAGCGGTCCAGCGCCCAGCGCAGGTTGATCGCCGTGGGCCGCGTGGCGTTGAGCACTGCCCAGCACGCGTCGAGATTGGCGTCGGAGGGGTCGCGCGCCATGTCCCGGGCCACCCCGTAGGCGGCCGTCGCGCCGATGAGCGGCGCGCCGCGCACCCACATGTCGCGGATCGCGGTGGCGAATTCCTCGCGGCTCTCCAGCGTCGCGACGCGGAAGTCGTGCGGCAGCCAGCGCTGGTCGATGATGCGCACCTCGCCGGCCGCGGCGTCGAACCAGATCGAGCGGTATGGAACCCCGTTGACCTTCATGTCGCGTCCTTTCGGTTGAACTCGCGGGCGATGTCCAGCAGCGCGTCGATCCCCGCGATACCGGCGCGGTTCATCAGCACATGGGCGCCCATCGCCAGGTTGCGCCCCTCGTAGACGGCCCGCTCGGCGGGGTTCTCGATGCTCTCGAAATCGGCGTTGTGCGCCAGCGAGAGGGTGCGCCGGTGCTGCTCGATCCCGCAGAAGCCGAGGGCGTCCTGCCAGATCGTGCGCATCACGTCCGCAAGGGCGGCGTCGGGCGCGTGGCCCTGCGCCTCGAAGAGCGTCGCCGGGTAGAGGATGCCGCGCCGCTCGCTGGCCCAGAGCGCCGAGAACTCGGCCTCGAAGCTCGTCCATGTCTGCCGGGCGACCTCGAGGATCCATTCCTGGAAGTCCGCGAGATCGTCGCCCCGGTGCGCCGGCTGGCTGAGGTATGCCATGAAGTAGTTGGCCATCAGCATCCCGATGTCGAAGCCCATGGGCCCGTAGAAGCCGAACTCCGGGTCGATCACCCGCGTCTCGGTGTCGGTGCACATCACCGAGCCGGTGTGCAGGTCGCCGTGGCAGAGCGTCTCGGCGTTGCCGGCGAATTTCGCGAGCATGTGCTGGGCCTGCGTCTTGAGCGCGGCGTCGGCGCGCAGCGCGGCCACCTGGGCGTCGAGATGCGGGTTGTGGGAGTTCAGCTCGGCCTCGAAATAGGGGTCGGTGAAGACGAGGCTCTCGGTGATGTCGCACAGCTCCACGTTGCCGAGAAAAAGCGCGGTGTCGGCCTTCTTGCGCGCCGTTTCCATGTGCAGGTCCGAGCCGCGAAAGGCGGTGCGGGCGCAGAAGCGGCCGAGCGACTCGGCCAGCCCCTCGGTGCGCTGCCCGGCGATCAGCCGCCCGCGGAGGATGCCGTGCCCGGCGAGGTATTCCATGGCGATGAGCGCCTGTTCCTCGTCGAAGTGCAGCACCTGCGGCACCCGGCCGGGGTCGCGCTCTGCCTGGCGCACCAGCGCGTTGTACTCGAAAAAGGCGCGCCGGGCCGAGAGCGGCCAGGAATCGCCCACGAGCCGCACGTAGGGCAGCGCCTGCTTGACGATCACCGCGCCCGCGGCGCCCCGCACGATGAACACGAGGTTGAGGTTGCCGTCGCCCACCTCCTCCACCGCCCAGGAGTCCGGCGCACCGCCCACCTTGGCGGCGATCGCCGCCACCCCCGCGAGGCGCGCCGGCAGCGTTTCGACGTCGAGCGCCCTGTAACCCGGCATGGCTCCTCCCCGTTTTCGGCATGTTTTGCGGCAGTTTCCGCGAAGGGATCAGCAATTGTCAACCGTATTGACAATTGTCAGCCGGCCCCTAACGTCGGGCGCAGGGAGGACGTGATGGCGGCACCGGCGCTTGAACTGACAGGGCTCGAAAAGGCCTTCGGGCCGAACCGCGTGCTGCGCGGGATCGGGCTCGAGCTCGCCGCCGGCGAGGTCACCGTGCTGATGGGCGCCAACGGCGCGGGCAAGTCCACTCTGGTGAAGATCCTCTGCGGCGTGCACCGGGCCGATGCCGGCACGATTCGCCTGTTCGGGGCGCCCTTCGCGCCGGGGTCCGCCTCCGAGGCGATCGACCAGGGCGTCGTGACCGTCCACCAGTCCATCGATGACGGGGTGATTCCCGATCTCGATGTTGCCTCCAACCTGCTTCTCGACAGGCTCACCACGCCGGGTTCGGGATTCTTCGTGCGCAAGGCGGCCATGCGCGCCGAGGCGGCCCGCGTGGCCGGCGCCATGGGCCTCGATCTCGATCCGGCCGCGCGGGTGGGCGAGCTCGGCCTCGCCGAGCGCCAGCTCATCGCCATTGCCCGGGCAATGGCGCGCGACCCCAAGGTTCTGATCCTCGACGAGCCCACCTCCTCGCTGTCCGCGACGGAGGCCGACAGGCTCTTCGCCCTCATCGACAGGCTCCGCGAGAAGGGTGTCGCCATCCTCTACATCTCGCACCGCACCTCCGACATCCGCCGCATCGCCGACCGGATCGTGGCCATGCGCGACGGCCAGATCTCCGGCGTGTTCGAGGGGCCGCGTCTCGATTACGAGGGCGCCGTCACCGCCATGCTCGGCCACGCGATGACGGCGGTGGACGTGCGGGTCGCCGACGGCGGCGCGCCCGTGCTCGCGCTCGAGGGGCTGCGCCTGGCGCCGGGGGCCGCGCCGATCGGGCTCGAGGCCCGGCGCGGCGAGGTGATCGCCGTCACCGGCCTTCTGGGCTCGGGCAAGACCCGGCTCGCCTCGATCATCGCCGGGCTCGAGCGTCCGTCGGCCGGGTCCATGCGCCTGAACGGCGCGCCCTACGCGCCCCGCACGCTGCGCGAGGCCATCGCGGCGGGCGTGTTCCTCTGCCCGAAGGACAGGGGCACCAACGGCGTGATCCGCGATTTCGACATCACCAACAACCTCACGCTGCCTTTCCTCGAACGCCACGCGACCTTCTCCTTCCTGCGCCCGCGCGGCCAGAAGGGGCGCACCGACGCGATGATCGAGCGGCTCGGCATCGTCTGCCGCGGCGCGGGCGACGGGATCACCACGCTCTCGGGCGGCAACCAGCAGAAGGTGATGGTGGGCCGCTGGATGGCCGAGGCCTCCAACGTGCTCGTGCTCGACGAGCCCTTCCAGGGCGTCGATATCAAGGCCCGCCGCGACATCGGCAACCGCATCCGCGAGACGGCCGCCGACAGGGCCACCCTCGTGCTCGTCTCCGAACTCGACGAGGCGCTCGAGATCGCCGACCGCATCGTCGTGCTGCACGAGGGCCGCCTCGCCGGCGAGCACCGTAACGCGAACGTGAACCTGAACCGGATCCTCGCCGAGGTCTCCGGCAACGCCCTGCAAGAGGCGCATCCATGACGGCCGGGAGGTAGCGAAGATGGCGGAAATCGGCGCTGAGGGCGCGAAACCGGCTCCCGGCGGGGAGGGCAGGGGGCTGATGCACTTCGCCATCCGCTACGGCTTCCTGTGCCTGCTCGTGGGGCTCGTGATCTTCTTCGCGATCTTCGCGCAGGGGTTCGCCGGGCCGCGCTCCGCGGTGTTCATCTTCCAGTCCGTCGCGATCACCGGCATCCTCGCGCTCGGCGTCACCTGCACGCTGGTGGTGGGGGGCTTCGACCTCTCGATCGGGTCGGTCGCCACCTCGGCGCTGATGCTCTCGGCCTACGTGATGGTGGTGATGGAACAGCCCGCCATCGTCGCCGTGATCGCCTGCCTCGTGATGGGCGCGGCGGTGGGCGCGGTGAACGGCTTTCTCATCGTGAAGATGCGGGTGCCCGATCTCCTGGCCACGCTGGGCATGATGTTCCTGCTCATCGGCCTGCAGCGCATTCCCACCGAGGGGCGCTCGATCTCCACCGGTATGACCCTGCCGTCGGGCGAGGTGGCCGAGGGCACTTTCTCCGCCGCCTTCCTCTGGATCGGCCGGCACCGCTTCGATCTGGTGCTGGAGGATCTCGTGCCGGTGCCGGTGGTGCTCTTCCTGCTCATCGCTGCGCTGATCTGGGTGTTTCTCGAACTCACCCGCCACGGGCGCCTGATGTATGCCATCGGCTCCAACGAGCGGGCCGCCGGGCTCGCGGGCACGCCGGTCGCGCGCTACAAGGTGATGGCCTACATGATCTCCGGGATGCTCGCCTCGGTGGGCGGTATCCTGCTCGCAGCTCGGCTGGGCCGGGGCGACATCGCCAGCGGCAACAACCTGCTGCTCGATTCCGTGGCCGCGGCGCTCATCGGCTTCGCCGTGCTCGGCGCGGCCAAGCCCAACGCCTTCGGCACGGCCATCGGCGCGCTTTTCGTTGGGATCCTGCTCCAGGGCCTGACGATGATGAACGCGCCCTACTACACGCAGGATTTCGTAAAGGGCGCGGTGCTCGTGATCGCGCTCATGTTCACCTTCGCACTGTCCCACAGGAAGGCTGGCGCGGGTCACTGAAGGGCGAGAGCCCATACCAAGGGAGGAAGACAGACATGAACTTCACAAGACGGACGACGCTGGGCCTCGTGGCCTCGGCGATGCTGGCAACGCCGGCGCTCGCGCAGGAGATGCCGGCGCCGCTCGACAATCCCGATGACGTCACGATCGCCCTCGTGCGCTACCTGTCGACTGGCGATTTCTTCCAGTCCTACCTCGCCGGGGTCGAGGCCCAGGCCGAGGCGCTGGGCGTCAACCTGCGCATCTTCGACAGCCGGCAGGACGCGGCGCTGCAGTCCGACATGGTGGACCAGGCCATCGCCCTCGGCGTGGACGGCATCATCATCCAGCACGGGCTGACGGAATCCATGCGCGACGCCGCCCAGCGCGCCGTCGATGCCGGCATCGACGTGGTCGCCTTCGACGTGAACGTCGAGAACGCGGGCATCCCGCAGATCGAGCAGTCCGATTACCTGCTCGGCCAGCTCGCCCTGCAGCAGGCGCTGGAAGACAACGGCACGTCGTTCGACGCGGGCTATGTCTACGTTCCCGGCATCGCCCCGCTCGACCGGCGGCACGTCGCCTGGGAAGAGGTGCTCGAGGCCAACCCGGGCATCAGCGAGGTCGCCCGCATCGGCACGCTCGACAACCCGATCGCGAATTCCAACGCCAACCAGGCCCGCGCCGCGCTGCAGGCCAACCCGACGATCTCGGTCTTCTTCGCGCCCTACAACGAGTTCGCCAAGGGGGTGAAGATCGCGGCCGACGAATCCGGCATGAGCGGCGATCTGTCGATCTACTCGGCCGACGTCTCCACCGCCGACATCGCGCTGATGCGCGAGCCGGGCAGCCCGTGGAAGGCCACCGTCGCCACCAACCCGGCCGTGGTCGGCGAGGTGTCGGTGCGGGCGCTCGCGATGATGCTGACGGGCGAGAACCCCGGCGCGCAGGTGATCGTGCCGCCCACGCTCATCACCCAGGCCTTCCTCAACGAGAACGACATCCGCAACATGGAGGATCTCTCCGCCGCGATGCCGCAGTTCTCCCACGCCGACGTGGCGATGACGGACTGGATGCCGCTGCCGCCCCGCTGACGGCCCGCAACCGGCCCCGCGACGCCGCCGCGGGGCCTTCCGGCCGCGCCCTCCGGGGTGCGGCCGCCCCCACCGCGCCCCCCGGGGCGCACCCCACGCAAGAACCGCACGAAGGAAAGGATGCGCCCTCGATGTCGGAGCCCGCGCTCAGGAACGAACGATCCACCGAGGAGATCGCCCACGGCATCCGCTGCCGGGTGTTCGAGCACACGATGCGCAACAACGGCGGCTACATCAGCCAGGCCTGTTCGGCGGCCGAGCAGTTCGCCTGGCTCTACAACGAGGAGCTGCGGCTCGGCCCGCCGACGCTGCCGATGATCCCGCGGCCCTTCGGGGGCGTGCCCTCGGCGGACAACCCCGGGTATCACACCGGCGCCGGCTACAACGGCCCCGCCGCGCCCGAGTTCGACAGGCTCTTCATCGCGCCCGCCCATTACGCGCTCGTCGCCTACGCCACGCTCATCGAGGTGGGGCGCATGGCGCCCGAGGGCATCGAGATGTTCAACAAGGACGGCTCCTCGGTGGAGATGATCGGGGCCGAGCACAGCCCCGGCATGGAGGTCCACAACGGTACGCTGGGAATCGGCTTCTCCACGGCGGCGGGCCTCGCCTGGGGCCGCAAGCGCAAGGGCGAGCCCGGGCGCACCTGGGTCTACATGTCCGACGGCGAGGTACAGGAAGGCCAGACATGGGAGGCCATCGCCGCCGCAGCCCACCACGGGATCGACACGCTCTACGCGATCATGGACGTGAACCGCCAGCAGTGCGACGGCGCCATGAAGGACGTGATGGAGGTGGGCGACATCGCTCGAAAGATCGAGGCTTTCGGCGGCGTCGCCGTCTGGATCGACGGCCACGATCTCGATGCCATGCGCGCGGCGGTGCAGACGCCGCACCGCGGCAAGCCGCTCATCATCCTCGCCAATTCCAGCCCCTTCCGGGGCATGCCCTCGCTCCAGCTGCGCTTCCCGCGCCTGCACTACGTCCGCTTCAAGTCCGAGGAGGAGCGCGCGCGCATGAACCGCGAGATCGCCCGGTCGCTGAAGGTGGCGCCCATCGAGTACGGGCAGAAGGAGCACTGAGATGGTCGAGATGGTGAACCGGCCCTACGAGAGGGCCTTCGAGAAACATGCCCGCGCCAACCCCGAGGTGCTCTGCCTCTCGGCCGATCTCACCTCCTCCTGCGAGATCGACAAGTTCCGCGACAGGTATCCCGAGCAGTTCCTCTCGCTGGGGATGGCCGAGCAGAACATGATGTCCTTCGCCGGCGGGCTGGGCCTCGCCGGTTTCCGGCCCTTCATCCACTCTTTCGGCGTGTTCCTCTACCGCCGCCCCTACGATCAGCTCATGGCCTCCATCGCCTATCCCCGGCGCAAGGTGCGGCTGATGGGCTTCCTGCCGGGGGTGACCACTCCCGGCGGCATGACGCACCAGGCCATCGAGGACATCGCGGTGATGCGCTCGATCCCCAACATGACGGTGCTGGAGACGGGCGACGCCACGGAGGTGGAATCGATCTGCGAGGCGGCCGACAGCATCGACGGCCCGGTCTACTGCCGCGTGCTGCGCGGAACGGTGCCGCGCCTCTTCGATACCCCCATCGAGGTGGGGCGGATGCGCGAGCTTTCCCTCGGCGAGGACGTGCTCGTCGTCACCTCCGGCATCACCACCGAGGAGGCCCTGCGCGCGCGGGGGGCGCTCGAAACCGCGGGCGTCTCGGTCCGGCACCTGCACCTGAACACCATCAAGCCCTTCGACGCGGCGGCGATGCTCGATCACATCGGCTCCGTCCGGCGGGGCGTGGTGACGCTGGAGAACCACGTCACCGAGGGCGGCATCGGCTCGCTGCTGGCCGAGATCATGGCCGATCACGGGGTGGGCAAGCGCCTCGTCCGGCTGGGGCTGAAGGATACCTACGCCCACGGCGGCTCGCGGCCCTACCTGATGAAGTACTACGGGCTCGACGCCACCGCCCTCGTGGCGGGCGTGGGCGATCTGCTGGGCGAGGATCTCGGCATCACCGAGGCGATGCTGGCCGCGGCGCGCGTGGAGGCGGTGCATTCCACCGAGAAGGCCGAGGCGCTGTGAGCCGGTTCCACGTCACCTACCGCGTCTTCGCACCGAACGCCGCCGAGGCACGCGCCCGCGCCGGGGAAATCGCGCTGGAACAGACCGTGGAGGTGCCCCGCGAGATGGTGCCCGCGGGATTCATCGCCGACGAGATCGTCGGGCGGGTCGAGGAGATCGGCGCCGAGGCCGAGGGCCGCTTCCGCGCAACCGTTTCCTACTCGCCGGAAAGCACGGGCACCGAGCTGCCGCAGCTTCTCAACGTGATCTTCGGCAATTCCTCCATCCAGAAGGGCCTCAAGGTGACGGGGCTCGATCTCGGCCCGCTGGCGGCGGCCTTTCCCGGTGCGCGCTTCGGCATCGAGGGCATCCGCCGCCTTGCCGGCGCGCCGAAGGGGCCGCTGATCGCGCCGGTGCTCAAGCCCCAGGGCTCCTCGCCCGAAGCGCTCGCGCGCATCGCCGAGCGGTGCGCGCGCGCCGGGGCGCAGGTCATCAAGGAGGATCACGGGCTCACCGACCAGCCGGTGCATTCCTTCCGCGCGCGGGTGGAGGCGATCGGCGCCGCCGTCGCCCGGTCCAACGCCGATCGGGAGGGGACCTCGCTCTACTTCGCCAACCTCGCCGGCCGCACCGAGGACCTGATGGAGAACGCCCGCTTCGCCAAGGCCGCGGGCGCGCACGGTTTCCTCGTCATGCCGGGCCTCTTCGGCTTCGATCTGGTGCGCCGCGTCGCCGAGGCGCCCGGGCTCGGCCTGCCCATCATGACCCACCCGAGCTTTCTCGGCCCCCACGTGCTCTCCGAGGACACCGGCTTCACCCACGGCATGATGTTCGGCACGCTCCAGCGCCTCGCGGGCTCGGACATCTCGGTGTTCCCCAATTTCGGCGGCCGCTTCGGCTTCACCGAGGCGCAGTGCAGCGAGATCGTGGCCGCCTGCCAGGATCCCGCGGGCATCGGCCCGCCGATGCTGCCCTCGCCCGGCGGCGGCATGAGCCCGCAGCGCGCCGCCGGCATGCGCGCGATGTACGGGGACGACACCGTCTTCCTGCTGGGCGGCTCGCTCCTGCGCCACGGCGACGGGATCGGCGAGGCCGTCGCGGCGCTGCTCGGCGCGATGTCGGGCTGACGCGCCGGCCGCCGGCCTCTCCGGCGCGCCGCCCGCGGCCCCGCGCCCCGGGGGGCGGCCGGCCGGCTCAGGCCATCCCGAGGTTGCGCGCCAGCGCGTTGGCGAGGTGGCGGCTGATCGCGTCCTCCGCCGCGGCGGGATCGCGCGCGAGGCCGGCCTCCAGCACCTCCAGGTGCTCCCGCACCGAGGTGAGGGCCGCGCGCGGATAGACCACCTGCTTGACCTTGATCACCTGCGCCATCAGCCGCAGCCGACGGTAGGCCGCGTCCACCAGCTCGTTGTCGAGCGCGGCCACCAGCGCGGGGTGAAACTCATCCTCCAGCGCGCTCAGCCGATCGGTGACGTTGGCGTTGGGTTCGAGGGCCGCGAAGTGCGCTGCCGCCTCCTCGTGGCGCGCAACGAGGCGCCGCACCTCCGCCTCGGGCGCCGTCCGGGCGAAGCCTTGGGCCGCCGGGCGCTCGATCATGGTGCGAAACTGGAAGGTGGAGCGCACGAGGTCCGTGGTCGGGCGGATCACCTCGATGCCCGAGCGCGGGTGGATCTTGAGCACGCCGTCGGTTTCCAGGATGCGCAGCGCGTCGCGCAGCGGGCCCACGGGCACCTGCGTGACCTCCGCCAGCTCGCCCTGGGTGAGCCGCGCGCCCATCGGCAGCCGCGAGGCGAAGAGCGCTTCGAGGATGCGCTCGTAGGCGAGCTCCGAGAGCAGGGGCGCCGGGTGATCCTTCATGGCCAATTCCTACGGGCAGGCTTGTGGGTTCACAAGAGATGAGTTACCCAGATTGATATATCAGATTCCCTGACTGCGATATCAACGTGCCCATGAACCGCCTCGCGAACTTCCGCATCACGCGCTTCGAGTTTCGCCGCGACCGCGTGATCGGCGACAGCCAGGTGCGCTTCGATGCCTTCCACGGCCTCGCGCTGGAACTGGAGGATCGCGGCGGTCGCACCGGCCTCGGCTTCGCCCACGCCCTGTGGGAGGCATATCCCCCGCAGTCCGAGCTGGAGCGCGTCTTCGCCGCCGCGGTCTGGCCGCGCCTCGAGGGCAAGGTGCCCGGCGAGATCGTCAACCGGGTCGAACGCCCCCGCGGCGGCAACCGGCGCGACGCCGATCACGGCTTCGGCGAGGCGCTGCAGATCGCGCTGTGGGATCTCGCCGCCCAGCAGGCCGGGCTGCCGCTGGCCCGCTTTCTCGGCGGCGCCCGCGAAAGCGTGCCCGTCTACGCCTCCGGCCTCGATTTCCACATGGACGACAGCGCCTTCGCCGCCTTCTTCGCGCGCGCCGCCGATCTCGGGTTCACGGCCTTCAAGATCAAGGTCGGCCACCCGGACGCCGAGTGGGATCTCGCGCGGCTCGATCTGCTGCGCGCCACGGTGGGCCCCAAGGCCGGCGTGATGATCGACGCCAACGAGGCGTGGTCTCCCAAGGAGGCCGCGGTGCGGCTGGCGCTCTTCCGCAAGGCCGGTCATGCGCTCACCTGGGTGGAAGACCCGATCCTGCGCGACGATTTCGAGGGGCTGCGGGCGCTTTCGGCCGCCCATCCCTGGACGCTGATCAACTCCGGCGAATACCTCGATCTCTCGGGGCGGGCGCGGCTCCTGATGGCCCGCGCGACCGATATCCTCAACGTGCA
>CAYXOX010000002.1:14407-46129 GCA_964466745.1 uncultured Rhodobacterales bacterium
CTGCACCATCCTGCAAGACCACGCGAAAGCCCCCGCCTGAGGGGCGAAACACCCGGGAGGAACCCACATGCGAACGACCCTACTGCTGTCAACCGCCGCCCTCTTTGCCGGGGCCGCCGCCTCCGCCCAGGAGCTCACCGTCTGGGATTGGAAATCGGGCGACCCGGTGACGTTCGGTTACTACGACAGCGCGCGCGAGGCCTTCGAGGCGGCCCACCCGGGCGCCAGCGTCAATTTCGTCGTCCAGCCGCACGACCAGTACTACACGCTGCTCGGCACCGCGCTGGCCTCGGGCCAGGGGCCCGACGTGATCCTGCTGCACGGCGGCGCGCAGACGACCACGCGCACCGACTCGCTCGTCGATCTCAACGCGCTGGCCTCGGGCTTCGCCGGGCTCGATGCCTTCTCGGCCGATGGCGATGTCTATGCGCTGCCCATCACCATCCAGGGCTTCGCCGTCTACTACAACAAGGCCCGCTACGCCGAGGCCGGGCTCGATCCCGAGGCCCCGCCGCAAACCTACGCCGAGCTTACCGCCGCCTGCGAGGCGATCGCGGCGGCGGGCGAGGTGCCCTGCTTCGCGATGGGCAACAAGGAGGGCTTCGGCGGGGAGTTCATGGTCACGCTGGCCACCGCCAACAGCTTCACCGGGGCCGACTACGCGGCCTGGGTGGCCGGCGAGATGCCCTGGACCGATCCCAAGGTGCGGGCCATCGCCGAGCTCTGGGTCGATGGCGCCGCCCGCGGCTGGTACCAGCCCGGAGCCAACTCCACCGCAAAGTTCATGGACGAATACGAGATCTTCATGCGCGGCGACGCCGCCCACACGGTGGGCCTGCTGTCGGATGTCGCGCACTGGAAGCAGTTCGAGGAATTCCTCGGCACCGATGGCGTGGGCGTCTTCGCCTTCCCGACGCCGGGCGCCGAAACGGCGCGGCTGCCCTTCGCCGGCGGCATCGGCTGGGCGGTTTCGGCCAACACCGACGAGCCCGACCTGGCGCTCTCGCTGGTGGAGATCCTCGCCGACGCCGAGCGCCAGGCCGTCTTCGCGGTGGATACCGGTGCGCTGCCGGCGAACACCGCGGTGGATACCTCGGGCCTTTCGAGCCCCACCCTCGCGCAGATCCTCGGGATCATGAGTGCCGCGCCCGCCGGGATGCCCCATGCGCTCCTCAACCCCGCCGTCATGGAGGAGTGGAAACGCCAGTCGCAACTGCTGATCAATGGCGAGACCGATGTCGAGGCCGCGCTGGAGGTGATGGAAGCCGCGCGGCTGGCCAATCTCTGATCGAACGGGCCGGGGGAGGGGGGCACGCCCCCGTCCCGCGGCCCCGGGGCACGCCGCACCATGACCCAGACCGTTGCGAAAGGCAGCGCGGCGCGGCCGCGCCGCGCCGGCTCCCGCGCCGAGCGCCGGTTCGCCGTGCTCTGCCTCCTTCCGGCGGTGGCGCTGCTGCTGGTGTTCCGCATCGTCCCGCTCGGCTGGGGCTTCGTGCTCTCGCTGCGGCCCGATGGCGGCGGTCCGACCGGGTTCGGGAACTACGCCGCCGCCGCGGCCGACCCCACCTTCCGGCAGTCCATGACCAACACGGTGCTGCTGCTGGCGACCCTCCCGGTCTGGGTGATGCTGCCGATGCTGCTGGCGATCCTGATCCACACCGGTGTGCCCGGCGGCCGGCTCTTCCGGGCGGTGTATTTCCTGCCGGCGGTGCTCTCCTCGGTGATCGTGGGCGCGATCTTCAACGTGGTGCTGCGCTTCGACGGCTCGCTCAACGCGGCGCTGGGCGTGTTCGGCTTCGATGCGGTCGATTGGCTCGGCTCCTCCTCCACCGCGCTGTGGAGCCTGATCGCTGTGCAGCTCTGGGCCACCTTCGGGATGTCGGTGCTGATCTTCCTCGCAGGGCTCTCCACCGTGCCCGACGATATCGTCGAGGCGGCCCGGATCGACGGCGCGCGCTTCTGGCAGCGCCTCTTTCTCATCGTCATCCCCTCGCTTCGCCCGATCATTGAGTTCGTGGCCGTGGTCACCACCATCGGCGTGCTGACCTCCATGTTCGGGCTGATCTACGTGCTCACCGGCGGCGGGCCCGGAGCCTCCTCGACCCTGCCGGAATTCCTCATCTGGCTGGAGCAGGGCCGCCTCAACCGCCCGGGCCGGGCCTCGGCGATCTCGATCTTTCTCTTCGTGATGATGGCGGGCGTCGCCTGGGCGCAGATCCGCATCATGACGCGCAACGCGAGGATCTGAGATGGCGCGGGTGGGCAAGCGCGAACGGCGCATCCTCTGGACGGCGGCGGTGCCCATGGGGCTGCTGGCGGCCTCGTGCATCTATCCCATCTGGTTCGCGGTCAACACCGCGCTGAAGGACAATCGCGGCTACATCCTCGACCGTTTCGGCTGGGTGAGCGAGCCCAGCCTCGTCAATTTCGTCATCGTCTGGGAGCGGGCGCGCTTCTCGGAGTACTTCTTCAATTCGGTCGTGGTCACGGCGGGGGCGGTGGCGTTCCTGCTGGTGGCGTCCTCGCTGGCGGGCTTCGCGCTCGCGGTGCTGCGCTTTCCCTTGCGCCGCCTGATCTTCGTGGTGATCCTTGCCTCGCTGATGATCCCGGTGCAGGTGGTGCTCGTGCCCTTTTACCAGACGATCATCGCCACCGGGCTGATCAACACGCGGATCGGGCTCATCCTCTCCTACACCGCCTTCTTCCTGCCCTTCTCCGTCTACCTGATGACGGCCTTCTACGCCGGCCTGCCGCGCGAGCTCACCGAGGCGGCCCGTATCGACGGCGCGCGGTTCTGGCAGGTGTGGTGGTTCGTGATGCTGCCCATGGGCCGCCCCGCGCTCATCACGCTGGGCATCCTCAACACGCTCTACTGCTGGAACGACGTGCTGATCTCGCTGCTCGTGCTGCAGGACGAGCGCACGCTCATGGTGGGCATCACCGCGCTCCGGGGCGAATACAACACCAACGTGCCCACGCTGGCCGCCGGCATCGTTCTCGCGGGCGCCCCCATCGTGGCCATCTACCTGGTCTTCCAGCGCCGGATCGTGGCGGGCATCGCCGCCGGCGCCGTAAAGGGATAACCGCCATGTCCGAGCTGGATCTTCGCGCGGTCACCAAGCGCTTCGGCGGGGTCGACGTGATCCGCGGCATCGACCTCGGCATCGAGGCGGGCGAGCTGGTGGTCTTCGTCGGGCCCTCGGGCTGCGGCAAGTCCACGCTGCTGCGGATGATCGCGGGGCTGGAGACGGTCAGCACCGGCGAAATCGCCATCGGCGGGCGCACCGTCACCGACGAGGAGCCCTACGACCGCGGCATCGCCATGGTCTTCCAGTCCTACGCGCTCTACCCGCACATGACGGTGGCCGAGAACATGGGGTTCGCCCTGCGCCTGCAGGGCCTGCCCAAGCCCGAGCGGCGCGCGGCGGTGGAAAAGGCCGCGCGGATCCTGCAGATCGAGCCGCTGCTGGACCGCAAGCCGGCCGAGCTCTCCGGCGGGCAGCGCCAGCGCGTGGCCATCGGGCGCGCGATCGTGCGCGAGCCCCGGGTCTTCCTCTTCGACGAACCGCTCTCCAACCTCGATGCCGAGCTGCGGGTGCAGATGCGCCTGGAGATCGCCCGGCTCCACCAGGCGCTGGGCGCGACGATGGTCTACGTCACCCACGACCAGACCGAGGCGATGACGCTGGCCGACCGGATCGTTGTGCTCCGCGCCGGGCGGATCGAGCAGGTCGGCCGGCCGACCGATCTTTACGACGATCCCGACAACACCTTCGTCGCCGGCTTCATCGGCAGCCCGAAGATGAACCTGCTGGCCGGCCGCGTCGGCGCGCAGGGCACGGTGGAGCTGGGCGGGCACCGCCTGCCGATGCCGCGCCTGGCCGCGCCGCCGGCCGAGGGCGCCGAGGTGCGCCTCGGCATCCGCCCCGAGCATTTCGCCACCGGTGAGGCGGCGCCGGGCGCGGCGGTGGAGCTGCGCATCGACGTGGTCGAGCAGCTCGGCGCAACCGCCTATGTCTACGCCGATCTTGCCCCGGGCATGCCGGTCGTCGCCGAGGTGCGCGGCCCGCGCCCGGCCCCCGGAGACAGGCTTCGCGTCGCCTTCGATCCGGACCGCCTCCACCTCTTCGACGCCGAAGGCGCGCGCATCCGCTAGAGCGCCCTGCCTGCGCCGCCCCGGCCGCGCCGGCGCAGCCGCTGCTTGATGCGGCGGGCGAGTTGGGCGAGCCTCGGCCCATGGCACCGCCGCCCCAGCCCGGCCCCGAGGCCCCGAACGCGCCCCGCCTGCGCATCCGCATCGTCTTCGGCGAGGAGGGGATGCTCGGCCCCGGCAAGGCCGATCTGCTCGCCGGGGTGGAGCGGCACGGCTCCATCGCCGCTGCGGGGCGCGAGATGGGCATGAGCTACAAGCGCGCCTGGGAGCTGATCGGGACGCTCAACGGGATGTTCCGCGCCCCGCTGGTGGAAAGCACCCGGGGCGGCCCCGGCGGCGGCGGCGCGGCGCTCACCGAGCTGGGGCGCGAGGTGCTCGCGCAATACCGCGCCTTCGAGCAGGAGGCGGCGGCAGGGGGCTCCGCGCGGCTCGCGGCCCTGCATGCGCTGCTGAGGGATATTCCCGGCGAAAAATAACGGTTGACCGTCCGCGCGCGCCGCTGCGATATGTTTCGCGAAACATATCACTCCGAGCCCGAAGCCCGAAGCCCGCCGCAACAGCACCCCGGGCTGCGCGGCTGAGGCCCCGCCCGACGCCGCCGAAGCCCGGAACAGAGAGGCCCGCCCGTGTCCAGCACCGCCCTCCGCCGCGCCGCCGCGCTCGCCTCCGCCATTGGCCTTCTCGGGCCTGCAATAGCTGCCGCCGAAGGCGTCACCGTCTTCGCCGCGGCGAGCCTCGCCACCGCCCTCGGCGAGATCGAAACCGGCTTCGAGGCGGCCACCGGGCAGGACGTCACCGTCTCGCTCGCCGGCTCCTCGGCGCTCGCCCGGCAGATCCAGCAGGGCGCCCCGGCCGACATCTTCATCTCCGCCAGCCCCGAATGGATGGACACCGTCGAGGCCGACGGGCTGATCGCGGAGGGCTCGCGGTTCGATCTTCTGGGCAACACTCTCGTTCTCGTCGCCTTCGGCGCGGAGGCCGAACCGGTCGAGATCGGACCCGGCCTCGATCTTTCGGCCCTTCTCGGCGAGGGGCGGCTGGCCATGGCGCTGGTCGATTCGGTGCCCGCGGGCGTCTACGGCAAGGCGGCGCTGGAAAGCCTCGGCCTGTGGGCCAGCGTCGCGCCCCGCGTCGCCCAGGCCGACAACGTGCGCGCCGCGCTTGCCTTCGTGGCCTCCGGCGAGGCGCCCCTCGGCATCGTCTACGCCACCGATGCGGCGGCCGAGGACGACGTGACGGTCGTCGGCACCTTTCCGCCCGAGACGCATCCGCCCATCATCTATCCTGCCGCCGCGCTGGCCGCGAGCGACACGCTCCTGTCCGAGGCCTTCCTCGCCTACCTGCGCGGCCCGGAGGCGCGCGCCGTGTTCGAGGCCGAGGGTTTCGAACTGGCGGACAGGTAGGCGCACCATGGCGGATTGGCTTTCCCCTTCGGAATGGGAAGCGGTGGGGCTTTCGCTGCGGGTGGCCTTCTGGGCGACCCTTTTCAGCCTGCCGCTCGGCGTCTTGGTGGCCTATGCGCTGGCGCGCTGGCGCTTCCCGGGGCGCGAGGTGCTCAATGTGCTCGTGCACCTGCCGCTGATAATGCCGCCCGTGGTGACGGGCTATCTGCTGTTGCTGACTTTCGGAACGCGCGGGCCTGTCGGCGCCGCGCTGGCCGACTGGGGTATCGTCTTTGCCTTTCGCTGGACCGGCGCGGCGCTGGCCGCCGGGGTGATGGCATTTCCCTTCATGGTGCGCGCCGTCCGATTGTCGATCGAGGCGGTTGACCCGAGGCTGGAGCAGGCCGCCGCCACGCTCGGGGCGTCACGTGCCTGGGTCTTCCTGACGGTCACGCTGCCGCTCATCGTGCCGGGCATCATTGCCGGAAGCGTGCTCACATTCGCCAAGGGCATGGGCGAATTCGGCGCGACGATCACGTTCGTTTCGAACATTCCCGGCCAGACACAGACGATCGCGCTGGCCATGGACGTGCTTCTGGAAACCCCGGGGGGCGAGGCGCGGGCAGCCCGCCTTGCAGGTCTCTCGATCCTTCTGGCCGCCACGGCGCTGGCTCTGTCGGAATGGATTTCCCGTCGAGTTGCCAGACGCGTGGGCGGCGCCTGATGCTGGAGGTCGCGCTTCGCCACGCGCTGGGCGACTTCACGCTCGACGCCGCCTTCCGCGCGCCGCCGGGCGTGACGGTGCTCTTCGGCCGCTCCGGCTCCGGCAAGACCACCATCGTGAACGCCGTGGCCGGGCTGCTGATGCCCGATGCGGGGCGCATCGCCGCCGGAGACCGCGTGCTCTTCGATGCCGCGCTCGGCATCCGGCTCCCGCCACACCGCCGTCGCCTGGGCTACATCTTCCAGGAGGGCCGGCTCTTTCCCCATCTCACCGTGCGCCAGAACCTCGCCTACGGCGCGTGGTTCGCGCCCCGTGGCGCTCCGCGCGAGGATATGCGCCGCGTCGTCGATCTGCTCGGCATCGGCGCGCTGCTGGAGCGCCGCCCCGGCGCGCTCTCGGGCGGGGAGAAACAGCGGGTCGCCATCGGCCGCGCGCTCCTGTCCGCGCCGCGGCTGATCCTCGCCGACGAGCCCCTCGCCGCGCTCGACGAGGCCCGCAAGGCCGAGATCCTCCCCTATTTCGAGCGCCTGCGCGACGAGGTGAGCGTGCCGATCCTCTACGTCAGCCACTCCGCCTCCGAGGTGGCCCGGCTGGCCACCACCGTGGTGGCGCTCGATGCCGGCCGCGTCGTGGCGCAGGGGCCGGCGGCCGAGGTGCTGGGCGATCCCGAGGTGCTGCCCGCCGGGGCGCGCGAGGCGGGCGCGGTGATCTCGGCCACCGTCGTGGCGCACCACCCCGACGGGCTGAGCGAGCTCGATGCCGGGGGCGTGCCGCTGCTGCTGCCCCGGGTCGCGCTGGCGCCGGGGCGGCCGATCCGCCTGCGCATCGCGGCCCATGACGTGATCCTCTCGCGCGCGCGGCCGGAAGGGCTCTCGGCGCTCAACATCCTGCCCGCCACCGTCTCCGGGCTGCGCGGGGGCGAGGGGCCCGGGGCGCTCGTGGCGCTCGAAACGCCCGCCGGCCGGCTGCTCGCGCGCATCACCCGCCGCTCGGCCGCGGCACTGGGCCTCGCACCCGGCGCGGCCTGCCACGCCGTGATCAAGACCGTCTCGGTCGCGCCGGCGGATGTGGGCGGAGGGGTGGAGGATCGCTCCGCCTCCTGAGCGGAGCGTTCCCGTCGCCGCGCGCCCACCCGGCCCGATATGCTCGCGGTGCCCGTGCCGAACGGGGGCAGGGCCGGGGCCAGCCCCCCCGCGCGCCCGCAAGCACCCGGCCTCCGCCGTGCGCCGGGCCCGCGATTCCGCTTGTCCGGATGCGCGGCCGCGGTCAGGTTGCCTGTGCAGCGCCCCGCGATGGCCGCCGGCCGGCGGCTCGTCGCCGGACGGAACCCCGGAGAGGAGCCCCACCCATGGCAGATGAGTTCACCGCGCCCGCGGGCACAGGCGTCGGGCATGTGCACCTGCGCGTGTCCGATCTCGACCGTGCGATCGAGTTCTACCGCGATGTCCTCGGTTTTCCCGTCACCCTGCGTGCCGGCCGGGCGGCCTTTCTCGGGGCAGGGGGCTACCACCACCACATCGGGCTCAACGTGTGGGAGAGCGAGGGCGGCACGCCGCCGCCGCCCGGCCACACCGGGCTCTTCCACGCCGCCTTCGTCTATCCCGACAGGGCCTCGCTCGTTGCCGTGCTCAAGCGGGTGAAGGCGGCGGGCATCCCCATCGACGGCGCGGCCCACCACGGCGTCAGCACCGCCGTCTACATCCGCGACCCCGACGAGAACGGGGTGGAGCTCTATTTCGACCTGCCCGAGGCGGACTGGCCCCGGACCGCCGACGGCGGCCTCGTCATGGTGAACGATCGCTTCTCCGTCGACGCCTTCATCGCGGAAACCGACGCCGAAAGCCCGGCCGGGGCCTGATCCGCGCACCCGGGCCCGAGTCGCGCGCCGCCGCGCGTCGCCGGAGCGCGGTCGGGCCGGCAGGCCCGCCCCCGACACGGGCCGGAGGGCGGGCCATGCCCCTGCCGGCCCGCCGATGCCCCCATGCCCGGCGCCTCACGCAATCGTGAAGCGCCCGCCCGGCGGCGAACGGCGTGCCGCCCGCCATCGCTCCGCGCGAATGCCCGTCCTGCCAGCAGGCGCCGCGACGAACGGCGGGCCGGCGGCGCGAGCCATGGCGGAACATCGGTCTTCCGCGTCCCGCGGCCGGCCCCGGCGTGGCCGCTTGCTCCCGCCGCGGGCGGGCCGTAACGGCGCGGGCACCCTGCAACGGAGATTGTCATGACCATCCGGACCGCCGCATTCGCCGCCCTCTTCGCCGGGCTGGCAAACATCGCTCCCGCCCAGTCGAGCCTCGCGCCGCTCGTTGCCCCCGCCGAGCTCGCGCAGCTCATCGAAACCGCCGACCCGCTCATCCTCGACATCCGCGCGCCCGGTGAGGCCGGCGCCGAGGGCACCTACGCCGGCGGCACCGTCTCCGGCGCGGTGAACGCGCCCTACGGGCTCTTCCGCGGCCCCTCGGAAAACCCGGGCCTGGTGCCCGGCGAGGAGGAGCTGACGCAGGTGCTGCAATCGCTCGGCGTGACCGCCGACCGGCCCACCGTGATCGTCTACCAGGGCGCGAACGAAAGCGATTTCGGCGCCGGCGCCCGGGTCTACTGGACGCTCAAGTCCAGCGGCGTGAGCAATCTCGCCATCCTCAACGGCGGCATCAACGCGTGGACGGAGGCCGGCCTCGCGCTCGACACCTCGCCCGTCACGCCCGAGCCGAGCGATTTCGTGGTCCGCTTCTCGGACCGCTGGCTCGCCACCGAGGCCGATGTGCTCGCGGTGGTGGACGGCGCCGAGGACGCCACGCTGGTGGACGCGCGGCCCGAATCCTTCTGGCAGGGCCGCGACTCCCACGGTGCCGCCGCCCGGCCGGGCACCCTGCCGCAGTCCGAGTTCTTCACCCATTCCAACTGGTTCCGCGGCGGCCCGGCGATCGTCGACGGCGAGGCGGCCCGCGCCCTGGCGGAATCGGCCGGCTATACCGACGACGCGGGCCTGATCTCGTTCTGCAACACCGGGCACTGGGCGGCGACCAACTGGTTCGCCCTGAGCGAGCTCGCCGGCATCGAGAACGTGCGCCTCTATCCCGAGTCCATGGTCGGCTGGTCCAACGCTGGCCACGAGATGGCCAATGTCCCGGGGCCCCTGCGCCGCGTGTGGAACCAGCTCAGCGATGCCTTCTGAAGCCGCCGCGTCCCGCGGGGGCGCCCTCGGCCGGCTGGGGCGCGTTTCCGAACGCGCCCTGCTGATCGGGATTACCCTGGTCGCCGCCCTCGCCGTGGCGGCCCTGGTGGGAGCCCGCTACGGGCTCCTTCTGCTCGTCGGCCTCGGCTTCGGGATCACGCTGGAGGCGCTGCGCTTCGGCTTCGCCGGGCCGTGGCGCAACATGATCGTGAACCGCGATCCGGGCGGGCTGCTCGCCCAGCTGCTGGCCATCGGGCTGGTGGCCGTCGTCGCCATCCCGCTGATCTCGGCCAACGGCGGCGAGCTCGCGGGCGCCCACGCCCCGGTGGGCCTGGCCATGGTGGGCGGCGCCTTCGTCTTCGGCGTGGCCATGCAGGTGGTCCTGGGCTGCGGCTCGGGCACGCTCGTCAACGCCGGCAGCGGCAACCCCGTGGGGCTGCTGGCGCTGCCCTTCTTCGCCCTCGGCAGTTTCGCCGGCGCCTGGCACCTCTCGTGGTGGACGGCCCTCGGCACCGCCCCCGTTGTGGTGCTCGACGGCTGGGGCGGGGTCGGGCTCACGCTCGCAGGCCTCGCGGCGGTGGCCGCGCTCCTGCTCGCCCTCGCCGCGCCGGGCCGCCGGAAAATCCCGGGCCGGCTCTGGCTGGCGGCGGCGCTGGTGGCGGTGCTGGCGCTCGCCAACCTCGTGGTCGCGGGGCAGCCCTGGGGCGTCGTCTACGGGCTCGGGCTCTGGGCGGCGAAGGGCGCGGCGGCCGTGGGGGTGGATCTGTCCGCCTCGGCGTTCTGGGCCGCGCCCGGCAATGCAGAGCGGGTGCGCGAGACGCTGCTCACCGACGTCACCTCGCTCACCAACATCGGCATCATCGGCGGGGCCTTCCTCGTGGCGGCCTGGCGTCACGGCTTCGGCCAGCCGCTGCCGCGCCTGCCCGCTCGGGCCTGGATGGCCACGGTGGTGGCCGGGCTCCTTCTGGGCTATTCCTCGCGGCTGGCCTTCGGCTGCAACGTGGGGGCCTTCTTCAGCGGGGTGTCCACCGGCAGCCTGCACGGCTGGGCGTGGTTCCTCTTCGCCTTCGCGGGGTCGTGGTTCGGGGTGCGCCTGCGCCCCGCGCTGGGGCTGGAGCCGCGGCCATGACCCGGCGCTGGACGATGCTGGCCGTGGCGCTGCTGGTGGCGGGGCTGCTGGCGTTCGACCTGTCCACCAGCGCGGCGCCCGACGCCTTCGCAGCGCCGCCGCTGCTGGCGCTGGGTTCGGGCCTCGCCTCCGGCGGCGCCCATTGCGCCGCGCCGCCGCCGGCGCGCTAGCGGGGGCGGCGGGCCTCGTCGGGGCCAGACCGCAAGGCGGGGCGCGGGCTGCGCCTCCTGCGCCAGGCAAGCCGCCCGGTGCCGGTTGCCGCCGCCGGGCCCCACCGCCCGCCATCCACGCCCGGCGCCGCGGCCCGCACGGCGGCCCCGGGGGCATGCACCCACGATGCCTCCCGGTACCTTGGCGGCGCGCGGCGGCATACCCGGGGGGCACTCTCTTCTCTCCTCCGACCCCAGCCGGCGCGTCAAGGACGTCCGCGCGCACCTCCCGCCTCGCCGACGCCAGGGCAGGGGGCGGCTTCGCGGCGAAGGCATCGGGGCCGCCGGTGCGCCGGGCGTGCCTCGGCCGCCAAAGGTTCTGCCACCGCTCGCGATCCCCGTCTCTGCGCGCTCCCTGCCTCCACGCGATCCTTCCGTCGGCGATACCGCTCGCCCCAGCCCCACCCGCAAGCCCAGGGGCCCGGCGGGGCAGGGCGCGGCCCGCGCACAAAACCTGAGAATGCTTCTCAATACCCTTGACTCTTGCGAACGCTTCGCAATATCAAGGCAACAGGGAGATGTCCCTCATTCGCCACGCGGAGACGCACGCAGATGTTCCTGACCAGACGTATCGCTCTCGCCGCCCTCGCAGCAGCCACGCTCGCTTTCCCCGCCGCCCCGCTTGCCGCGCAGGAGCGGCTCCAGGTCGTCGCCACCACCGGCATGATCGCCGATGCGGCCCGCGAGGTGGGCGGCGATCTCGTGGACGTCCGGGCCCTGATGGGGCCGGGCGTCGATCCCCACGCCTACCGCCAGACCCGCACCGACATCACCGCCATGGCCAATGCCGACCTGGTGCTCTGGAACGGGCTCTACCTCGAAGCGCAGATGGAGGAGTTCCTGCTCGAGCTCGGCGCGCGCCGGCCCGTGGTCGCCGTGGCCGAGGCGGTGCCCGAGAACCTGCTGATCGGCTCGGAGGATTACGAGGGGCGCTTCGATCCGCATCTGTGGATGAACCCCAACCTGTGGTCGCGCGTGGTGGTCAACATCCGCGACGCGCTCTCCGAGGTGCACCCCGAGGCGGAGGAGAGCTTCGCCGCCAATGCCGACGCCTATCTCGGCCAGCTCGCCGAGCTCGCGCGCTACACCACCGAGGTGCTCTCCTCGGTGCCGGTGGAAAGCCGCGTGGTGCTCTCCTCCCACGACGCCTTCAACTACTTCGGCAACGCCTACGGCTTCGAGGTGGTGGGCATCCAGGGCATCTCCACCGAATCCGAGGCCGGCCTCCAGCGCATCTCCGAGCTCGTGGACATGCTGGTCGAGCGCAACATCGGCGCCGTCTTCGTGGAAACCTCGGTGTCCGACCGGAACATCCGCGCGCTGGTCGAGGGCGCGGCGGCGCGGGGCCACGAGGTGGTGATCGGGGGCGAGCTCTACTCCGATGCCATGGGCGAGCCCGGCACCTACGAGGGCACCTATGTCGGCATGATCGACGCCAACGCCACCACCATCGCCCGCGCCCTCGGCGGCACGGCGCCGGGCTCGGGAATGCTGGGGCTCCTGAATTGACCCATGGGATGACGATGCACGGACACCCCCCTGCAATCGCAACGAAAGACGGCCGCGCGACAGGCCCGGCCGCCGCCTCCCCGGACACCCCGCTCTCCGTGCGGGGTGTCACCGTTTCCTACGGGGAGAAACCCGCGATCTTCTCGATCGACGCGGATTTCCCGGCGCGGTCCATGTCGGCCATCATCGGGCCGAACGGCGCCGGAAAATCCACCCTGCTGAAGGCGGCGCTCGGGGTGATCCCGCGGCTCTCGGGCGAGGTCCAGGTGTTCGGCCAGCCGATGGAGGCGGCGCGCGCGCGCATCGCCTACGTGCCCCAGCGCGCCAGCGTCGACTGGGATTTCCCCACCACGGTGATGGATGTCGTCCAGATGGGGTACTATCGCAAGGTCGGCCTGCTCGGGCGGCTCTCGGGCCGGCTGGAGCGGCAGGCGCTTGCCTGCCTCGAACGGGTGGGCATGGCCGATTTCGCCCACCGCCAGATCGGGCAGCTCTCGGGCGGCCAGCAGCAGCGGGTGTTCCTCGCCCGGGCGCTGGCGCAGGAGGCCGATCTCTACCTGCTCGACGAACCCTTCGCCGGGGTCGATGCCGCCACCGAGCGGGCGATCATCGAGGTGCTCAAGCTGCTCAAGGCCGAGGGGCGGGCCGTGGTCGCGGTGCACCACGATCTCTCCACGGTGCGCGACTACTTCGATCACGTCTTCCTCATCAACGTGCGGCGGATCGCCGAGGGCCCCGTCGAGACGGCCTTCACCACCGCCAACCTGCAGGCGGCCTACGGCGGGCGGCTCGCGGCCACGCATCTCGACGAGCTGTCGATGGCGAGCGGGGCGCCGTGACACCCTTTCTCGAGGCGCTGCTGCTTCAGGCCGGGTACAACGCCGCGCTCGTGGCCATCGGCGCGGCGCTCCTCGGCTTCGCGGCCGGCGCCTCCGGCACCTTCCTGTTCCTGCGCAAGCGCGCGCTCGTCAGCGATGCCGTCGCCCACGCGACGCTGCCGGGGGTGGCGCTGGCCTTCATGCTGATGGTGAGCCTCGGCGGTGACGGGCGCAGCCTGCTGGGGCTGCTCGCCGGTTCGGCGGCAACGGCCTGGCTCGGCCTCGTGCTGATCGAGTGGATCGCGCGGCACACCCGCCTCCCGGAGGATGCCGCCATCGGCGCGGTGCTCGGCGTGTTCTTCGGCGTTGGCATCGTGCTGCTCACCGTCGTGCAGACCATGAGCGCGGGGCGCCAGGCGGGGCTCGAAAGCTTCCTGCTGGGCGCGACGGCGGGCATGCTCTTCGAGGATGCGGTGGTGATCGCCCTCGGCGGCACGCTGGCGGTGCTGGCCACCTGGCTCCTGCGCCGGCCCCTGACCCTCGTCGCCTTCGATGCCGAGTATGCCGCCGCCCTGGGCTACGACGTGCGCCGGATCGATCTTGCGATGATGGGCATCGTCATGGGCGTGACGGTGATCGGGCTCAAGCTGGTGGGGCTGATCCTGATCGTCGCGCTGCTCATCATCCCGCCCGTCACCGCGCGCTTCTGGACCGAGCGGTCGAACCGCGTGATCTGGATCGCGGGCGCGCTCGGCGGGCTCGCGGGCTATCTCGGCGCGGCGCTCTCGGCCTCCGCGCCGGCGCTGCCCACCGGGCCGATCATCGTGCTCGTCGCCGCCGGGCTCTTCACGCTGTCGCTCTTCTTCGCGCCCGTGCGCGGGGTGGTGGCGGCCCTGCTCCGGCACCGGCGGTTCCAGGCCCGGGTGCACCGGCGGCAGGGGCTTCTCGCCCTCGCCGCCCGGCACCCGATCCGCGAGGGCTACACGCTGCGGCTGCTGGCCCGCGAGGGGCTGGTGCGCCCCGATGGCGTGCCCACCGAGGCGGGCCGGGCCCACGCCGCAAAGGTCGCGCGCGACGAGCGCCGCTGGGACGTGGCCCGCGAGATCCACCAGGACGCCGGGCTCACCGGGCGCTACGACGGGCTCACGCCCATCGAGGATGTCTTCACGCCCGACGAGATCGCCGAGTTCGACCGGCGGCTGGGCCCCCCTGTCGCCGTGGGGTCCGCCTGATGGGCGCGGGCATGGCCGGGGGTGCCATCGGGCCGGGCGGCGTCGGCCCCGCGCGGGGCGGCTGGACCGCGCCCGGGGGCTGCGTTCCGCCGGTCGGCGCCGTCCTGCCGGCGGCCGCCGGCCCGATGGCGCGCGGAAGCCGTCCGGCACGCCGGAAGCCGGCGGGGCCCGGCATCATGGCGCGCGGGAGGATGCGGTGATGGGCGCCGATTTCGTGCAGTTCTCGCTCACCCCGATCCTCATCGGGGCCTTCGCAGCCGTCGCCTGCGCGCTGCCCGGCAACTTCCTGATCCTGCGGCGGCAGGCGCTCATCGGCGATGCCATCAGCCACGTGGTGCTGCCGGGCATCGTGGTGGCCTTCCTGGTGACGGGCGCCGTGGCGGCCGTCCCGATGCTGCTCGGGGCGGCGGGGGCGGCCATCGTCGCGGTCGCGCTGATCGAGGCGGTCAAGCGGCTCGGCCATATCGAGCCCGGCGCGGCCATGGGTGTGGTCTTCACCACCATGTTCGCGGCCGGGGTTCTGATCCTGGAACAGACCGATACGAGCCAGGTTCATCTCGACGTGGAGCACGCGCTGATGGGCAACCTCGAATCGCTCATCTGGTTCGACGCCGAGGGCTGGCACTCGCTGCTTGATCCGGCGGCGCTGGCGACGCTGCCCGAGGAGCTCCTGCGCATGGCGGCGGCCTGCGCGCTCGTCGCGGCGCTGGTGCTCGTGTTCTGGCGCTGGCTCAAGATCGCCACCTTCGACGAGGGCTTCGCCCGCGCGCTGGGCATCCCGGCGGCGGCGGTGGGCTTCGGGCTGGTGGTCACGGCGGCCATCGCGGCCGTCGCCGCCTTCGATGCGGTGGGCTCGATCATCGTGATCGCCATGTTCATCTGCCCGCCCGCCGCCGCCCGGCTGATGACGAACCGGCTCCACCGTCAGGTGTGGTGGTCGGTCGGCTTCGCCGTGCTCGCGGCGGTGCTCGGCTATGTGCTCGCCGGCTACGGGCCGCTCTGGTTCGGGGCGGGCAACGCGGTGAGCGCCGCCGGGATGATCGCCGCCGTCTCGGGCGTCCTTCTCGGGCTGGCCTGCCTCTTCGGCCCCCACCGGGCGCGCATCGGTACGGGCCGCGAAGAGGCCGCCTGAACCCCGGTCGGCGAAAGGCCGGGCAGGGCGCGGGCGGGGGCAGGTCGCGCCGCCCGGTGCCCCGGCACGGCGCGACCGCGGGCGCGCGTCAGTAGGCGCCGGGGGCCGCCCGGCCCGCGCCGGAGCCGTCCGCGCCGGGCGTTCCGAGGGGCGCGCCATGCGGCGCGATGCGGGCGGCGAGGGGCCGCTTGTCGCCGTACCATTCCATCTCCACGACGGCGAGCGTCGCCGGGTCGAGCTTGACCTCGATCCGCCGCCCCTCGGCGTCGCGCCCCTCGATCTCGTAGCATCCGTCGTCGATCTTCAGCTCGCGCACCGTCCAGCCGCGCTCGGCGGCCAGCTCCTGCGCGTTCGCCATCGGCTGCCACTGGGCGCGGGGCGCGAAGCAATCGTCGTCGTCGGCCAGCGCGGCCCCGGCCGGCAGCAGGGCGGCAAGGGCGATGATCTTGAAGGTGGTCGTCATGGCAGGATCTCCATTTCTCTGCGTTCGGGTTGGTGAGGAGCACCCTGCCGGCCCCGGCTGAGCGGTTCCTGACGGCGCGGTGCTTTCCGCTTCAGCTTGCCGTCAGGAACCGGCGGAAGGCGCCGCAGCCGCCGGCGCGGCATGCCCGCAACGCCTCGCACCGGCCCGGGCGGGCGCGGCATGGGGGCAAGGGCCGCCGGGGCCGGAGCGGGTGCGGTTCTTTCTGGGCGTCAGTCGTCGTCGTCGTGAGACCGGCGACCCTCGTCGTGCTCGCGGTCGTCACCGTCGTCTTCGTCCTCGTACTCGAACGCGATCACCTCGAGCGTGGCCGGGTGGATCGTAACCTCGAACCACCGGCCCTCCGCGTCGCGCGCCTCGATCTCGTAGCAGCCGTCGTCGATCTCCAGCTCGCGCACCGTCCAGCCGCTGTCCTCGGCCAGCTGCGTGACGGCTGCCAGCGGCTGCCAATCGGCGATGGACACCAGGCAATCGTCGTCCGCGCGCGCCGCCGTGGCCGGCAATACCGCGAGAGCCGCCATGATCGTCAGGATCTTCTTCATGCCTCGACTCCTCGGCTTTCCCGGCCCGGCCTCCGTCTTGCACGCCAGTCTGACGCCAGCCTGAAGCTGCCGGCCGCCGCGCTTCACTCTGGCGTCAGGCTGGCGGATCATGGAAGCTCGGGCGAGCGAGAAACAGGCAAGGCCATGCGTATCCTGCTGATCGAGGACGACACGGTTCTGGGCGCCGCGGTGCGCGACGAGATCGGCGCCGCCGGCCACTCGGTGGACTGGGTGACGCGCCTCGACGCGGCCGGCGACGCGGTGCGCGCCGCCGTCTTCGATCTCGTCCTGCTCGACCTGATGCTGCCCGACGGGCGCGGCATCGGCTTCCTGAAGAACCTGCGCGCGCGGGGCGACGTGACCCCGGTCATCATCCTCACGGCGCTCGACCAGGTGTCGGACCGGATCGAGGGGCTCAACGCGGGCGCCGACGACTACCTCGTCAAGCCCTTCGATCTGGCGGAACTTTCGGCCCGGATCGGCTCGGTCGCCCGGCGTTACACGGGCAATCCGAACCCTACCGTCTCCCACGGCCCGCTCGAGATCGATCTCGCCGCCCGCAACGTCCTGCGCGACGGCAGGCCCGTGCAGCTCACCGCGCGGGAATGGGCGCTCTTCGAGGCCTTTCTCGCGCGCCCGGGGCAGCTGCTCTCGCGGCCGCAGCTGGAAGAGAAGCTCTACGCCTTCGATGCCGAGGTGGAAAGCAACACCATCGAGGTGCATGTCAGCCGCCTGCGCAAGAAGCTCGGGAGGGCGGTGATCGAAACCGAGCGCGGCATGGGCTACCGGCTGGGGCGCCCGTGAGGATGCCGCGCAGCCTCCAGGCGCGGCTGGGGCTTTCGCTGGGGCTGGTGCTTACGGTGCTGTGGCTGCTGGCGGCCACCGTCACCGCGCTGATCGTCAAGGCCGAGATGGACGAGGTGTTCGACGGCGCCCTGCGCGAGACCGCCGAACGCCTCCTGCCGCTCGCGGTTACAGATATCGTTGGGCGGGAGGGCACCGGGCAGGGCCAGCGGCTCGCCCCGTTCCGGGGGCAGGACGCCTTCTTCACCTATGTCGTGCGCGACGCCGAGGGGCGCATCCTGTTGCAGTCCCACGAGGCCGATCCCTCGGTGTTCCCGCCCTGGGACGGGCCGGGGTTCCGCCAGACGCAAACCCACCGGCTCTACGGCGACGCGGCCCTGCAGGGCACCGTGCGCATCACCGTGGCCGAGCCGCTGGCCCACCGCGCGGCGGCCGCCCGGGAAATCCAGCTCGGCCTCGGGCTCCCGCTGCTGGTGATGCTGCCGGTGGCGCTGGCGGCGATCGTGTTCGCGGTCCGCGGCAGCCTCGGCTCCCTGCGCCGGTTCCGCGCCAGCCTGGAGGCGCGCGGCGCGCGCGATCTCTCCCCCGTTCCGGCCGACGGGCTGCCCGCGGAGATCGCGCCGCTGGCCGCCACGCTCGACAGCCTGCTGGCCCGCCTGCGCGACGCCTTCGAGGCCGAGCGCAGCTTCGCGGCGAATGCCGCCCACGAGCTGCGCACGCCGCTGGCCGGGGCCATCGCCCAGGCCCAGCGCCTGCAGGCGGAAACGCGCGATCCCGCGGCCGGGGCGCGGGCGGCCGGGATCGAGGCGACGCTGAAGCGGCTCACCCGGCTTTCCGAGCGGCTGATGCAGCTGGCCCGGGCCGAGGGCGGCCGCCTGCGCGGCGACACCAGCGCCGATCTGCGCACTCTCGCTCAGGTCGTCGTCGAGGATATCGGCCGCACGGCGCCGGGGCGGATCGCGCTCGATCTTCCCGGCGGACCGGTGATGTCGGATCTCGATCCCGATGCCTTCGCGATCCTCCTGCGCAACCTCCTCGAAAACGCCCTGCGCCACGGGGCGGCGGAGGGGCGCGTCGCGGTCGCGCTGGCCGAAGACGGGCGGCTCGTCGTCGCCAACGATGGCCCGGTGCTGCCCCGCGCCGCGATGGAGCGGCTGACGGCCCGGTTCGAGCGCGCGGGCGCCGGAGGCGACGGCAGCGGGCTGGGCCTCGCGATCGTGGCCGCAATCGCCGCGCGCATCGACAGCCCGCTCAGCCTCACCTCGCCGCGTCCGGGCAGCGACGAGGGCTTCGAGGCCGCGCTGCGGCTGCCGACCGATCCGGGGCGGGCCCCTTCGCCGGCGGGCCGGCACCCGGGCTGACGACCGGGCGTGGCGGGGCGGGCCCAAGGGGCCGATGAAGGCCGAAGGGGCCCGCCAAGGCCCGCCGCCGCGCCCGTGCCGGCGGGGTGCGGATCGCGCCAGCGCGCTTGCGGATCGCGCCGGCGCGTGTGCGGATCGCGCCACCCGTGGGGCCGGCCTAGCGCCGCGAGACCACCGAGGCGACCACCGCGAGGCAATCGCCGCTCCCCACGAGGCCGGGGAAATGCCGGGCCGCGAGGATGCCGGTGTGGGTCGCGCGGACGGTCTCGGGCGCCGTTCCCGAGCAGTCGAGCCGCCAGATCCGGGCGACGGGCTGGCCCGTCGTCACGTCCTCGCCGAGATCGACGAGCATTTCCAGCATCCCGTCGCAGGGCGCGAAGTGATAGCAGCGCCCCTCGGTGGTATCGATGTCGATACTGGGCGCTTCTTCGGGTGCGCCCTTCAGAACGCCGACATGGCGCAGGAAGTTCTCCGCGCCGCGCCGGGCGATGGCGGCCGAGCGCGCGGTGGCCGAGCCGCCCCCGCCCAGCTCGGTGGAGATGAACACCTTGCCGGCCGCCTCGCAGGCGGTGTCGTACATGCCCACCGCGTCGATCTCGCGCAGGGTCATGGAGTAGGGGGCGTTGAAGGCCCGCATGGCGGCGATGCAGGCGGCCTCGTGATCGGGGTCGCTTTGCAGGTGCGCGGCGGCGAAGGGTATGAAATCGAGCGATTTTCCGCCTGAATGATAATCGAGCACCGCATCCGCCATCGGCACCAGGCGGTGCAGGAAGTAGTCGGCGATCTTCTCGGTGGCGCTGCCGTCGGGCCGGCCGGGGAAGCTGCGGTTGAGGTTCATCCCGTCGAGCGGCGAGGTGCGGCGCGCGGCGCGGAACGCCGGGAAGTTCATGTAGGGCACCAGGATCACCCGCCCCGTCACCGCCTCGGGCTCGAGATCGTGGGCGAGGCCCTGCAGGGCGATGGGCCCCTCGTACTCGTCGCCGTGGTTGGCGCCGGTGAGCAGGGCGGTCGGGCCGGGCCCGTTCGCGATCACCGTGATCGGGATCTGGATCACGCCCCACGCGCTCTCGTCGCGGCTGTAGGGCAGCCGCAGGAAGCCGTGGTGCTTGCCCTCGGCCTCCAGCGGGATCGTCGCGACGATCGGGTTGGCAGCGGACGGCGGCTCCGTGTCGGCGGACATCGCGAGCGTGCTCATGACTTCACAAGGAGCTTGCGGGGCACGTTGGCCAGGATCTCGGGCCCGGTCTCTCCGATGACGATGCTCTCGGTGATCTCGAAGCCCCAGTTCTCCATCCAGAGCCCGGTCATGAAGTGGAAGGTCATGCCGGCCTCGAGCACGGTGGTGTCGCCCGCGCGAAGGCTCATGGTGCGTTCGCCCCAGTCCGGCGGGTAGCTCAGGCCGATGGGGTAGCCGGTGCGGTTGTCCTTCTCGATCCCGTGGCGGGAAAGCACGCCGAAGAAGGCCGAGGCGATGTCCTCGCAGCGGTTGCCGGCGCGGGCTGCTTCGAGCCCTGCGGCCATGCCTTCGAGCACCGCCGCCTCGGCATCGAGAAAGGTCTGGCTCGGCGTGCCGAGGAAGATCGTGCGCGAGAGCGGGCAGTGATAGCGCCGGCAGACCCCGGCGATCTCGAAGAAGGTGCCCTCGCCGGCGCGCATCGGCCGGTCGTCCCAGGTGAGGTGCGGCGCCGCGGCATCGGAGCCAGAGGGCAGCAGCGGCACGATGGCCGGGTAATCCCCGCCCATCCCCAGCTCGGGGTCGTAGCGCAGCCCGGCGTCGTAGATCTCGGCCACCAGCGAGGATTTCGGCAGGCCGGGTTCGATCACGTCGAAGATGCGGGCGTGCATCTTCTCCACCAGCCGGGCCGCGTTGCGCATGTAGCCGAGCTCGCGCTCGGATTTCACGGCGCGCTGCCAGTTGACCAGCGCGGTCGCATCCGAGAAGCGCGCGTCGGGCATCCCGCGCTGGAGCGCGGCGAAGGCCGCGGCGGAGAACCAGTAGTTGTCCATCTCCACGCCGATGCGCGCGGTGGAGAGCCCGCGGCCGGCCAGCTGGACGCCGAGGTAATCCATCGGGTGGCGCTCGGTGGATTGCACGTAGTGGTCGGGATAGCCGATGATCTCGCCGTCCCCGAGCCAGGTGGTACGCTGCGCGCCGGCGGCATCCTGGCCGCGGCCGAACCACAGCGGCGCGCCGCTCTGGGTGACGACGACGGCCTGGTGCACATAGAACGACCAGCCGTCGTACCCGGTCAGCCAGGCCATGTTGGAGGGATCGGAGACGACGAGGGCCTCGATCCCCGCGCGGTCCATGGCGGCGCGGGTCTTGGCGAGGCGGGCTTCGTACTCTTCGCGGGTGAAGGGCAGCTCGGTGGCTGACATGTTCGTTCTGTCTTTCGCGTTGGCGTTGCGTGGTGTTTCGGGTTCGTCTCGGCTGCGGAGCGCCCCTTTCAGGCGTCGAAATCGGTGCCCGCCCCGGCGGCGAGGGCGCGCTGGCGGGCGAGGGTGGCGATGGCGGTGTCCTGCACCCCGGTGCCGGTGAGATCGGCGAGGGTGATCTGGGCGGCATCGGTGCGCCCCGGGGCCCGGCCGGCCACGATCTCTCCCAGCTCGGGGTGATCGGCCTCGGCCACGGCGCCGGCCGCGAGCGCGGCGCGCAGTTCGCCGAGCACACGCGTCTGGGCGAGCCTGTCGGGCACGTAGAGATCGGCGCGGGCGAGCGCGGCCGGCTCGACCTCGTTCTTGTTGGGCTGGTCGGAGCCCATGGCGGTGACATGCTGGCCGGGGCGGAGCCACGCGGCGCGCAGGACGGGTTCGGTCGCGGGGGTGGTGGTGACGACGATGTCGGCATCGGCCACGGCCTCTTCGGCATCGCGGGCGCGCACCTCGATGCCAAGCTCGCGCGCCATCTCGGCGGCCAGCGCCTCGGCCCGCGCCGCGTTTCGGCCCCAGATCGCCGCGCGTTCGAGCGGGCGCACGAGGGCGAGCGCGCGCAGCTGCAGCCGCGCCTGCATCCCGGTGCCGAGGATCGCGGCGCGCGTGGCATCGGGCCGCGCGAGGTGGCGCGCGGCGACCGCGCCCGCGGCGGCGGTGCGCACATCGGTAAGGTATCCGTTGTCGAGCAGCACGGCCTCCACCTGCCCGGTGCGGGCAGCGAAGAGGATCATCAGCCCCGAGGTGGAGGGCAGGCCCAGCTTCGGGTTGTCGAAGTAGCCCGGCGAGATCTTCAGCGCGAAACTCTCCAGCCCGGGCACGAAGGCCGTCTTCACGTCGACCTCGCCGTTGTGCTCGTGGATGGCCATGGAAAGGATCGGCGGCATCACCACGCCGCCGCCCGCGAGGGCCCGGAACGCGGCTTCCACGCAGTCCACAGCGGCGAGATCGAGCGGCACGGCGGCGCGCAGATCGGCCTCCGAGAGGAGCCGGACGGTGGGCATCAGGCGGCCTCCCGCGCGAGGTTCACGTCTTCCCCCGAGGCGATGCGCAGGTGCAGGCCCATGTCGATGTTTCCTCCGCTCAGTAGCAGCATCGTCGGCCCGTCCGGGGCCAGCTTGCCGGCCAGCAGCGCGGCCACGCCGACGGCTCCCGACCCTTCCACGATCTGGCGCTCGGCCCGGTAGCAGTGGCGGATGCCCGCCGCGATCTCGGCCTCGCTCACCAGCACGATCTTGTCGACGAGCGCGCGGGTCATCGCGAAGGTGAGGTGGTTGTCCATCCCGATGCCGCCGCCGAGGCTGTCGGCCAGGGTGGGCAGTTCCTCCACCTCCACGGGCCTTCCGGCGGCGAGACTCGCGTGCATCGCCGCCCCCCGCTCCATCGACACGCCGACGATGCGCACCGAGGGCCTCCGGGCCTTGATCGCCGCGGCGACGCCCGAGATCAGCCCGCCGCCCGAAACCTGGATCACCGCCTGGGCCATCTCGGGCAGAGCCTCGATAATCTCGAGGCCGAGCGTGCCCTGGCCGGCGATGATGTCGGGGTGATCGAAGGGGGGGAGCATCGTCATGCCCTCCTCGGCCACCAGCCTGTCGACCTCCCGCTGGGCCTCGTCCTGGCTGCGGCCGGCGATGAGGACCTCGGCGCCCTCGCCGCGGATCGCCTCCACCTTGTTGGTCGGCACGAGGCGCGACATCGCCACCACGCAGCGCACCCCGGCCGCGGCGCAGGCGCGGGCGAGGCCGCGGCCGTGGTTGCCCGTGGAGACGGCGACGACCCCCGCCGCGCGACGGGCCGCGTCCAGCCGGGCCACCGCGTTGGAGGCGCCGCGGAACTTGAAGCTGCCGCTGGCCTGGAGCTGTTCGAGCTTCAGCGAGACCGGCACGCCGAGCCGGGCAGAGAGGGTGGGCGAGGGCTCCACCGGGGTCGGGCGGATCACGCCTTGAAGCCTGCGGCGGGCGGCCTCGATCTCGGCGAGGCCCACGGGCGGGGGGCTCATGCCGCGCGCTCCAGCGGCGCCCGCTCGAAGAGCCGCCCCCATGCGCCCGGCGCGGGCGGCAGGCCGGCGTGATGCAGCATCCGCCAGAGCATCGCCTGGTTGGAGGAGAGCACGGGCTTGCCGAGCCGCGCCTCGATCGCCGAGAGCTCGGGCAGGGCGCGCAGCGCGGTGCAGGAGAGAAAGAGCGCCTGCGCCGCGGCGCAATCGGCCGCCGCCGCGGCGTCGCGGATCGCGGCGGGCTCGATCCGGGCGATCTCGCGGTCGTCCGCGAGGCCGAGGCAGTGCGCGCGCACCACCTCGAGCCCGGCGGCGGAAAAGTAGCGCACCATGGGCTCGGTGGTTTCCACGAGGTAGGGCGTGACGAGCGCGATCCGCGTGACGCCGAGCGCGGCGAAACCTTCGAGCGCCGCGCCGGGCGGCGTGACCACCGGAACCCCCGGGCGCCCCCGCCCGAGCGTGGCGGCCACCGCGGCGTCGCCTATGGTGACGGAGGCGGCGGTGCACGAGTAGCCGAGCGCCGCCAGCGGCACCCCGGGCGTGATCAGCGCCGCCGCCTCGCCGAGCCGCGGGGCCATGCGCCGCAGGTTTTCCGGCGTGGTCGGGTTCTCGAAGGCGACCCGCGAGACGTGGAAGCCGGCCTCGGCCGGAAGGAGGCGGCGGGCGTCGCCCTCGCTGGTCAGATCGGTGGAGAGCGCGACCATCCCGAGGCGCACCGGGCCGGTTTCCGAAAGCCGGGCCGCGACGGGGGAGGGGGTGACGGGGACGAGGGCCATCTCAGACCACCATGACCGGGCAGTCGGCCATGCCCGTGACCTTGTGGGACACCGAGCCGAGCAGGTAGCCCTCGATGGAGCCCATGCCCCGCCCGCCCATGACGATGAGATCGCAGCCGTGCTCGCGGGCGAAAGCCACGATCCCGCGCGCGACTGGCCCGTTGCGCACGAAGGCGCGCACCTTGGCGGCGCCGGCCTCGCGGGCGCGCCGCTTGGCGGCTTCGGCGACCTCGCTTGCGTATTCGCGCTGCGCGTCGTCGATGGGGCCGGGATCGGCCGCGCGCACCATGGAAAACGAGGCTTCCAGCATCGAGTGATGCCGGTAGATGGTCAGCACGCTCAGCTCCGCGCCGGTCAGCCCGGCCAGCTCCAACGCGCGGTCGAGCGCGGCTTGCGCGTTCTTCGATCCGTCCACCGGAACGAGGATGTGCGAGAACATCGCCCTCCGCCTCCCTTCACTTGTCGAATGCGAGGTCGCGCAGGAAGAGCGCGATCTGCGGGAAGAAGATCAGGGCCACCGAGACCGACAGCAGGATCACGATGAACGGCGGCGTGCCGCGGATCACCTCCATGTACGGGCGCTTGAACACGGCGATGGCGGTGAAGATATCGCATCCGAAAGGTGGCGTGGCCGAGCCTATCGCCACCTGCAGCGTGATCAGCGTGCCCACCAGAACCGGGTCGATCCCGGCGGCGTTCACCACGGGCGCGAAGATCGGCACCAGGATCAGGATCACCACGATGGGATCCACGAACATGCAGCCGATGAAGAAGGCGATGGAGATCACGAACAGGATCGCGATCGGGCCCATCTGGTCGATCCCGATGGTCGAGAGCACCTCCTGCGGGATCTGGGCGAAGGAGATCACCCAGGAGAAGGCCGCGCCGGCCCCCACGAGGATGAACACCACCGCGGTGATCAGGCCGGTGGACTTCGCCGTCCGGTAGACACCTGCAAGATCGAGCGAGCGGAAGATCACCACCTCGAGGATCAGCGCGTAAAGCACGCAGACCGCCGCCGCCTCGGTGGGCGAGAAGATCCCGCCGTAGATGCCGCCGATGATGATGGCCGGAAAGCCGAGCGGCCAGATCGCGTTGCGCACCGCGCGCGCCCGCTCGGCCCAGGGGGTCTTGGGCTCCGTCGGCAGCTTCATGCGCACGGCGTAGATCCAGGAATAGATGGAGAAGAGCACGAGGATGAGCAGCCCGGGCCCGATGCCGGCGATGAAGAGCTCGGCAATCGAGGTGCCCGAGACGACGCCGTAAATGATCATCCCGATCGACGGGGGGATCAGGAAGGCGATGTCGGAGGCGTTGATGATGAGCGCCAGGGTGAAGCTGTCGGAATAGCCGGCCTTGAGCATCCGCGGCCTGAGCGGCGAGCCGATGGCCACCACCGTGGCCTGGGTGGAGCCCGAGACCGCGCCGAACATCGTGCAGGCCGTCGCCGCCGAGACGGCGAGCCCGCCGCGCAGATGGCCCACGAAGCTCATCACCATGTCGATCAGCCGCCCGGCGGATTGGCCGCGGGTCATGATGTCGGCGGCGAAGATGAACATCGGCACGGCGATCAGCGAGGCGGGCCGGATGCCCGCCATGATCTGCTGGATCATCGTCTCCATCTGCGAGAAGCCGCCGAACATGGTGTAGAAACCGAAGGAGGCGCCCGCGAGCAGCGGGATCATCATCGGAAAGCCGATCAGCAGCAGGGCGAGCATGATCGCGAAAAGGGGCAGTGCCATGGCTCAGACCTCCCGCTCGTCGTCGTCGTAGCCCTCGAGCACGTTGGTCGAGAGGTAGATATCGCTCTCGATCACGTTCTTGATGGCCGTGAGCACGTATTGAAGCCCCGTCAGCAGGAAGCCCACGGGCACCCACACGAGCGTCCACCACACGGGGATCTGCAGCGCCGGCAGAACGCGGCCGCGCCCGGCCTGGGTGATGATGTAGCCCAGCGCGTACCATGCCAGCGCGAGCATGAAGGCCGCGGTGACGAGCGCGATCAGGATCATCAGGATCTTGCGCCAGCTTGCCGGCAGCGCGTCGTAGATCGCGGACATGCGGATGTGGCGGCCCTGGCGCGCGGCATAGGAGATGCCGGCGAAGGTGATCAGGATGATGAGAATGGAGTTGAGCTCTTCGGAGAAGAAGATCGAGTTCTGGAACACGAAGCGCCCGACGACGTTGGCCACGGTGTTGGCCGCCATGAGCAGCACGCCCACCCCCAGCATGACCGCCTCGATACGCGCGATGGCGATGTCGAGCCAGCCCAGCGGCCCGGGCAGGGTGGAGGTGTAATCGTCGGGGATGGTGGGCCGGCCCGGCGTGGGCTGCGGATCGTGGGGGATCGGCTGTTGTGTCACGGCGCGGGCCTCGGAAGAGCCTGGTTCGGGCGGGCGGGTTTCCGGGCGGGGCGGCGGCATCTGCAGCCGCCACGCCCGGCTTTTCGTCAGTTGGTTGCCTCGGCAGCCGCGGCGAGATCGGCCTTCATCTGCTCGAGGATCGCGGCGCCGCTTTCACCGGTCATCTCGATGAACTCGGCTTCCACGGCCGGCGCCGTCGCCATGAACGGCGCGCGCTCTTCCTCGGAGAGGATGTTGATGATCATCTCGGGCTTGGCCTCCCGGATCGCGGCCAGCGATTCGTCCTGGAGATCGCGCTGGTACTCGAGGATGAATTCGAAGGCCACGTCCACGGCGTCCTGCACGGCCTGCTGGTCTTCGGCGCTGAGGCCCTCGTAGAAGTCGAGGTTGGCCATGAGCGCGGTGGTGAAGTTGTTGTGGCCGATGCAGGTGACGACGTCGGTCACCTCGTACATCCTGGTGGAGTAGAGGAAGAAGCCGGGGTTTTCCTGGCCCTGGATGATGCCCGTCTGCAGCGAGCCGTAGACCTCGCCCCAGGGCAGCGGCGTGGGCGTCGCGCCGAAGGCCCGGTAGCTCTCGACAAGAAGCGGGTTCGTCATGACCCGGAACTTGACCTCGGCCAGATCCTCGGGGCTGCGCACCTCTTCCTGCGTGGTCATGCAGACCTCGCCCTCGGGGTACATGGTGAGCAGTTCGAGTCCCTGCTCGGCGTAGAGCTCGGGGAACATCCCGTTGATCGCCTCGGAGGAGCGGAAGAACTCGAAGAGTGCGTCCTGGTCCTGCGGCAGCAGGTAGGGCACGAAGAACACCTGCGCCTCGGGGATCAGCGCGCCGGTGAAGCCGGGGGACTGGTTGACGAACTGCAGGATGCCGGCCTGCGCCTGCTCCATGATGTCCGCGCTCTCGCCGAGCGTGCCGAAGGGGAAGAGCTGCACCGTGTGCTCGGTGTTGGCCTCGATCTCTTCCTTGAACTTCTGGGCGAAGACGCCCTGCACCTCGTCGATCGCTTCCTCGAAGGCGTAGCGCCAGGTATCGGCGGCAGCGGCGCTCCCGCTCACGAGCATGGCGCAGGCGGATGCAGTCGCCATCAGTCGCTTGATGGTCATGGTGGTGTCTCCATGTTGAGGCGGCCCCGTTCAACGCGGGTCGCACTTGCAAAAGTTGTTTGAAGCGGTCGATTGACCGCTGGCAATGTCCCAACGCTTTTGTCATTCCAATTTTGAGTCAATAATTTTATTTAATCATGACAATCTAACGGGCGCGCAACCCCCTGCTAGAGCGTCAGAAGCGCCGGTTCGGGCGCTCCGCGGGCAAGCCGGGCGACGATGCCCAATCCGCGGGCGATGTCGTGCTCGGAGCCCGCGCCGATGCACAGGCGCACGCCGGTGGCCAGGTGCGGGCGGGGGGCGATGGCGAAATTGGCGCCCGCGGCGACCGCCACCCCCTCGTGGCGGGCGTGGGCGACGAAGGCATCCTCGGGCCAGGCCGGGGGCAGGTCGAGCCAGACATGCATGCCGACGGGCGCCGCGCGATAGCGCAGCCCGGCGAGGCGCTCCGCGGCGATCGCGTTGCGCTGGGCCAGCTGCTTGCGCTGCCAGCGCAGCAGCCCGCGGGCGGTGCCGTCGGCGATCCAGCGCGAGGCGATCTCGGCCATGAGCGGCGTTGCCATCCAGTTGGTGACGAGGTGCCGGGTACGGGCCGCGGCCACCGCGCCCTCGGGCGCCACCAGCCAGCCGATTCGCAGCCCCGGCAAAAGGCACTTGGTGAGCCCGGTGAAATAGAGCACCCGTTCCGGCGCGAGCGCGGCCAGCGGGGGCGGCCGGTCCGGATCAAGGGGCCCCCAGGCATCGTTCTCAACGATCCACACGTCGTGGCGCGTGGCCACCTCGATCAGCGCGTGGCGGCGCTCCGGCCCCATCATCGCGCAGGTCGGCCCCAGCGCCGAGGGCATGAGGAAGAGCGCGGAGACCTTCTCGCTCCGGCAGGCCTGTTCGAACGCTTCGGGAAGCACGCCCTGGCCGTCCATGGGCAGGCCCTTGAGGCGCTGGCCGAGCGTGGATGTGAGCGATTTCAGCGTGTGGTGCCCCATCGCCTCGGTCACCACGAGGCCGCCGGGGGCCGCTGCGGTCTGCAGCGCGAGGGTCATCGCGGCGGTGCTGCCGTTGGTCGGCACGATCCGCCCGGGATCGGCGTCGATGCCGCAGCCCAGCAGCCAGCGCCTGGCTTCGCCGCAATGGGCCTCCAGCGTCGAGCGTGGGCGGAAGGAAAAGAGCACGCCGGGCGGAAGCTCGCGCGCCAGCGTCTCCAGCACCTCGGCCATGCGGGCCGCCTGCACCTCGCCTGTCACCGGCACCAGCATCGAGCAGTCGATCACCTCGTCGCTGCCAGAGAGCCGTTGCCAGGGCAGGTGCGGATCGCCGCGGGCCGGGCGCACGAAGCTACCGCGGCCGACCTCGCCCGAGATCAGCCCCATCCGCCGCAACTCCTCGTAGGCCCGGCTGACGGTCTGCACGCTCAGGCCCAGCTCGTCGGCGAGGCCCCGGTGGGTGGGCAGGCGGGTTCCGGGGCTCAACGCCCCCGCCTCGATCGCGGCGACCATCCGCTGCGACAGCGAGCGGTAGGCGGGGCGGCTCAGCTCTGCTTTGGTTGGCGGCCAGATTGTCATGGATCATTCCTCGCGCGAAGCATGGCAATTGACAACCCCGCCGGGGCCAACTTTCCTGCCCGCATGAAACCGCCATCCCCCGGCTCATCCCGCGGCGCGGCCCCCGGCGCGCCCCCGGCGGCCCCTGCCGCCGCGCAGCCGGCAGGCCGGCTGCCGCTGGACGACCGCGACCTCGCCATCCTGGCGATCCTCGCCCGCGAGGGCCGCCTTTCGAAGACGGAACTCGCGCGCCGGGTCAATCTTTCGGCCTCGCCCTGCTGGGAGCGCCTGCGCCGGCTGGAGGGCGCAGGGCTGATCCGGGGCTACCGTGCCGAGATCGGTCTTTCGGCCCTCGGGCCCCACGTGACCGTCTTCGTCACAGTGGAGCTGGAGAACCACCGCGCCGAGGATTTCAACGCCTTCGAGCAGGCGGTGACGGCCCATGACGAGGTGGTCGCCTGCTGGGCGCTGGGCGGCGGCTTCGACTACCTTCTGCAGGTGGTGACCACCGATATCGACGCCTACCAGCGCCTGATCGATTCCATCCTCGCCGCGCGGGTGGGGATGAAACGCTATTTCAGCTACATCGTGACCGGCAGCATCAAGACCGGCGGCGTGCCGCCGCTGGAGGCCCTGGCTGCCCGCCGCCCGGGCTGACGCCGAAGAACCCTCCGCCGGGGGCCAGGCCAGGCGGAAGGATCCGCTGCCGATGCCGCCGCTTTCGGGCGCACCTTCTGCGCCCGGGGCGCTAGGGTGCGCCATCCCCAGGACCCCATGCAGGGAGGGCCGCCATGGGCGCGCTTGCCGAGATGTCCGCAGCCGGGCTCGAACTCGATGATCCCGCGCTGTTCCGCAGCTTCGCCCATGTCGCCAACCGCTGGACCGCGGGCAGCGGCCGGGCCGAGATCGCGGTGACCGATCCGGCCACCGGGCGCGCGCTGGGCGCGGTCGCCCGGCTCACCGCCGAGGACGGCGCCCGCGCTGTGGATGCCGCCCATGCCGCCTTTCCGGACTGGGCCGAAACCCTGCCACAGGAGCGCGCGCGGCTGCTGCGCCGCTGGTACGAGGCGATCATCGCCAACCGCGAGGATCTCGCGCGGATCATGACCGCCGAGCAGGGCAAGCCGCTTTCGGAGGCGCGTGGCGAGATCGACTATGCCGCGAGCTTCGTGGAGTTCTACGCCGAGGAAACGCGCCGGCCGAACGTCGAGGGCGTGACCTCGCACCTGCCCGATGCCGAGGTGGAGCTTTGGCGCGAGCCGGTGGGCGTGGCTGCGCTCATCACGCCCTGGAACTTTCCCTGCGCCATGATCACCCGCAAGGCCGCCGCGGCCCTCGCGGCGGGCTGCACCGTGCTCGTGCACCCCTCCGAGCAGACGCCCTTCTCGGCCCTGGCGCTGGCCGAGCTTGCCGAGCGCGCGGGCTTCCCGCCCGGCGTGATCAACACGGTCACCGGCCACGCGCCGGAGGTGGTGGAGCCCTGGCTCACCGATCCGCGGGTGCGGGCGCTCTCTTTCACCGGCTCCACCGAGGTGGGGCGGATGCTCTATGCCCGGGCGGGCGCGACGGTGAAGCGCATCGTGCTCGAGCTGGGCGGGCATGCCCCGTTCCTCGTGTTCGCCGATGCCGATCTCGATCGTGCCGTGTCCGAAGCCGTGAAGGCCAAGTTCGCCACCACCGGGCAGGACTGCCTCGGCGCCAACCGCTTTCTCGTCGCCCGCGAGATCTACGAGGCGTTCTGCACGCGCTTCGCCGAGGCGACGGCGCGGCTGACCCTCGGGCCGGGGCGAGAAGACCCCGATCTCGGCCCGCTGATCGATGCCCGCGCGGTGGAAAAGCAGGAGGCGCAGGTGGCCGATGCCCTGGCGAAGGGCGCGCGCCTGCTCACCGGGGGCAGGGTGGACGGCCGCGGGCCGCTCTTCTTCCAGCCGACGGTCCTGGCCGACGTGCCGGGCTCGGCGCGGATCTTCTCGGAGGAGACCTTCGGCCCGGTGGCCGCGATCGCCTCCTTCGAGACCGAGGCCGAGGCGCTGGCGCGGGCCAATGCCACCGAATACGGGCTGATCGCCTATGTCCACACGCTGGACGCGCGCCGGATCTACCGGCTGAGCCGGGGCCTGCAATTCGGCATGGTGGCCGTCAACCGCACCAAGGTGACCGGCGCGCCGATCCCCTTCGGCGGGGTCAAGCAATCCGGCCTCGGCCGCGAGGGCGCCCGCCAGGGCCTCGAAGCCTTCACCGACATCAAATACGTCTGCCGCGACTGGGCGTAAGCCCGGCGCCCCAATAGGAAACGCCATGCTGACCAACGACGAGCTTGCCCGCTGGGATCGCGAGAGCTTCTTTCACCCCTCCACCCATCTCGCCCAGCACGCGCGGGGCGAAACACCGTCGCGCGTGATCACCGGCGGGCAGGGGGTCTTCATCGAGGACCGCGACGGCCGGCGCCTGCTCGATGCCTTCGCCGGGCTCTACTGCGTGAACGTGGGATACGGCCGCAGGGAAATCGCCGAGGCCATCGCCGCGCAGGCGCGCGAGCTGGCCTACTACCACGCCTATGTCGGCCACGGCACCGAAGCCTCGATCCGGCTGGCGCACATGATCCTCGAGCGCGCGCCGGAGGGCATGTCCAAGGTCTATTTCGGGCTCGGGGGCTCGGACGCCAACGAGACCAACGTCAAGCTCGTGTGGTATCTCAACAACGTGCTCGGCAGGCCGGAGAAGAAGAAGATCATCTCCCGCTGGCGCGGCTACCACGGCTCGGGGCTGATGACGGGCTCGCTCACCGGGCTGGAGCTGTTTCACAAGAAGTTCGATCTGCCGCTGGCGCAGGTCATCCATACCGAGGCGCCCTACCATCTC
>CAYXOX010000002.1:46139-51827 GCA_964466745.1 uncultured Rhodobacterales bacterium
CGAGGCGGGGATGTCCGAGGAGGAGTTCTCGGCCTGGTGCGCGGAGCGCCTCGAGGCGCTGATCCTCGCCGAGGGCCCCGATACCGTGGCCGCCTTCATCGGTGAGCCGCTTCTGGGAACGGGCGGCATCGTGCCGCCGCCCGCGGGCTACTGGGCGGCGATTCAGCCGGTGCTGGAGAAATACGACGTGCTGCTGATCGCGGACGAGGTGGTTACCGGGTTCGGGCGCCTCGGCACGATGTTCGGCTCCGATCACTACGGCATGCGGCCCGACATCATCACCATCGCCAAGGGGCTCACCTCGGCCTACGCGCCGCTTTCGGGCTCCATCGTTTCGGAAAGGGTCTGGCAGGTGCTGGAGCGCGGGACCGACGAGCTGGGCCCCATCGGCCACGGCTGGACCTATTCGGCCCACCCCATCGGCGCCGCCGCGGGCATCGCCAACCTGGAGCTGATCGACAGCCTCGGCCTCGTGGCGAACGCCGCGGAGACGGGTGCGTACCTCAATGCCCGGATGGGGGAGGCGCTGGGCGATCACCCCAACGTCGCCGAAGTGCGCGGAGAGGGGATGCTCTGCGCGGTGGAGTTCGCCGAGGATCCCGACGCGCGCCGGTTCTACGACCCGGCCCGCAAGGTGGGCGCGGCGCTGGCGACGAACCTCCTGGCCGAGGGCGTGATTGCGCGGGCCATGCCCCAGGGCGACATCCTCGGCTTCGCGCCGCCGTTGTGCCTGACCCGCGAGGAGGCCGACACGATCGTGGCAGCCACCAGCGCCGCCGTGGAGCGGACCCTGCTCTGAGCGATCCGGCGCCGCGCGGGGAGCCCGCCGATGCCGGGATGGGCGTCGACTTTGCTGCCGCTGCCGCTGCCGTTGCTTGCGGCCGAGCGTGCGCCGCACGCCGGCCCGGCCGGCGCGCCGGGCCTGCGGCTGGGGAAGCGCCGGGGGCGCCGGCGCCGGTTTTCCTTCGCTGGTCGCGAGCGGCGTTCCAGGGGCCGGTTCCGCGGCGGGCAGTTCCGTCCCGGCTGGAGGCCGCGCAGCCGTGCGGCAGCGCTCGGCAAGTCGTGGCCCGGTGTTCGGGCCCGGGGGTTTTCCGATCAGCCGAGATACACCTTGCTCGACGGATAGCTGACGCGCGGCTTGGAACGGGTTGCAAGGAAAAACCCCAGCGTCAGCGGGCCGACGCGCCCGATGAACATCACCGCGATGATGATGGCGCGCCCGAACCCGTCGAGCTCGCCGGTAGCGCCGCGTGACAGTCCGACGGTTCCGAAGGCGGATGTGACCTCGAACGCCAGATCGAGGAACTCGCCGTCATGGGAGATCGTGATAAAGAAGATCGCCATGAAGACAGTGAGCATGCTGACCATGGTCAGCGCGAGCACCTTCATCACCTCGTCGGGGCCGAGGCTGCGCCCGAAGACGTGCAACTGCTGGCGCCGCTTGAAGAAGGCGATCGTGGCCAGCAGCAGCAAGATGAAGGTCGTCACCTTGATGCCTCCGGCCGTGGAGGTGCTGCCGCCGCCGATCACCATGAGCGACATGAACATCATCGTCGTGCTGTCGTGGATGCCGCCGATGTCGACGGTGTTGAAGCCCGCGGTACGTGTCGTCACGCCCTGGAACCAGCTTGCCCAGAGCCTGTCGCCGATGCTGTCGAGCCCACCGAGCGTGCGCGGGTTCGTCCATTCCAGCACCGCGAAGGCGAGCACCGACCAGACGATCAGCGCCAGCGTGCCCACTACCATGAGCTTGGTGTGCAGGGAGAAGGCCTGCCAGCCGCGCTTGGCGTAAAGCTCCGTGACAACGATGAACCCGAGCCCGCCGAAGATGAACAGCGCGGGCACGGTGAGGTTGATGATCGGGTTGCCGACCCAGCCTGACAGGCTGTCGGGGAACAGGGCGAAACCGGCGTTGTTGAAGGCGGAAATGGTGTGGAAGAGCGCCTGCCAGAGTCCCATCCCCCAGCCGAACTCGGGCACGAAGACGATGGAGAGAAGCGCCACGCCCACCGCCTCGCAGGCCAGCACCACCTTCAGGATGCCGCGCACCAGCACGAGAAGATCGCTGATCGAGGTCTGGTTGAGGTCCTCGCGCAGGAAGATGCGTTGCGACATGCTGACCGGCAGGCCGAGCATCGACAGGACCAGAACAGCGAAGGTCATCAGGCCAAGCCCGCCGAGCTGGATCAGCACCATCACCACGCCCTGGCCGAACATCGTCAGCTGGCTGCCGGTGTCGATCACCACGAGGCCGGTCACGGTGACGGCCGAAGCGGCCGTGAAGATCGCGTCGGACCAGCTGATCGGCTCGGGCGCGGCGATGGGCAGCATCAGGAGCACCGCCCCGGCCGTGATGAGCGCGGCATAGAGACCGGCGAGGATCGCTGGCGGCGGGACCCGGACGCGTCCGCCCCGTCTGAACAGCTTGTGGCGCACGGGCCTGCTCAGAGACTGTCGCCGAAGCGCCGCAGGTTCTCGCGGCGGCCGAGCAGCAGGAGCTTGTCGTCGGTGTGCAACTCGGCCGCCCCGCTCTCGCAGGACACGAACTCGCCGCCCCGCATCAGCCCCAGCGCCCGCAGTTCGAAATCGCCGCCGAGGCCGACCGCGTCGACACGTCTGCCGCTGAGGCTTTCCGGAACGCGGAAATCGACAACATGAAAGCCGTTCCCGAGGCTCACGTAGTCCCGCACCAGCGGGTTGTGCAGCATCTGCGCGATGTGGCGGCCGATTTCCTGCTCTGGCTGGATCACGCGATCGGCCCCCAGCTTGGTGAGGATGCGATGATGCGTGCGGCTCATCGCCTTGACCCAGACCGTCGGCACACCGATGAGCCTGACGTTCATCGTGCAGAGGATGTTGGCCTCCAGCTCCTCCCCGATGGCAACGACGGCGACGTCGAATTTGCCCACGCCTGCCTCGCGCAGGGCCTGTTCGTCGCGCCCGTCGGCGATGACAGCCTCGGCGAGTGTTTCGGCCACGCGGGACACGTTCTTCTCGACCGTGTCGATGCCGAGCACGTGATTGCCGAAGCGGGCCAGCTCGGAGGCCACGGTCGTGCCGAAGGTGCCGAGCCCGATGACGGCGAAACTGCGGGCCTTTTGTCTGGCCATTTCGTCCCCTCGCTTTCGGGGGGAGGTAGAGGCGGCAGGGTTCGCGGTCAACTCGCCGGGCCCCGGCGATGGGCGTCGGCGTGCATCGCCAGCGGGATGCCGCGGTTGGTGCGCCCGCCCGGTGGGACCATTCCGAGCGGCGGCGCGTGGCCCGACGCTTTCATGAGCGGTTGCCGATGCGCAGCGGGCAAGCCGGGCGCATGCGAGCGCACCGAACCGCGCCGGAAGCGGAACGCATCCGTTCCGGCGCATTTCTTTATTCCGTCAAGCCGCGGCAACCTCGTATGGGCGCGGCTCGTCATCCCGATCGAGGCGCCGGTGCCTTCGGCGACGGGGCAGGGCGCTGCCGCATGGGCACCCGGCACCGCGGCTTTCAGTGCTGACGCCCGGTGGACACGGAAAACGGAGCCGCGTTGCGCCAGGCATGGGATGCCTTTCAGCGGCGGCAGATGCGCTCCCCGGAGCCTCCGCTTCGGAACGTCGCGTTGCAGCGCAGGCAGCGCCGCTCCTTCGCAATGTCTGCGCGGGCCCTGTCAGGAATCCACGGCCCGCTCGCAGGATCGGTCATTTCGAATGTCTCCTCGGGTTCAAAGGTCAAAGGGCGGTGCCGGCCCCTGCCCGGGCCCGGAGAAGAGCGCTCGGCGACGACGGCCGGCGCGCGCCGTGCCGCCGCGTTCCGGGGTTGGCCGCAGTGCCCGGCGCGCGTCGCGCACGGCATGGCCGCATGCGGCCGGCGCGGCCTGTCGCTCTCAGGTCAGCATCTGCACCCAGTCCACGGCATCGGCGAGGACCGCCTGCATCGCGGCGTCCAGGCCCGCGATGAGCGCGACCGTGCTGTCTGACGGTGCAACGGCGGTTGCGCCGAACCGGCGCGCGCCGAGCACGGACCTGTCGGACTCGCGGATGAGCGTCATGCGGAGCGAAATCCGGATCTGTGCCGAGCCGGGGCTCGTGATTTCGGCCTGAAAAGCCTGGACTTCGCTCATCAGGGTGTGGTCGGGCGCGAGCCCCGCCCCGACCCGGGTGACGAGCCGATGCCCGCCGCTGTTGAGCAGCGAGTGCACGAGCAGGCTCTGCACCATGGCCGGGGTCGGTTCCGACCAGCGGGCATCGGGCAGGTATTCCGCCTGCCGCGGGGAGACCTTGATCAGGATCCGGTCGGTGGACAGCTCGCCCGCGGATGTCGGCAGTTCGACGACGAGATGGCCGCTGCCCGCGGACCGCGCGTCTTTCGCTTCCAGCGGTGCGAGCGTGTAGGTGTCGAGCGGATCGCTCGCCCTTGCGACCGCCGATACGGCCTCGCACCCCGAAAGGCCGGCCGCGGCGAAGAGCGAAAGAACATGACGGCGGGTCTGGGTCATTCGGATCTCCTGTATTCCGGGGTTTCGTTGCCGAGCAGGAAGCGCCCTGGATCGCTGCCGATCTGTCGGGCGAGGGCGTCAAACCGGGCGATGACCCCGCTCGCGTCGGCGATCAGCGCGCCGATCTGTCCCGAGAGCCGGGGCAGATCGCCTTGCGTCGTGGCGCGGAGGCCCTCCATCGCCGCGTCCGCGCTGCCTGCAGCGGAGCGCAGGTCGGCGACGAGCGCCGGCATGTCGTCTTCCAGAAGCCCGCTCGTGGCGCCCAGTCCGGCCTCCGCCGCGTCGAGAACCGCGTCGACACGCGCGAGGGTTTCCTCCGCGCGGGTCGCAAGGGCATCCGTGCGGGTGGCAAGGGCATCGATCCGTCCGGTGGCGTCCCGAATATTGGCGAGGATGCCGCCGACGGCGTCGCGGTTCGCGGGCGTGGCAAAGCTGCGGACTTCCGAGATGAGCGCCGTCGCCTCGGCCAGCAGATCGGGCCCGGTCACGAGAAGATCCTGCACCACGGAACGCTCCGATCGGATTTCCGGGACCGACGCGGGCGGTACTGCCCTGAGCCGGCCCGCGTCCGCGCTGCCCCCCTCCAGCGCGATGAAGCCGACGCCAGTCACCCCCTGCGAAGCAAGCGTCGCGACGGTGTCGGTGCGGACGGGGGTCTCGGCCAGGATCTCAATGCGCACCCGCACGAGCGCGGGGTCGTCCCTGTCGAGCGCGATGCTCAGCACGCGGCCCACATCCACACCGTTGTACCGGACGGCCCCGGTCTGGCTCAGGCCCGCCACGGTTCCGAACACGATGTCGTATTGCGCATAGGTCCGGTCCAGCTGGACCTTTGCCAGCCAGAGCACGAAGCCCAGCATGGCGAGGAAACCGAGCAGCGTGAACAGTCCGATGAGCACGAAGCGCGCACGGGTTTCCATCAGCTTGCGCCTGCCGCAAGGGCCGTATGGGCGCGCGGGCCGTTGAAGTAGTCGTTCACCCAGGGATCATCGACATCGCGCAATTCGGCCATGCTGCCGGTGACCAGCACGCGGCGTCCGGCCAGCACGGCGATCCGGTCGCACGTGGCCTGCAGGGTGTCGAGATCGTGGGTGACGAGAAACACCGTGAGGCCCAGGGCCTTTCGCACCGCGTTCAATAGGTCGTCGAAGCCCGTGGCGCCGATCGGCCAGCGCCCGGCGCGTGCCGGCATCGACCGCAGCGAGTTCGCGCATCGG
>CAYXOX010000002.1:51927-72201 GCA_964466745.1 uncultured Rhodobacterales bacterium
GATCGGCCAGCGCCCGGCGCGTGCCGGCATCGACCGCAGCGAGTTCGCGCATCGGCGCCTCGACGTTCTCCCGAACGGTGAGGGCCGAAAAGAGCGCCCCGTCCTGGAACATCACGCCGGTTCGGGCGCTCGTGGCGGCCTTCTCTGCGGGGCTCGCACGCAGCACATCAGTGCCCAGCAGCGTGATCTCGCCAGCGCTCGGGGTCATCAGGCCCACGATGCTGCGCAACAGGACCGACTTTCCACTGCCCGAGGCGCCGACCACTCCCAGCACCTCCCCGCGCTTCACGTCGATTGACAGGTCTTCGTGGACCGTGCTCGCGCCGAACCGGTTGGTGAGACCCCGGATCGCGATGACGGTCTCGGCCTCCATCACACCCCCCAGACGGCGAAGAACACGGAAAAGAGCGCATCTACCACGATCACGAGGAAGATCGCGATCACCACGGCACGCGAGGTTCTTTCGCCCAGGGATGCCGCGTCGCCCCCGACCAGAAGGCCCTGCTGGCAGCCCACCAGCGCGATAATCGCCGCAAAGACCGGCGCCTTGGACAGGCCGACCAGCGCCTGCGCCGCGTCCACGTCGGCCAGCAGTTGGGTGCGGAACTGGCTGGGCGAGATGCCAAGCTCGATCCATGCCATGAGCCCGCCGCCGAAGAGACCGGCGAGGTTGGCCACGAGCCCGAGGATGGGAAGCACGATCACCAGCGCAAGCAGGCGCGGCAGGACGAGGAGGTCCACCGGTTCGAGTCCGAGAACCCGCATGGCGTCGATCTCCTCGCGCATCTTCATCGAGCCGATCGCAGCGGTGAAGGCCGAGGCCGAGCGCCCGGCGACGATGATGGCCGTGAGCAGGATCCCGAGCTCGCGCAGGATCGAGATGGCGATGAGATCCACCACGAAGACCTCTGCGCCGAACTGGCGCAGCTGCGCCGCTCCCTGGAACGCCAGCACCACCCCGATGAGGAACCCCATCAGGGCCACGATCGGCACGGCGTTCAGCCCGGCCTGTTGCATGTGATGGACCAGCGCCGTGACACGCAGCCGGCGGGGATGGGTCAACGTGGCGCCCAGCCGGACCATGACCACGCCGACAAAGCCGAGGCTCCGGGCCGCGGCGCCGAGAATCCCGCCCGATACAGCTCCCAGTGCGGCGAGGCCATCGAGGACCGGGAGCCGCCGCTCGCGTGTCGCATGGCCGCCCGCGGGCGGCGTGGCGTCGCGAACGGTGCGGATCAGCAGGCGTTGCGCGTCGTCGGCGCCGGTCAGGGGGCGGCCGCTGGTCACGAGTGTCCACGCCCCGGCCGTGTCGAGGCGGGTAACCGCGGCGAGGTCCAGCGCCGAGCCCGGACTGGCCGCCTCGATCTGCCGCCGGTACGTGTCGAGGGTGGTGAGCGTGAGCGGCCCCGACAGGGTGAGCGATGCAGCGGGGTCCGGCTCGGCCAAGCGAGTCAGCCACCGGCGCCGATCGCGCCGACATTGCCGAGCAGCCCGAAGCCGCGGAGCAGCCAGAGCACGACGAGGATCACCACAACCACGTTCAGGATCTGCCTTATCTTTCGATCCATCGGGACATAGGTGTTGATCGCCCAAAGCCCGACGCCGACGACGACGAGCGTGACCACGAGATTGATGAGTGTCATTGGAACTGTTCCTGTTGAGTGAGGTGAGCGGGCCGTCAACGGCCCGGTTCTGGAGCCTGCGCGGAAGACATCACGCCGCGGACGGGCGCCTGGATGGGCACCCGCCGGATGCGCGCCGAGGTGTCCGCCGCAACCGTCAAGCGCTTGCGAAGCCGCGGAAAAGCAGCACGGCCCCGGCAACGACGCCGACGACGCCACCGATCAGGTACCACATGGTGACACCGCTGAACCGGCCGGTAAGCGTCTCGGTCATCTGCTCGACCGGTGCGTTCGACGCCTTCCAGGCGAAATAGAGAAGCGCGACGCCGGCGACGAGCGCAACGGCTCCGATGATGCTTGACTGTGTCATGGCGTGATCCCTCGATCCATTCTCCTTCCGTTGCCGTGCCCGCGGAAAGCGGTGCGGCGCGCGGCCGGAATCGCGCGCGGAAGGTGTTTCCGGCCCTGCCGACAATTGCAGACCCGTGCGGCGTTGCACTTACCTGGATCAATTGCACCAAAAGGACTTCCTGCGCCGGCCCGGGCCTTTCGGCGTCACCGGATGGCGCCCGGCGCAGGCCCGGCCTCCGGGCCGTCCCGCTGCCGCGGCACGGCGAGGCCCCGGGCGGTCTGCGGGCAGGAAGCGATTGCGCGGGTCAGCCACGGGGCACGCCGAGGGCCGCGGGAAGGGACGTATCGCCCCTGTCGCCCTGAATGAACGCGCCGACGTGCAAGGCCGATTTCGCCGCTAACCTGCGTCAGTACAGGAAGGCGGGGGCGGCGGCTAGGTTGGGTGTGCCTGCCAACGATGTGGCGGCATGTTTTTCCGAGTTTCCGCGAAGCGCAACGGGGCCCGGTGTTTCCATCTGCACGCTTTCCATTGCGCTTCGCGGCCTCGGAACGTCCATGAAAGGACATTCCACATGATTCCTGAGCAGAACGCGACCGCCGAAAAGATGAAATCCGTAAAGGCCGCATGGGACAAGGCGCCTTCCGGCCCGAAGAAGGACGCGGCCCTCAAGCACTACCAGGCCGCCGAGAAGGCGCACACCGCAAAGAACGAAGCCGAGACCAAAAAGGCACTCGACGCTGCGGAACACGCGCTCGCCTGATATGACGCCGCGACTGCCTTGCACCCGGTGCCGGGCAGTCGCACACGGCAGGCGCGGGGCTGGGAACTCCGCGAGTGGTCCCAGGCGCTGCGCCACTCGCCGCGCGGCGCGGCTCCAGCTCGGCTTGATGGCGCCCCGCCCGGCAATAGAGCGCTCGTATCGCGCGATCTGCCCTTTTCACGATTTCGAGTCCCGGAGATCGCCTGCACCGAGTTGCGCGCCGCGAACATTCTTTCCGGCAGGCTTACGGGTGTTAGTGCAGCCCTTTGCGGACGGGTGGAAATAAAGGTTCATGCTCCCGTATCGTAGAGATGGCATCACGCCATTTCCGGAAGCGGCGAACTCCGGAAGGACACATATCATGAACAGGATTACAGGACTCTTCTCTGCGGCGGCCGTCATTGCCTTGGCAGGCTGCACGTATAACGACGGCACCGCGAACCAGCCCGGAACCGGCGCCGTCATCGGGGGCGTTTCCGGCGCGGCTCTCGGCCGTGCAATCGGCGACGATACACGCTCCACTGTCATCGGGGGTGCCCTCGGTGCCGCAGTGGGCGGAGCGATCGGGGCGAACATGGCGCGCCAGGAGCGCGAGTTGAACCAGCAATTGGCCGGCAGCGGCGCGATCATCAACAACACCGGCAGCCAGCTGCGGGTCATCCTGCCGGAGGGCGTGACCTTCCAGACGGGATCGGCGACGGTCGCCTCGAGTTTCCGGCCTGCCCTGAGCCAGGTCGCCCGTTCGCTGAACCTGCACCCGAACTCGACCGTGCGGGTCGTCGGGCATACCGACAATGTCGGGTCCGCGACGTTCAACAGGCAGTTGAGCGAGGATCGTGCGCTGTCCGTTGCCCGCATTCTTATCAGCGACGGGGTCGCCGCGAGCCGGATCACCTATTCCGGACGGGGCTTCAACGAGCCGAGCACGTCGAACGCCACCGCGAGTGGCCGCGCGCAGAACCGCCGCGTGGAAATCGTGATCACCCCCACGAACTGATCCGGCGGGGCGACGCCCCCACCGGGGCCAGCGCCCGGCGAACAAGTGCGGATTTGCGCTTTTGCGCGGACGGGAAAACCGGCAAGCTGCCGCCCGTCCGCAATTTTTTTTGGCCCGTCGTCATGCGCGCTGACGCGGGTGCGCGCCGGCAAGAAAAGGCGCGCAAGGCCACGGCCGACGGCCTGTGGCGCGCGTTGCGCAACCGGTTTCGCCAAGGCCCCTGCGCGCAAGACGAAACGCCTGGCGCCGGACATGGGCCACGCTGTGCGCCGCCACGGGTGGCGATGCCCCGGGGGGGGCGGCTTTCTTCCGGGCCAGGGCCGGGCGTTGTCGGGAGGGCACACGCCCCCGCCGGCCCTCCGGCGGAGACGTCGCCCACCCGAATGCCGGGCGATCCGCGGGCCGCGGCGCTGCGCCTCGGGCCGGCTTTCACTCGGCTGCGCGGGGCCGGGACGGCTGGAATCCCGCCTCGCCCGCGAGCAGGTCCTCCGGCGCGATCCCGCGTTTCTCGGCGCTGGCGCGAACGGCGTCCTTCAGCGCCTGGCTGCGGTTCAGCAGGCGGCGGAAGCGTGCTTCGTCCAGCACCAAGAGCGAGGAGGGGGCGATGGCGCGCACCTCGGTGCGGCGGGCCTTCTTCATCAGGATTGCCATCTGGCCGAACATCTCGCCGCGGCCCAGCCGCCAGGTCTGGCCCGCCGTCTCGACCTCCACGGCGCCCGAGGCGATGAAATACACGCTGCGGGCGGGGATTTCCTTGCGGATGAGGACCTCGCCTGCGTTGGCGTAGCGGGTTCGGAGCGCACGGCCGAGGCGTGCGAGGGAGGCATCCCCGAGATCGGAGAAGAGGGGGAACTGCCGGACGAGCTGGGCGCGTCTGAGCGCGATGTCGAGGCCCGGGCGCTCTTCGGCGGCGGCGCGGCGGCTATCGAGATCCTCCATCAGGGCGGTGTAGACCTCCTCACCGATCAGCCCGTCCTCGCGCATGGCGGTGTATTCCCGTTCCTCGAGGCGCAGCGTCGTGCGCCGGATGAAACGGCGTTCGAGCTTCTCGGCATAGCCGGGATACTGCAGGCGCAGCCCTTCCAGCGCCGTTTCCATCGCCTCGATGCGACGGGCGAGCAGCTCGTGGAGCAGTTCGGCCACGCGCCGGCCGTGGATGCGCCGGATGCGCCCGTCGATGAAGGTGCCGAGGTCGCGCAGGATCAGCCGTTGGGAAAGCAGCAGCTCGAACCTGTCCGCCGTCATCCGCGCAAGGGGTGCGGCGAGCCGCAGCCGGGAGTTCAGCAACCCCGCCGCCCGGAAGGCCCGGCCGTAGGCGACGCTCCGCCGGGCCGCTCGCTGGTAGCCGCTGCGGCCCTGGACGCGCGCGCCCTCGATCAGCCGGTCGGCATCCGCCAGCACCGGCTCGGCCATCCGAGAGGAGATCGTGCGTTCGCGCACGCGGGCGAGGATCATGTCGCGCTCGTGGCCCGCGAGCGCGATCAGGCCCAGCGTGATCCTGTCGCGGTCGAGGATATCGGCGCTGTCCTCGGCTGATTTCACCGCCGCGTCCAGCCTCTCGCCGAAGCGCTTGGCCTCGGCGCGCACGGTGTCGCGGCTGAGATCGTAGTTCTCGGTGGTGCGCGCCACGTCCTCGCGCACCGTCTGCAGCGCAACGGCCACGACCTGCCGCGAGAGCGCCTCGTCGATGGGCGAGAGCCTGTCGAGCCCGAGCCGGCGGATCATGAGCCGCAGCGTCGTGCCCTGCACGATCAGCGTGAAGAGCGTGAAGCCGGTGGCGAGAATGCCCACCACGCGCTGGATGCCGTCGGGCACGCGGAAGCTCTCGGTCACGGCGAGCGCCAGCGCCAGCGTCACCGCGCCGCGCAGGCCGCCCCAGAGGATGGCGACGCGGTAGGGCCGCTCCACCGCGGGAGACAACCGCAGCCGCGTCAGCAGCGGCAGGAGCCCGAAGAGGATGACCGCCCGCGCCGCGATTGCCGCGAGGATCACCACGCCCACCAGCGCGAAATCCCCCAGCCGCGCGCCCTCCAGCAGGCGCGGGATCAGGAGCGCGGCGAGGATGAAGATGAGCGCCCCCGCCCAGTGGGCCAGCACGTCCCAGAGCTCGCGCAGGTTGGTCCAGGCCTGGGGCGGCAGGCGCCCCGGCCCGGTCAGGTTCAGCGTCAGCCCGGCGGCCACCACCGCGATCACGCCGGAGGCGCCGATGCTCTGTTCGGCGACGATGTAGGCGAGGTAGGGCAGGGCCAGCGAGATCGAGATCTGGGCCAGCTCGTGGCGGCTGAAGAGCGCCATGACCCACACCGCGATACGCGCCGCCAGCCAGCCGGTGAACGCCCCGCCCGCGATCAGGAGCGGGAAGCGCGCCAGCGCCTCGCCGAGGTCCGGGTCGGGCATGCCGAGCATCACGAAACCCATGAAGAGCCCGAAAAGCGCGATGGCCGCGGCATCGTTCAGAAGGCTCTCGCCCTCGATGATCCGCGCGAGCCTCCGGGGCGCCGAGATCGAGCGGAAGATGGTGACCACCGCCGATGGATCGGTGGTGGAGACGATCGCGCCGATCAAGAGGCAGGCCGCCAGCGGCAGCGCGCTTGCCCAGGAGAGCGCGTAGCCCACGCTGAGGGTGGCCACGACCACCGCCACCACCGCAAGAACGAGGATCGGCACCCAGTCGTCCAGCATCCGGCGCAGGTCCATGCCGAGCGTTGCCTGGAAGAGGAGGGTCGGCAGGAAGACGTAGAGAAACACGTTCGAGCGTATCGGCAGCCCGAGGATCGCCTCGGCGACAGGGTTGAGCGCATCGGTGAGTTCGGTGCGCAGGAAGAAGAGCGCCGCGGCCCCGATCAGCACGCCCAGCACCGCGAGGATCACGCTCATGGGCAGGCGCAGCCGGGCCGCGAGCGGCTCGGCCACCCCGATCACGAGAAAAAGAGATGCCATGACCGTCGTGACGAGAACGATATCCATGCTCCCGCAATAGCGGGAAATCCCCGTTCAAGGGAAATGCTCGCTCGGGGTCACGCGCTCCGCGTGCCGCGATTTGCCGTCTCCGTGCCCCGGACGGACCCGGCCGGTGGCAAGTTGGGCGCGGCGGAAACAGCCGGGTGCGGTCGGGCAGCCCGCGGCGCGCGGCGGGCCGGGCAGGGGCGGGGCGGCGGCGCGCGCCGAACCCGCGCCCCGCGGCGAAGAACGCTGCCGTGGCCTGCGGGCTCAGACGGCCCAGAGCTGGAACAGGAGCCCCGCTGCGAAGGCGCCGCTCAACGACAGCGCGATGTAGAGCGCGAACACCTGCGGCCGGGCCAGTGCCCACACCGCCATGGCGGCGGGGATCGAGGTGACGCCGCCGGCCACGAGAAAGGCCATGCCGGCGCCGGGTGCCATGCCCTGCTCGATCAACCCGCCCACCAGCGGCAGCGCGGCGTAGCCGTTCAGATAGGCCGGCACGCCCACCAGCGTTGCGGTCACGATGGGCAGGAGCCCCTCGCCGCCGAGCGCCGCGGTGACGGTTTCGGCCGGGATCCACGCAAGCATGAGGCTTTCGAGAAGGAAGGCGAGCGTGAGCCACTTGGCGAGGAACAGCGTGGTGCTCATCGCCGTCCTGCCGAATTTCGCGCGCCGTTCGGGCTCGGCCCAGAAGCGCCATGCCACGGGCTTCGGTGCGCGGATCTTCGCACCGCCGCAGCCGCCGTTTCCGATGCCCTCGCGCAGCGGATCCGCGAAGGCCCCGCCTTTCATCATCAGGTGCACCACCGTACCGCCGAAGACGCCCAGCCCGATGGCCGCGAGCGTCTTGGCCACCGCGAACTCAAGGTCGAGCACGCCCGCCGTCAGCACGAACATCGACGGGTCCATGATCGGCGAGGCGAGCCAGAAGGCCATGACCGCCGAAAGCGGCACGCCCATCGCCAGAAGCGCCGCGATGAGCGGGATCACACCGCAGGAGCAGAAGGGCGAGACGCCCCCCGCCAGCGCGCCGAGCCCGATCATGAGGAGCGGCGCGCCGGTGAAGGCGCGTGCGATCAGGTTGTCGGCCCCGGTGGCGTTGGCCCATGCCGCGATGGCAATGGACAGCAGCAGATAGGGCGCCGTGCCGAGGAGTGCGGCGCCGGTGAAGCGCGCGCTTTGGGCGGCCTGGGCCGGATCGAACGCGGCAAGTGCCGCGAGAATAAGGGCCGCGGCGAGCCAGACGCGCTGGTCCTGCCAGACATGGCGCAGGGCGGACCGGAGGCCCGTCGGTGCAAGGCTCGTATCGGTCATGGTCGGAGTTCCGGTCGTCTCGTTTCTTCGGGCAAGACAAGCAGGCGCGCCGGCGTCATGCCGCGTCTTCCGCGGGCAGGACGGTCACGCCGGTGCAGCACTCGGAAGTCAGAAACCCCAGGAGCCGGTGCATGGCGGGGAAATCCACGCGGTTGAGCACCTCGCGGCCCTGCCTCTCCTGCACCACCAGCCCCGCATCGACGAGGGCCGAGAGGTGATGCGCGAGCGTGGAAGGTGCCAGGCACAGGTGTTGCCCGATATCGCTCACCCGCAGCCCCTCGTTGCCGGCCTTCACCAGCAGGCGGAAGATGGAAAGACGCGCATCATGGCCGAGGGCGGCGAGCGCGCGTGCGTTTGGGCTGGTGGTGCTCATGGCCTCAACATAACCATGATTCCGGTTTTGTAAATCCTTTGATCGGGCCGCTGCTTCGGCGTTCGCCGCCGGCCGCGCAGGGCGGGGGGCTTCCGGGCCCTGTCCCTCGCCTCCGCCCCCCTTGCGCGATGCCGCGCGGCTCTGCATGTGCCCGCGGGGCGGGCGCGCGGCGTCAGCGGCCCAGCAGGAAGTCGAAATCGCAGCCCTTGTCGGCGGGCAGGACGCTTTCGCGGTAGAGCTTGCGGTAGCCGCGTGTCCACTCGTCCTGCGTCGGGACGAACTCGGCCCGCCTGCGGTCGAGCACCGCGGGCTCGACCAGCAGGTCGATCCGTTTTTCGCGCGCCGAAAGCCTTATCCTGTCGCCGGAACGCACCAGTGCCAGCGGCCCGCCGAGATCGGCCTCGGGGGTGACATGCAGCACGATGGTGCCGAAGGCGGTGCCCGACATGCGGGCGTCCGAGATCCGAACCATGTCCTTCACGCCCTGCCGCGCGAGCTTGCGCGGGATCGGCAGGTAGCCCGCTTCGGGCATTCCGGTGGGGCTGCGCGGGCCGGCGTTCTGCAGCACGATCACGTCGTCAGCCGCGATGTCGAGATCGGGGTCATCGATCCGCTGCGCGAGGTCGGCCAGCGAGGAGAACACCACCGCGCGACCCTCGTGCTCCAGCAGCTCGGCCGTGGCGGCGGCGCGCTTGAGGATCGCGCCGCCGGGCGCCAGCGTGCCGCGCAGCGCGATGAGGCCGCCTTGCGGAGCGACGGGATCGGATGCGGGCCGGATGACGGCGTGGTCCACCGGATCGGCAAGCGGCGCGGCGAGCCGTTCGGCCATGCTGCGGCCGGTGATGTCGGTGCACTCCTGCCGAAGCTTCGGCGCCAGCGCCCTGAGCACCCCGTCGAGCGCGCCGGCGGCGTGGAAATCCTCCATGTAGCCCGCGCCTACCGGCTTGAGATCGACGAGCACGGGCGTGTCGTCGGACAGCGCGTTCAGCCGGTCGAGATCGATCTCCAGCCCCATCCGCCCGGCGATGGCGGTGAGGTGGATCACGGCGTTGGTCGAGCCCGAGACGGCCATCAGCACCCGCAGCGCGTTTTCCACCGAGGCATCCGTGATGAGCCGGGAGGGCAGCGGCCCGCCCTCGCGCGCCATTCGGGCCGCGAGCGCGCCGGTTTCCTCGGCCGCGCGCAGCCTGTCGGCGTGCACGGCGGGGATCGCCGCCGTGCCCGGCAGCGAGAACCCGAGCGTTTCGCCGATCAGCGCCATGGTGGAGGCGGTGCCCATCACCGCGCAGGTTCCGGCGGTGACGGCAAGGCGGCTCTCCACCTGGCCGATCTCCGTCTCGTCCACGTCGCCGGCGCGGTAGCGGGCCCAGAAGCGGCGGCAGTCGGTGCAGGCGCCGAGCCGCTCGCCGCGGTGCCGGCCGGTCATCATCGGGCCGGCCGCGATCAGCGCCGCGGGCTTGCCCGCCGATGCCGCGCCCATCAGCAGCGCAGGCACCGTCTTGTCGCAGCCGCCCATGAGCACGACCGAATCCATCGGCTGGGCCCGGATCATCTCTTCCACGGCCATTGCCATGAGGTTGCGGTAGACCAGCGAGGTAGGGCTCAGAAAGACCTCCCCCAGCGAGATCACCGGGAAGGGCACCGGCAGCGCCCCTGCGGCCAGGACCCCGCGCTTGACCGCCTCCAGCATCTCCGGGAAGTGCCGGTGGCAATTGTTGAAGCCGCTCTCGGTGGTGCAGATGCCCACGATCGGCCGGTCGAGCGCGGCGCCGGTGTAGCCCATCGAGAGCGCGAAGGAGCGGCGCAGGTAGCGGGCGAAATCGGCGTCGCCGTAGTTGGTCAGCCCGCCGCCGATACCTTCGGGTTTTCTAGGCATCGGCGGTTGCTCCCATCAGCTTGTGGCGCACGTATTTCGGCACGAGGTAGTCGTGGATGCCGAGGCTTCCGCCCTCGCGGCCGAAGCCGCTTTCCTTGATCCCGCCGAACGGGGCCTCGGCCGTGGCAAGCAGGGTTTCGTTGATCCCCACCATTCCGGCCTCCAGCGCGTCGGCGGTGCGCGCCGCCAGGGCGCTGTCGTGGGTGAAGACGTAGGAGGCCAGCCCGAAGGGCGTCGCGTTGGCACGCTCCAGCGCCTCCTCAAGGCGGGTGAAGGGGGCGATGGGGGCCACGGGCGCGAAGGGCTCCTCGGCCATGATGCGCGCGTCGTCGGGCACGTCGGCGAGCACCGTGGGCTCCAGGAAATGCCCGGCGTTGATCCCGGGCGGCCGCCCGCCGCCGCTCAGCACGCGGGCGCCCTTCGCGCGGGCGTCCTCGATGAGTTCGATTGCCGCGTCGACGGCGCGGCCGCGGATCATCGGGCCCATGGTCACCGCGTCGTCCAGCCCGTTGCCGAGCTTCTGGGACGCGGCGACGCGGGCGAAGGCCTCGATGAAGGGCTCGTAGATCGCTTCGTGCACGTAGAAGCGCGAGGGAGAGATGCAGACCTGCCCGCAGTTGCGGAACTTCGTCGCGGCGAGCTTCTCGGCGGCCGCCACCGGGTCGAAATCGGGGTGGACGATCACCGGGGCGTGGCCGCCGAGCTCCATCGTGACCTTCTTGATGCCCTCGGCGCACTGGCGCAGGATCTCCCTGCCCACCGGCACCGAGCCGGTGAGCGAGACCTTGCGGATCACCGGCGAGGCGATGAGCTGCGCGACCATGGGTGCGGACCGGCCGGTCAGGATGGCGAGCGCCCCCGCAGGCAACCCGGCATCCATCAGAGCCTGCCCGATCGCCATGCACGAGCCCGGTGCCTCCGAGGCGGGCCGTGCGATCACCGTGTTGCCCGCTGCCAGCGCCGCGGCGATCTTCCGCGACGGCAGCAGCGCCGGGAAGTTCCAGGCCGAAAGGGCGAGGCAGGGTCCGACCGGCTGGTAGACCACCGAGAGCCGCTCGTCGGGCGTCCGGCCGGGGATGATCTGGCCGTAGAGCCGCTTGGCTTCGCCGGCGTACCATTCGAACTGGTCGGCGCTGGCGTTGGTCTCGGCGCGGGCCTCCGCGAGCGGCTTGCCGGTTTCGGTGCTCATGATGCGGGCGATCTGCTCCACCCGCTCGCGCATCAGCGCCGCGGCCCGGGCGAGAATGGCGGCGCGGCTCCAGGCGGGCACCGCGGCCCAGCCCGCGGCGGCGCGCGCGGCGCCGGCGAGCGCGGCCTCGACATCCGCCTCGGTGGCGGCGGGAACCGTGCCGATCGTCTCGCCCGTCGCCGGGCTTTCGACCGTGAGCGTGCCGCCGTCGCTGGCGGGGCGCCAGGCGCCGTCGAGGAGAAGGCCGTAGGGATCGTACATGCCGGGGATCGCTCCGTCAGATCAGTGTTTCGGTGTAGCTGCGCTGGACCTCGGCGCACCAGTTGCCGACGTTCCATTGCCCGTAGGCGCCCATGCCGCCGAGCGGGTCGGGTCCGTAGTAGACGGGCAGGTGGATGAGGCTGAGGCCGGGATGCGCCGCCGCACGTTCCAGCGCGGCCTCGAGGGCGGCCTCGTCGTGCCCGCCGTGCAGCCCGAGCACGCCCTCCACGCTGCCCGCCAGCGCCGCGTAGTCCACCGCCACGGCGTCGCCGGTTCGGAAGGCCTCGCCGTACTGCGCCTCCTGGAGCGCGCTGATCGCGGCCATGCGGCGGTTGTCCATCAGCAGGATGGTGCCGTGGGCACCGTGGGCGACGGCATCTATGAGCACTTGCGGGTTCATCATGAACGAGCCGTCGCCCGTGAAGGCGATGCCGTAGCGCCCGGAGTCCGCGAGCGCCGCCGAGAGCAGCGCCGAGACCGCGAAGCCCATGTAGGAGGCGCCGGATTCGGTGATGCTCCGGCCCGGCACCTCGTCCTCGACGATCTGGAAGCCGTTGGCCTGCACGTCCCCGGCGTCGAAGAACTTGAGCGCGCCGCGCCGGTTGGCGAAGCGGTCGGCGACGTGGATGGCGCGCGGCTGGGTGAGCACCGGGCGCTGCCAGACGTCGTCGTGCAGCGGGGGCGCCGCGAACCGCGCCGCCTTGAAGGCGGCCCAGGCCTCCTTGCGGTCGGCACAGTCGCGCAGCCACCCGTCCTTGTCATGGGGGGCGCCGGCTTCGAGATGGTCGGCCAGCCGATCGAGGATGATCGCGGCGTCGCCCTGCAGCGCGAGGGTGTTGTTGTAGTGCTGCACGTCGAAACTGTCGGCGTTGATGTTGATGACGGCGCGGGCCTTCGGCCAGCCGATCCCCGAGCAATCGCTCTGGCACACCGCGCGCGAGCCGACGAAGACGACGAGTTCGGCCTCCTGCATCGCGAAATTGCCGCTGAGCGAGCCCTTGGAGCCGCCGACGTGCATGTTCTGCGGGTGCGTGTCGGGCAGCACCCCCGTGGACCCCGGCGAGAGCACCACGGCCGCGCCGGCGGCCTCGGCGAAGCGGCGCAGCGCGCTGGCCGCCGCACGGCTGCCGCCGCCGGCCTTCACGGCCACCCTCGTGCAGGCCGCCACCTGGCGCGCGGCCTCGGCGAGCACCTCGTCGCAGGCGGGGATGGCGGGGGTGTGCACGGGGCGCCGCGGCAGCGCGTCGAGCCTGATCGTGACGGCCGCGGGCTGGGCGTTGATCGGCAGGTTGAGATAGAACGGGCCTGCCCGGGTGGGATGGAAGACGGCGGCGGCCCCGTGGCGCAGCGCGTCGCGCAGCGCCTGCGGGTCGGCCAGCGTGTAACTGGGGCCCATCGCCGAGGTGAGCTTCCCGAAGAGACCCTGCTCGGGCCGCGGGATCTGCTGCATGTTGTAGCCCTCGCCGCGGGTCGTCTCGTCGCCGTAGAGATGGTAGAGGCCGATCCCGTTGGAGGCCGCGGCGAGGGAGCCGGCCATGGCCTGCAGCGCGCCGGGGCCGATGGAGGTTACCACCGCGGCGGGCTCGTCGTAGACCCAGCGCAGCGCCGTTCCGGCATGGGCCATCTCGATCTCGTTGCGGAACTGGAAGACGCGCACGAGCCCGGCCGCTTCGTAGACCCTGAGGGTCTCGCCCAGCTCGGTTGAGCCGTGGCCGAGGATCACCAGGTATTTCGACACCCCCTGGCGCAGGAGCCCCAACACGAGCGCCTCGCTCAGCGGCAGCGTGACCGGCCCGGAAAGATCGGCCGCGTCGATGGCGGCGTCGAGGCCGCCTGCGCCCGCGATCCAGGCAGCACGGACCTCGCGGGTGTCGGGTAGCATCATGGAGCCTCCTGCGCGATGGTGACGGGCCGGCCCAGCCGCGCCGACTCCTCTGCGGCGAGCGCGAAGCGCAGCACTTCCCGGCCCTCCCGCGCGGTGAGCGACGGTTTGCCGCCCGTCCCGAGCGCCTCGAGGAAATGGCGCGTGGAGCGGATGAAGCTCTGCTCCCAGCCCGAGGCGATGCCGGTATACTCGGTGAGGGCTCCGTCGCGGTAGAGCGCCACCGGCGGCGGGCAGCCGATCTGCCCGTGGCCGCAGTTGATCCAGAGCACGCCGTGCGTACCGGTGATCTCGACCCGATCGTCCTGGGCGTAGTGCCGCGAGGCGATCTCCAGTTCCGGCGAATAGACGATCTCGAGGTTGCCGATCCGGCGCCCCGGGAAGCGGAAGGAGATCTGTGAGGGGGCATCGAAGATCCCGCCCTCGGGGCGCTCGGTGTGGTGGATGAAGGCGTGCACCTCCTCGGGCGCGCCCATGAAGTGCCAGGCGACGGCGAACTTGTGGTGCCCGTCGTCGAACACCAGCGGCCCGCCGCCGGCCATGTCGCGCAGCTGCCGCCAGGCGTCGGCCTCCTTCGGCACCGCCCAGGCCGTGCGGCTCTTTCCGGGGTTCGACTTGATGCGGATCGACAGCGGCGTGCCGATGGCGCCGGCATCGATCAGCTCGCGGGCCTTCATCACCGGGGGATGGAAGATGAAGTTCTCGAAGACCTTGAACGGCCGGTCGTGGGCCTCGGCGGCCTCGACCAGCGTATCGGCCTCCTCCAGGGAGAGGCACATCGGTTTTTGCAGCGAAACGATCTTGCCCGCCGCGATCGCCTTGAGCGCCGCGGACAGATGCAGGTGGTGGGGCAGGAGGATCTCCACGAGATCCACGTCGCCGCGGGCGAGGAGCCTGTCGAGATCGTCCTCGATGGCGGCCTCAGGGCAGCCCCAGGCCAGCGCCCGTGCGCGGGCGGCCTCCGGGGCGGTGTCGCAGAGCGCCACGATCCGCGCGGCGGGGTTCTGCATGTATTCGAGCGCGTGCAGGTCGGAGATCCGGCCGCAGCCGACGATGGCAACGCGCAGGGCAGGGGCGCTCATTGCGCGCCTCCGGCCGGCGGCCCCGCCGGTTCGGTATCGCGCACGAGGGCGCCCAGCTCCGCCAGCCGCTCGGCATCGATGCGGACGGACGGGCCGGAGATGCCGAGCGCCGCAATCATCCGCCCCTCGCCGTCGAACACCGGGCGGGCGGCGCAGCGGATGCCGCGGGTGAATTCCTCGTCGTCGACCGCGTAGCCTCGGGCGCGGCTTTCGGCGATGTCGCGCGCAAGGGCAGCCTGATCTGTGATCGTGCGGTCGGTGTAGGCGGGCAGGTCGGCGGGTGGTTCGGCTTCTCCGAAGGCCAGAAAGGCCTTGCCGAGCGCGGTGCAATGCAGCGGCGAGAGTGATCCGATGGGGTGATCCACCTTGAGGGGCAGGGTCGAATCCACCTTGTCCACGTACCAGACCCGGCTGCCGACGAGCACGGCGAGGTGGGCACATTCGCCGGTTTCGGCGACCAGCCTGTCGAGCACGGGCCGGCAGCGCTCCTTGCATTCCACGACATCGGTGAGGCTGTGGCCCTGGGCCCGCGACGCCGGGCCGGGGGCGGCGCTGTAGCGGCGCGTTTCGTCCTGCACCGCGTAGCCCGAGGCGACCAGCGTCTTGAGGATGTGGGAGGCGTTGGATTTCTCCACCCCCAATTCCTCTGCGAGGCGCGTCAGGCGCATCGGCTCGCCGGCGGCCTTGAGGATGTCGAGTGCCCTGAGGCCGCGGGTGAGGGATTGCAGCAGTCGCACGGTCTTCGCTCCGGATCGAGCCGAGGGTTTCCCGGGGTGTTTCCCTATATCATACGAAATGTTCAACATAAGGCAACCTTTGACCATCCCCATGGCTCGCGGTCTCAAGAATGGCGATTTCATACTCTTATGCAATACGCTTTTGTTGACTTGGGGTGGATTCCCTGCATCCTTGGGCGCGCACCACCGAAAAAGTGCAGCATAGGATAACTGGAGGGGGGAGACCTCATGAACCGCATCACTCGCCGGCATCTGCTCGGCACCGCTCTCGCCGCCCCGCTCGCGCTGGCCGCCCTGCCGGCCCTGGCGCAAGACAGCGAAGTGACCATCAGCCACTATTTCACCGGCGAACTCGGGCTGAGGGCGTTCAACGAACAGATCGACAAGTTCGAGGCGGCCACCGACTACACGCTGCGCGACAGCCCCGTCGGCCACGAGGACTACAAGACCGATATCCTGGTGCGCGCCTCCGGCAACAGCCTGCCGGACGTGTTCAGCTACTGGGCCGGCGCACGGGTACAGTTCATCGCCGATGCCGGTGCGCTGCACCCGATCGATGCGATGTGGGACTCCGCCGGGCTCGACGACGTGGTCGCCGGCCCCATCGCCGAAAGTGCCACGATGTACAACGGCGCGCGCTACCTGGTGCCGTTCAACTACCACTACTCGGGCCTGTTCTATAACACCGCCGTTCTCGCCGAGGCCGGCGTGACGGAGATGCCGACGGACTGGGAGGGCTTCCTCGCGCTGTGCCAGACGCTCGCCGCCAACGGCGTGACGCCGATCGCGCTCGGCTCGATGAACCGCTGGCCGGCGCAGTTCTGGTTCGACTACCTGCTCCTGCGGACTGCCGGGCCCGACTACCGCGCCGCGCTCATGGCGGGCGATGCCTCCTACGACGACAAGGAGGTCAAGGCCGCGATGGCCATGTGGAAGGACCTGGCCGATGCCGGCTACTTCGCCGAGAACGCCAACGCCCAGACATGGACCGACGCGGCAGACCGCGTGGCCCGCGGCGACGCCGCCATGACGCTGATGGGCACCTGGATCACCGGCTACTGGAACGGGATCGGCCTCGTGCCCGGCGAGGACTACGATTTCTTCCCCTTCCCGGCCATTGCCGAGGGCGTGCCGCTGGCCTCCGTCGGCCCGGTGGACGGGCTGGTGATCGCCGGCAACGCCGACAACGTGGAAGGGGCCGAGGCCTTCCTCGAGTTCATGGTTTCGAGCACCGATGTCCAGGCCGCTTGGAGCGACGCCCAGGGCGCGCTCTCGGCCAACGTGAACGTTGATCCGGCGGCCTACAACGTGGTGATGCGCAAGGCCTTCGAGACCGTTGCGGGCTCCGAGGTGTTCGCCTTCAACTACGACCTCGCGACGCCTCCGCCGGTGGCCGAAGTGGGGCTTTCGATGTTCGCGCGGTTCATGGATGATCCATCCAAGGTCGACGAGATCCTCGCGCAGGTCGCCACCGACGCCGCCGCGGCCTTCGACGAGGAGTAAGGCCGAAAAGGCCCGGGCCGCGGCACCTCCCGCCGCGGCCCGGGCGAGCCGGAGACAGGGATGGATTCGCAAAACCGCTTCTGGCGCGTCGTTCTGCTGGCCTTGCCCATGGCCGTCTTCGGAACGCTGGTCATCTGGCCGCTGCTCAGCTCCTTCTACTACAGCTTCACGAACTGGAACGGGTTCGACCCCAACTACGCCTACGTGGGTTTCGACAATTTCGCCAAGATCTGGTCGGACCGGCTGTTCTTCAACGCCATTGCGAACACGGCGATATGGCTCGTGGCGGCGCTGGTGCTGCCGACGCTGGCCGGGCTCGGGCTTGCGCTGCTGCTCGACAACAAGGTCCGCGGCGCGAAGGTCTTCAAGACGATTTTCTATTTGCCGATCTGCCTTTCGGCGATCGTGGTCGGCCAGATCTGGATATGGATCTACCAGCCCGACTGGGGGTTGCTGAACACGCTCATCCGGGGCGTCACGGGGGGCTCGTTCAACTACGCCTGGCTCGCCCGCCCCGACAGCGCGCTCCTGGCCGTGATCGTGGCCTGGTCCTGGCAGCAGACGGGGCTCTCGATGGTGATCTACCTCGCGGGCCTCACCTCGATCCCCTCGGACCTTCTGGAGGTCTGCGAGATCGAGGGGGCCTCGCCCTGGCAGCGCATCCGCCGCGTGGTGATCCCGCTGCTCACGCCCTCGACGGTGGTGGTGGTCGCGCTGTCGATGATCAACTCGCTGAAGGGTTTCGACATCCTCTTCATCATGACCGGCGGCGGGCCCTTCAACTCGTCCGACACGCTGGCGATGCACATGTACAACGAGAGCTTCAAGAAATACCTGATGGGCTATGGCAGCGCGATCTCGGTGGTGCTGTTCCTGATCGCGCTGACGATCATCGGAATCTACTTCCGGCAGCTGCGCAAGGTGGACGAGATCTATGGCTGACGCGGCGCCCGGAGCCCGCGCCTTCGAGGCCACGCCGGCGCGCTTCGACCCCTGGCCGGGCGCGATCTTCGCCATCCTCTGCGTGCTGGCGGTCCTCTTCCTCGCGCCCACCGTCGGGGTGCTGCTCTCCTCAGTGAAGACAACCCGCGACATCGCGATGGGCGATCTGTGGTCGATCCCCGACGCGCTCTACCTGCAGAATTTCGTCGAGGTGCTGAGCAACCCTTCGGTGCACCGCTATTTCCTGAACACGCTGATCGTGACGGTTCCGGCCACCATCGCGTCGACTGCGCTGGGGGTGCTGGCGGGATACGTCTTCGCCAAGCTGCCGTTCCGGGGCAGCAACCTGCTGTTCCTGGTGATCGTCGCCGGCATGTTCTTCCCGCCGCAGGTGATCCTCGTGCCGCTCTTCCGGCTCTTCAACGGGCTGGGGATGATCGACACGCTCTGGCCGATCTTCCTGGTGCACACCGCGCTCGGCATCCCGATCTGCACGCTCCTGATGCGCAACTTCTTCGCCACGGTGCCCAACGCGTTGCGCGAGGCGGCGATCCTCGAGGGCGCGAGCGAGTGGCAGGTGCTCATGCGGGTCGCCGTGCCGCTGAGCCTGCCCGCGCTCGCCGTTCTGGCGACGCTGCAGTTCACCTGGGTGTGGAACGATTTTCTCTGGCCGCTGATCTTCACCCAGTCCGACGAGATGCGCACGATCATGATCGGGATCGTCAACCTGCGCGGCCAATACACGGTGGCCTGGGGCGTGCAGGGGGCGCTTTCGCTCGTCGCGAGCTTGCCGACGCTGATCATATTCCTGTTTTTCCAGAGATATTTCATCAAGGGCATGACGATGGGCGCGGTGAAGGGGTAGGCGATGGCACATGTCGAGCTGCAGGGGATCCGCAAATCCTTCGGCGCGGTCGAGGTGATCCGCGGGGTCGATCTGGAGATCGCCAAGGGCGAGTTCGTGGTCTTCGTCGGCCCGTCGGGCTGCGGGAAATCGACGATGCTGCGGATGATCTCGGGGCTCGAGAGCGTGAGCGGCGGCCGCATCATGATCGACGGGCGCGACGTGACCCGCGTGGCGCCCTCCAAGCGCGACCTCGCGATGGTGTTCCAGTCCTACGCGCTCTTCCCCCACCTGACGGTGGCCGACAACATCGGTTTTGGCCTGAGCCTTTCGAAGACCCCGAAGGCGGAGATCGCCCGCCGCGTGGGCGAGGTGGCGCGCACGCTCCAGCTCGAGACGTTGCTCGACCGGATGCCGCGGCAGCTCTCGGGGGGGCAGCGCCAGCGCGTGGCGATCGGCCGGTCCATCATCCGCAACCCGAAGGTCTTCCTCTTCGACGAGCCGCTCTCGAACCTCGACGCGGCGCTGCGCGTGCACATGCGCCTCGAGATCGCGCGCCTGCACCGGGAACTCGACGGGGTGACGATGATCTACGTCACCCACGACCAGGTGGAGGCGATGACGCTGGCCGACCGGATCGTGGTGTTCAACGGCGGGCGGATCGAGCAGGTGGGCACCCCCATGGAGCTCTACGAGAACCCGGCCAACACCTTCGTGGCCGGCTTCATCGGGGCCCCTGCGATGAACTTCCTTTCCGGCACGGCGGAAGGCGACGGCAGCGTGCGCCTGGGGGGGCGGGCCTTCCGCCCCGCGCACCCCGTGGGGCAGGCCGGGGCCGTCCGCATCGGCATCCGGCCCGAGCACCTTTCGCTCGTCGATCCCGCGTCGGCGGATATCCCCGGCGAGGTGGAGCTGGTGGAGAAACTCGGGGCGGACAGCCTGCTCTACGTGCGGACGAACCTCACCAGCGATCCCATCGTCGTGCGCACCCAGGGTGGCCTCGCCATTCACGAGACCGAGGCCGTGGGTCTGCGGATCGATCCGGCCCGGATGCATGTGTTTCCCGAGTGAGCGGTACGCGGCCGGGCACGCCCGTCGCGGCGCGCGCCGGCCTGCAGGCTCAGGCCGCGGAGGCGGAAAGGCGCGCGCCGGTGGCGCCGTCGAAGAGATGCACCCGCGACGGATCGACGGTCAGCGTCACCTCGGAGCCGGGGGAGACATCGGGCCGGCTGCGGGAAGAGCAGATCAGCGTGAGCCCGTCGACATCGAGCACCAGGTGCGTGTCGCTCCCCGTCGGCTCGACCATCGTCACCCGCGCAGGGAAGCCGCCGGGCGCGAGCGCGAGATCTTCCGGGCGGATGCCGACGGTGACCGCGCGACCCTCGGCCGCGGCCGGAAGGCCGGCCACCGGCAGCGCCCGCCCGGTGGCGAGCGTCACCTCGCCGGCACCACCGTTCGCGATGCGCCCCTCGATCATGTTCATGCCGGGCGAGCCGATGAACCGGGCCACGAAGGTGTTGGCCGGCGTGTCGTAGAGCTCGATGGGCGCGCCCATCTGCTCGATATGCCCGTCGCGCATCACCACGATCCGGTCGGC
>CAYXOX010000003.1:0-71764 GCA_964466745.1 uncultured Rhodobacterales bacterium
AACATCGGGGAGCTTGTCGGCTCCACCGGCTTCCTGCTCGCGCTGGTGCTCGCGCCGCTCTCCACGGTCTCGGCCATCCTGCAGGCCACGCCGCTCGTCGTGGCGCTGGGCGCGGCGCTGGTGCTGGGCGAACGGGTGGGCCCCTACCGCTGGGCGGCGATCTTCGTGGGGCTCTGCGGCGTGCTGCTGGTCATCGCGCCCTGGGACGCCGACTTCGTGCCGAGCTCGCTGCTCGCGCTGCTGGCCGTCGCCGGGCTCGCCACGCGCGATCTCGCCACGCGCCGCGTGCGGGGCACCCTGCCGGTGGCCGTGCTCGCGGCCTGGGGCGTGGTGATGGTTGTTCCCTCGGGCGCGGTGCTGCTGGCGCTCGGACCAACCGCGCCCGTGCCCCCATCGCCGGCCGCCTGGGGGCTTGTCGCCGCGGGCATCGCCACCGGCTGCCTGGCCTACTGGGCGATCATCGGGGCGATGCAGGCGGGCGACGTGGGCGTGGTGACCCCCTTTCGCTACACCCGGATCGTCTTCGCGCTGATCCTCGCCATGATCTTCTTCGGCGAGCGCCCCGGTGCCACCGTCTTCCTCGGCGCGGCGATCATCGTCGCTTCGGGGCTCTTCACGCTGTGGCGCGAGCGGCGGCGGCGCCGCTCCCCCGGGTGACCGCCCCTGCGCGAAGGGGCGGCAGGGCGCGCCGGCAAGACCGCCGCGCCTTCCTACGCCCCGCCGCGGGCGCTATAGAGGCGGCGAACCCGTCATGTGACCGCTAACACGAGCCCCGGAGCCGCACCCATGAGCACCATCATCGAAACCCACGCCCGCGAGATCCTCGACAGCCGGGGCAACCCCACCGTCGAGGTCGAGGTGACGCTGGAAGACGGCACAATGGGCCGGGCCGCGGTGCCCTCGGGCGCCTCGACCGGCGCCTACGAGGCCGTGGAGCGCCGCGACGGTGACGCCGGGCGCTACGGGGGCAAGGGCGTGCGCGAGGCCGTGGCCGCGGTCAACGGCGAGATCGCCCAGGAAATCGCCGGCTTCGACGTTACCGAGCAGGTGGCGCTCGACCGGCTGATGATCGAGCTCGACGGCACCCCCAACAAGGCCCGCCTCGGCGCGAACGCGATCCTCGGGGTCTCGCTGGCGGCGGCCAAGGCGGCGGCGGAGTTCACCGCGCAACCGCTCTACCGCTACGTGGGCGGCACCTCGGCGCGGCTCCTGCCGGTGCCGATGATGAACATCGTCAACGGCGGCGAGCACGCCGACAACCCCATCGACATCCAGGAATTCATGGTCATGCCCGTTTCGGCCCCGACGCTTGCCGAGGCGGTGCGCATGGGCGCCGAGATCTTCCACACGCTCAAGAAGGAGCTCTCGGCCGCCGGGCTTTCCACCGGAATCGGCGACGAGGGCGGCTTCGCGCCGAATCTCTCCTCGACCCGCGACGCGCTCGATTTCATCCTAAGGGCGGTGGAGAAGGCTGGCTACGCACCCGGCGACGACATCGTTCTGGCGCTCGATTGCGCGGCATCGGAATACTTCAAGAACGGTAAGTACGAGCTTGCCGGAGAGGGAAAATCCCTCGGGCCGGATGAGAACGTGCGCTACCTCGAAGCGCTGGTGGCCGACTACCCGATCTTCAGCATCGAGGACGGCTGCGACGAGGACGACTGGGAGGGCTGGCGCGCACTGACCGAGGCGCTCGGCGCGCGCGTGCAGCTCGTCGGGGACGATCTTTTCGTGACCAATCCCGAGCGGCTCGCCCGCGGCATCGCCGAGGGCGCCGGCAACGCGCTCCTCGTGAAGGTCAACCAGATCGGCACCCTCACCGAAACCCTCGCCGCGGTGGACATGGCGCATCGCGCCCGCTTCACCAGCGTGATGTCCCACCGCTCCGGCGAGACCGAGGACGCCACCATCGCCGATCTCGCCGTCGCCACCAACTGCGGCCAGATCAAGACGGGAAGCCTCGCCCGCTCGGACAGGCTGGCCAAGTACAACCAGCTCATCCGCATCGAGGAAGGGCTGAGCGAAAGCGCGCTCTACGCGGGCCGTTCGATCCTCAAGGGCTGAAGGCGGCACGCGCAGCGCACCGGATGCGCTGCGCGTTTCCACTGCCGCCCTGCACCGAACGGGCGAAGCCGCCCGGGGCGGCGCTCCCGCCGGCCCGGCGGGCGCCCGTCAGGCCACGCGTTCGAGGCGGGCGTCGATATCGCCGAAGCGGGTCAGCTCCTCCAGCTCGTCGCGGGCGGATTCGACATCGTCGAAATCGCCGAAGAACTTGATCGGAACGGAATTGATCGCATCGGGGTACTCGGCGTCGGTGATTGTCACGCGCGCGCCGTCCTTCACGACCTCGCCGATGGTGAATGTCGCCCTATGATTGCCGTAGAAGAAGTACTTGTAGGTTTCGACGGGGCGCACCCCGTCGCCATGCTCTGCGTCGTACTCGTTGGGTTTGCTTGTCACGATGATGTACACGGGCTCGGCCCTCCGTTTGTGGATGGGCACTCGGCCCTCCGTTTGTGGATGGGCAGATTTTGCATACCAAACGCAGCTTCGCCAAGGCCGATTCTTCAGCCGCAGATGCCAAGGCCCGGCGGGCCCGATGACGGCGCGCGCCTTGTGCCCGGTATTTAAATGAGTTTTCTGGGCATCCACTTTTTCGAGCCCGAGGGGGCAGCAAGCCGATTGATCGGGTTTTGCCCCTCGTGTATACAATCACGACACCCCCAAGCCGGACGTCGTGCGGGGGCTCATGCGAACAGGCCAATAGGGAGAGACCTGATGACCGAACTGATGAACCGCAACGAGTTCCGCACCGCGCTCGAACAGGCAATCAAGGGCAACACGGCAAACAAGTCGCCCTTCTCCGTGGCCTGGGCCACCGGCCGGCTTCGCCGCGACCATCTCGCGCGCTGGGCCGAGAATCACTACCACTACGTCGGCCCCTTCGCCGACTACCTCGCCTATGTCTACGCCCGCACGCCCGACACCTATCGCGAGGCGAAGGACTTCCTGCTTCAGAACATGTACGAGGAAGAGATCGGCGGCGACCGTCACACCGATCTGCTGATCCGGTTCGCCGAAGCCTGCGGCACCACCCGCGAGCGCGTCGAGAACCCCGACAACATGAACGCCACCACCCGCGCCCTCCAGTCGTGGTGCTATGCCGTCGCCATGCGCGAGAACCCGATCGTGGCCGTGGCCGGCCTCGTGGTGGGCCTCGAGAGCCAGGTGCCCTCGATCTACCGCCGCCAGACGCCGACGCTGCGCGAGAAGTACGGCTTCACCGACGAGGAAGTGGAATTCTTCGACCTGCACATCGTGTCGGACGAGATCCACGGCGAGCGCGGCTACCAGATCGTGCTGGAGCATGCCGACACCGTCGAGCTGCAGCAGGAATGCCTGAAGATCTGTGGCATCGGCGCCCAGATGCGGCTGCTCTACACCACGGCGCTGTGGAACGATTACGTCAAGGACGACATCGCCGCCGAGGATGCCGCGGCCGTTCTCGCCGCCTGATCCCTGTCAAGCATCGAGCCTGAAACGCGGGCGGCCCTGAACGGCCGCCCGTCCTGCGCCGGGGTGTGCCCATGCCGAAGGTGACCGTTCACAGAGAAGGCGAGGTCCACGAGGGCGAGATCGCCCCCGACAGCAACCTCGTGGTGCTCGCGGGCATCCGCAAATATCCCTACCCGCATCTCAAGTACCGGTGCGGAATGGGCAAGTGCTCCACCTGCAAGTCCCGCATCCTCGCCGGGGCGGAGCAGCTCGAGGAGCCGAACTGGAAGGAAAAGAAGGTGCTGGGCGAGGAGCAGCTCGCCGAGGGCTACCGCCTCGTGTGCCAGCTGCGCATCTTCGAGGATATCGAGATCGCGCAGGACTGACCCGCGCCGCGAAAGGAAGACAATGAGCCAGAGCCATACCGAGGGCCCCGACGGGGTACGCGAGTTCCGCCTGCTGATCGGCGGGGAATGGGTGCCAGCGAGCGACGGCGGCAGCTTCGAGAACCGCAACCCGGCCGACGACGCCGATCTCGTCGGCCGCTTCGCGGCGGCCACCGCCACCGACGCCGCCGCGGCCGTGGACGCCGCGCACGGCGCCTTCCCTGCCTGGCGCGCAACGCCGGTGGGCAAGCGCGCGGCCGTGCTGGAGAAGGCGGCGGACTATCTCGACGCCCATGCCCAGGAGTTCGGGGCCGAGCTGACGCGCGAGGAAGGCAAGCTTGCCTCGCTCGGCGTGGCCGAGGTCAGGCGTTCGGCGCAGACCCTGCGCTTCTACGCCGTGGAAGGCCAGACGATCACCGGCGAGGTCTTCCCCCAGGACGATGCGAAGATGACTGTCTACACACAGCGCGAGCCGCTGGGCGTGGCAACGGTCATCACGCCGTGGAACTTTCCCGTCTCGATCCCGGCGCGCAAGATCGCGCCGGCGCTGGTTACCGGGAACACCGTGGTCTTCAAGCCCTCCTCCGAGGCCCCGCTGATCGGGCTGCGGCTGGTGGAGGCACTGGTCGCCGGGGGGCTGCCGGCGGGCGTGCTCAACCTCGTCACCGGCCCCTCCGCGGCGAGCGGCCCGGCGATCACGGCCGATCCGCGGGTGCGGGCGATCTCCTTCACCGGCTCCACGGGGGCCGGGCGCACGATCCACTCCGGGCTGCCGATGACCACCCGCACCCAGATGGAGCTCGGCGGCAAGAATCCCCTCATCGTGCTCGCCGACGCGGACCTCGACGAGGCGGTGAAGCTGGCCATCGGCGGCGGCTTCTCGCTGACGGGCCAGGCCTGCACCGGCACCTCGCGCGTGCTGGTGGAGAAAGCCGTGATGGCCGCGTTCGAGGAGCGGCTGAAGGCGGCAACCGAGGCGCTCGCGGTGGGCCCCGGCACGGACCCGGCGAGCAAGATCGGCCCGCTGGCCTCGAAACGGCAGCTCGAAAGCGTGATGGGCTATATCGAGGCGGGCAAGCGCGAGGCGCGACTGGTGTGCGGCGGGCAGCAGCTCACCGGCGGCGCGTACGACAAGGGCTGGTACGTGGCCCCCACCGTCTTCGCCGATGTGGCCCCGGACGCGGTGATCGCGCAGGAAGAGATCTTCGGCCCCGTCCTCGCGCTGATCCCGGTGGACGGCTACGAACAGGCCATCGAGGTGGCCAACGGCGTGGAGTACGGCCTGTCTGCCGCGCTGGCAACGAAGAACTTCGATTACATCCAGCGCTTTCCCGCCGACATCGAGGCCGGCACCGTGAAGGTCAACCGCACCACCACGGGCAACCTGGTGAACGCGCCCTTCGGCGGGGTGAAGGCCTCCTCCACCGCCACCTTCCGCGAGAGCGGGCGGGCGGGCCTGGAGTTCTTCACCCAGCTCAAGACGGTGTACCTCGGCCGGTAGCCCCGGCCGGCGGGCCGCGCTGGCCGGGGGGGGAGCGGCTTCGCCACGCGGCGCGCGCCCCCGGACCACGTGAACCGGAAGCCGGCAGGCCGCACGCCCCTGAAGTCAAACGCGATCCACGAAGGAGACTTGCCATGAAGACCGCCCTCAAGCTCGAACTGGACGACGCCCGCGCGATGGTGGAGGCCGCGAAGGCGAAATCCGCCGAGATCGGCGTTCTGGAAACCATCTGCATCTGCGACGACGGCGGTTACCCGCTGGCGCTCGAGCGGATGGACGGCGCCCGCGTGACGGGCCCGCAGATCGCCTGGAACAAGGCCTTCACCGCGGCGGGCCACAAGCGCTCCACGCATCTGTTCAACACGCCGCCCAACGGACCCGCGCTGCCGGGCAACGAGGCCTTCGGCATCCAGCTGAGCTTCGAGGGCAGGTTCACCGTCTTCGTCGGCGGCTTTCCGGTGGTTGTCGACGGCGAGGTGATCGGCGGCGTCGGGCTTTCGGGCGGCAACGGCGAGCAGGACACCGCGGCGGGGCTGGCCGCGCTGCAGGCCCTCGCCGACCGGCTCGAGGGCCGGCACGAGGTGCTCGTGCAGGCCGACATCAAGAAGTAGCGCGAAAGGGGCCGGCATGGACTACGACGACGAACCGCAGGAGACCGTTGAGGTCACCTTCGTGACCAACGGCGGCAAGACGGCGCAGATCCCCGTGGGCTCGGTGCTGCTGCGCGGCTCGATGCGCGCGGACGGCGGCATTCCCTTCCGCTGCTGCGGCGGGATCTGCGGCACCTGCCGGTGCTTCATCGAGGAGGGTCTCGAGAACACCCACCCTCCCACCAAGAAGGAAGGCAAGCACATCTCGGCCGAGGACGCCGCGCTGGGCCACCGGCTCGCCTGCCAGACCACCATCACCGGCCCGGTGAAGGTGAGCTGGATCCCGCTCGACCAGCGCAGGAAGTAGCCAGCCGCCCCGGGCGTGGCAGGCGCCGCCCGCCTTGGATGCGAGGGGCGCTGCCCCTCGCGCTCCCCGAGGTATTTCGCGGCCAAAGTGGGGGGCGGAGGGGCCGCTTCGGAGCCGGGGGCCGCGGCCGGTCAGGCGGCGCGGATCATCCCGCCGTCGAGCTTGAGCACGTTGCCTGTGAGATAGCTCGCCGCGGGCGAACACAGGAAGGCCACCGCCTGCGCCACCTCCTCCACCGTGCCGTAGCGGCTCATCGGGATGCGCTCCCGGCGGCCCGGCTTTTCCGGCAGGCTGTCGATGAAGCCGGGCACCACGGTGTTGATCCGGATGCCGTGCGCGGCTTCCTCGTCGGCCAGCATCTTGGTGAAGCCGAGCAGGCCCGCGCGGACCACGGCCGAGGTGGCAAAGGTGGTGTCGGGTTCGAGCGCGGCGAAGGAGGACATCACCACCACCGAGCCCCCGCCCGCCTCGCGCATCGCCGGCACCACCTTGCGCAGGAGGCGCACCGCGGAGAGGAACATCAGCTCGAAGGCCTGCGTCCACTCGGCGTCGGTGAGCTCGAGGAGCGCGCCCTTCGGGGGGTGGCCGGCGTTGATGACCAGCGCGTCGATCCGGCCCCAGCGCTCGAGCGCGCCCGCCACCAGCGCGTCGGTATCGGCCGGTTCGGTGAGCGAGCCGGTGACGCCGAAGCCCCCGAGCTCCCGGGCCAGCTCTTCGGCGCCGCCCGACGGCGAAAGCGTGCCCAGCCGGTAGCCCCGGGCAGCGAGCTCCCGCGCGATGCCCGCGCCCATGCCCTTGCCGGCGGCGGTGACGAGGGCGACGGGCGCGCCGGATGAAGCGGCCGCGGCTGTGTGGGACAAGGTCATTTCGGAACTCCTTCTGGGTGGGTATGCGGGATGGGAGCGCCCTCCGGCGCGGGAGGACGGCGTCAGGCCAGTGCGGACACGGCGGCCGAAGGCGCGGGCGGGCCCCATGCCGCTCCGGCGGTGGCCTCGGGCACCTCACCGACCAGCGCCCGGATCAGCAGCAGCGCCGCGGCCGCGGCACAGAGTACCAGCATCGCCGGGCGCATCCAGCCGCCGTCCATGTAGCGCGTCAGGGGCCGGGAGAGCCAGGTGCCGATCAACAGCGCCGGCAGCAGCTTGAGGCTGAGCAGCAGATCGCCCCAGGTGAAGGCGCCGAAGAGCGCCAGCGACAGGATGGACACGAGCCCGCCGACCACGAGGAAGGCCGACATGTTGGCCCGCACCTCGGCTCCCGGCGAGTGCTGGTAGACGATCGCCATGGGCGGCGTGCCCACGGAGGTGATGGTGCCCATGTAGCCGGAGGCGAAGCCGGCACCGAAGAGGCTGCGCCGCGTGGGCGCGAAGCGCAGCCCGGTGAGGCTCAGCACCACCGCCATCAGCACCAGCACGCCGAAGACGAGCAGGAACATGCGCGGCGAAAGCAGGCTCGCCGTGAGCCCCCCGAGGAGCGAGGCGGGGATCCGCCCGGCCAGCGCGTAACCGAGGTTGCCGAAGCGGAAATCGCGCCGGTCGCGCACCGCCACGATGGCGGAGGTGGTGACGGCGAGCACGAGCAGCGGGCCCGGCACGAGGCTGGGATCGAGAATCGCGAGAATCGGCGCCGAGACGATCCCGAAGCCCACCCCGATGGAGGCCTGGGCGACTGCCGCGAGCACGATCACCACGAAGGCGATGGCGAACACGCTCCAGTCCAGCGCGGCGAAATGCGCAGCCAGGGCACTCACGGGCGCGGCCCGGGCACGGCGAGAATGCGGTGAGCGGTCATGGTTCGGTCCGGTCCCCTCGCCGCCCAGCCGCGGCGCGCATTGTATACCCTTTGGGCGTTCCACTGTCCATGGAGCCCGCTCGCACAGAGGGGGCGGAACGGCCGGAATCCGGCCGGCCTGCCGGCCGGAAGCAGCTTCAGCAGCGCCCCGAGAACATATTAAATAACTGTTTCCATTATTTTTTGATGGCGCCCGGACGCCCGCGCGCCCCTTTCGCGGAGACGGCCTGGCCGGCATCTCCGCCGGTGAGATAGAAAAATTCGGGCGCTTGACAGCTTCCCGCGCGGTATACCACTGTCGTGATGCCGCCGTGGGTCATGCCCGCGCCCGCGGCCTTAAAGAGACAGAACGAGACAGAACAGGGGGGCATCGCCAGATGCTGATGAACAAGACCTTCACCGCCGCTGCCGTGGCCGCAGCGCTGGCGCTCGCCGCGCCGGCCTGGGCACAATCGGTTTCCATTGCAATCGGTTCGGAGCCGACCACGCTCGATCCGCAGCTGCGCGACGACGGCGGCGAGCGCGCGATCAGCGACAACATCTACGAAACGCTCCTGCAGCGCGACGCGCAGGGTACGCTTTCGCCGCTGCTGGCGGCCGACATGCCCCGCCAGGTGGACGCCACCACCTGGGAGGTCGATCTCAAGAGCGGGATCTCCTTCACCAACGGCGAGCCCTTCGATGCCGAGGCCGTGGCCTTCTCGGTGAACCGGATCATCGACCCGGAATTCAACTCCGAACAGGCGTCGTTCTTCGCCTCCATCACCGGGGCCGAGGCCGTGGACGGCGATACCGTGCGCATCTCGACCAGCGGGCCCGACCCTATTCTGCCCGCGCGCCTCTACTGGATGAAGATGGTTCCCCCGGAGGCGAGCCAGAACGAGGATTTCGCCTCCAACCCGGTGGGCACCGGCCCCTACATGCTGGACGCCTGGAACCGCGGCACTTCCATCGAGCTGGTGGCCAACCCCGATTACTGGGGCGACGCGCCCGAGGTGAAGGAAGCCGAATTCCGCTTCATCGGCGAGTTCGGCACCCGGCTTTCGAGCCTTCTGTCCGGCGAGACCGATCTCATCACCAACCTTCTGCCCGAGTTCGTGGACCGGGTGCCGAACGCGGTTTCGGTGAGCGGGCTCGAACTGCCCATCATCATCCTCGACGTGGATGACGGCCCCACCGCCGACGTGCGCGTGCGCCAGGCGCTCAACCTCGCGGTCGACAAGCAGGCGCTGGCGGATTCGCTCTTCGCCGGCTTCGCCGACGTCGCGCAGGGCCAGCTGATGGCGCCCAGCTTCTTCGGCTTCAATCCCGACATCGAGGGCTATGCCTACGATCCGGACCGGGCGCGCGAGCTGATTGCAGAGGCCGGTGCGGAAGGCGTGGAGATCGAGCTTGTCGGCACCGCGGGCCGGTGGCTCAAGGACCGCGAGATCATCGAGGTGGTCGCGGCCTACTGGTCGGAGATCGGCGTCGTTCCCAACGTGCGGATCTTCGAGTTCGGCGAGTACCTGAACCGTCTCTTCGACCCCGAAACCCGGGCCGACGCGATCTTCGTGGTCTCCTCCAACGAGCTTCTCGACGCGGACCGTGCGCTCTCGGGCTACTATCACATGGACGGCGTGGGCGCCTCGAACAACAACGAGGACATGGCCGCCAAGATCGTGGCCGCTCGTGCGGAGACCGACGTGGCCGCCCGCGAGGCGCTCTACCACGACGTGCTCAACACCGCCTTCGAAGACGCGTATTTCACGTTCCTGCTCAACATCAACGACATCTACGGCACCTCCGACCGGCTTTCCTGGGAGCCGCGGGTGGATGCCAAGCTGCTCGTCAAGACCATGAGCGTGGAATAAGCTACCGCGAACGCAAGTGCGGTGCCGGCGGCCTGCCGGCGCCGACTCACCGATCCGACTGGCACGGGCCCGGGGAAATTCCGGGCCCGCTGCTTCCGGGAAAACATCTACAGCACGAGGACCGCGGCCCATGGGGCGCATGGCAATCAAACGCACTGTTGACGGGTTGATCGTGATCATCGGCGTGGTGGTCGTCGTCTTCGTGATCACCCGCCTGATCGGCGACCCGGTGGACGTGATGCTGCCGCTCGAAGCCACGCCCGAGCAGCGCGCCGCCTTCGAGGCGCAGCTGGGCCTCGACCGGCCCATCGCCGTCCAGTTCGTCAATTACGTCTGGGATCTGACGCGGCTCGATTTCGGCAACTCGCTCTGGCTCGACAGGCCCGCCATGGAAGTTGTGTTCGAGCGCCTGCCGATCACGCTGCTTCTGGTTTTCGCGTCCATCGTTCTGGCCACGGTCGTGGCGATCCCGCTTGGCATCGTGGCAGCCCTCAACCCCGGCAGCCTGATCGACCGGATCACGGTCATCATCAGCCTCGTTGCGCTCTCGCTCCCACAGTTCTGGCTGGGCCTCCTGCTGATCGTGCTGTTCTCCGTTTCGCTCGGATGGCTGCCGACGGGCGGCACCGGGAGTTTCGCCCATCTCGTGATGCCCGCCGTCACGCTCGCCCTGCCGGCGATGACCCGCATCGTCATGGTGGTGCGCTCGCAGATGATCGACGAGCTCAACGCGCAATACATCAAGACAACCGAAGCCAAGGGGCTTTCGGGCCTGCGGATCGTGGGCGTGCACGCGCTGCGCAACGCCGCAGTGCCCGTGCTTACCCTCGTTTCCTGGGAGTTCATACGAATCCTGTCGGGCTACACGGTGGTGGTGGAGACGGTCTTCGCCTGGCCCGGGCTGGGCCTCGTGGCGCTGCAGGCCATCGAGCGGCAGGACCTGGTGCTGCTTCAGGCGATCGTTTTCGTGATCGCCGTGATGGTGGTTGTCTTCAACCTCGTGGTGGACGTCGCCTACAAGGCGATCGATCCGCGCATCAAGCTGGACTGAGCCCATGTCCGACACGACCGACACCGGCATCGATGGCCACGACACCACCCCGGCAGAGGCCGCAGCGCTCGCCGCCGCCCCGCAGCCGGGCCGGAACGCGGCACTCTTCCGCGAGCTGTGGTCCGACAAGCCGGCCTTCCTCGGCGTAACGGTGCTGACGCTGATTCTCCTGATGGCGGTGTTCGCGCCGCTGCTCGCGCCCTACGATCCCGCGGCGCAATCGCTCATCAACCGGCTCAAGCCGCCGGTCTGGCAGGACGGCGGCACCTGGGCCCATGTGCTCGGCACCGATCACCTGGGGCGCGACATGCTCAGCCGGCTCATCCACGGCAGCCGCATCTCGCTGATCGTGGGGGTATCGGTGGTGGTGGTCGCGGGCGCCTTCGGCGTGGCCTTCGGGCTGGTCTCCGGCTATTTCGGCGGCCGGGTCGACGCGATCTGCATGCGCATCGTCGACACGCTCATCGCCTTTCCGGGCCTGCTTCTTGCGCTCGTCATCCTCGCCGTGATCGGGCCCTCGATGACGACGGTGATCATCGTGCTCGCGCTCAACGGCTGGATGGTCTACGCGCGGATGACCCGCGGCATCGTTCTTTCCGTGCGCCAGCTTCCCTATGTCGATGCCGCCGAGATGGTGGGCATGGGCTTCGCGCGGGTCATGGCGCGGCACATCCTGCCCAACCTCGCCTCGCCGCTGCTGACGCTCGGCATTCTCGAGTTCGCCCGCATCGTGCTGGCGGAAGCGGCGCTCAGCTTTCTCGGCCTCGGCATCCAGCCGCCGGCGACCTCCTGGGGGCTCGATGTGGCCAACGGGAAGGATTACCTCTTCATCGCGTGGTGGCTGGTGACCCTGCCGGGCCTTGCCATCGCCATCACGGTGCTCGCCATCAATCTCGTGGCCTCCTGGGCGCGCGTCACCTCCGACCCGCAGGAGCGCGAGAAGCGTTTCGCCCGCGCGGTCGCCGCGCGCCTGCGTCGCCGCAAGCCAGCCAAGGAGAGCGAGGCCCCCGCGCCCGCGCCCGCCGAATGACCGACCAGCCCCTCCTCGAGATCGACAACCTCAGCGTTCATTTCACCACCCGGCGCGGCACGGTCCAGGCGGTGCGCGGCGTTTCGCTCAGCATCGGCAAGGGCGAGACGCTGGGGCTCGTCGGCGAGAGCGGGTCGGGCAAGTCCGTCACCAGCCAGGCGGCCATGGGGCTCGTTCACGTGCCCGGCCAGATCGTGGGAGGAGACATCCGCTGGAAAGGCCGCTCGCTGCTCGGCGAGGAAGGCCGCGCCTACGCCCGCGCGGTGCGCGGCTGCCAGATGTCGATGATCTTCCAGGACGCGATGACCTCGCTCAACCCGCTGTTCACCTGCGGCGCCCAGATCGTCGAGGTGCTGCGGCGCCACATGGGGCTGTCGAAGGCGGCGGCCCGCGCCCGCGCCCGCGACCTGCTCGATCTCGTCGGCATCAACGCGCCCGACAAGCGCCTCGACCAGTACCCGTTCGAGATGTCCGGAGGGATGCGGCAACGGGTGATGATCGCCATGTCGCTGGCCTGCGAGCCCGAACTGCTCATCGCCGACGAGCCCACCACCGCGCTGGACGTGACCATCCAGGCCCAGATCCTCGAGCTTCTGGAGGATCTGCAGCAGAAGCTCGGCCTCTCGATCATCATGATCACCCACGATCTCGGCGTGGTCGCCGGGCTCTGCCGCAGGGTTTCGGTGATGTACGGCGGCCAGATCGTCGAGGAAGGCGATGCCGATGCGCTCTTCGCCAACCCCGCGCATCCCTACACGATGGGGCTTCTGCGCTCCACGCCGCGGCTCGACGGCGGCACGACGCGGATGCTCGCCATCGATGGCCGCCCGCCCGACCTCGCCTTCCCGCCGCCGGGCTGCGCCTTCGCGCCGCGCTGCCCCGCGGTGCAAGCCGATTGCGGCAGCGATCCGACCATGGCCAGCGTCGCGCCCGGCCGTCGTGCGGCCTGTCACCACCCCTTCACCGGCCCCTGGGCGGCCGAGGGCGAGGCACGGAGGCTGGCCTATGGCGCTGAGTGAGGCCATCGCCCCCGTGGCACGGACGGCCGATCCTCTCGTCGAGGTGGACGGGCTGACGATCCGCTTTCCCGGCGGGCGCGCCGGGTTCTGGGGCCAGCGGGCGCTGCAGGTGCACGCCGTCGAGAACGTGAACCTCTCCATTGCGCCGGGCGAAACCCTCGGGCTCGTGGGCGAAAGCGGCTCGGGCAAGACGACGCTTGGACGGGCGATCCTTCGGCGCGTGCCGGTGCACTCGGGGCGCATCCGCTTCGAGGGGCACGACATCACCGAGACGACGGGGCAGGAACTGCGGACCCTGCGCCGGCACATGCAGCTCATCTTCCAGGATCCCTACGCGAGCCTGAACCCGCGGATGCGCGTGCTCGATCTCGTAGCGGAGCCGCTGATGGTGCACGGGCTGGTGCGCAACCGCCGCGAAGCCGCCGAACAGGTGCGCGAGCTGCTGGACCTGGTGGGCCTGCCCACCGACACGCTCGACCGCTACGCCCACGCCTTTTCCGGCGGCCAGCGCCAGCGGATCGTGATCGCGCGCGCCCTGGCGCTGCGCCCGAACTTCATCGTGGCCGACGAGCCCGTCTCGGCGCTGGACGTGAGCGTCCGGGCCCAGGTGGTGAACCTCCTGCAGGATCTGCAGGCCGAGCTTGGGCTCACCTATCTCTTCATCGCCCACGACCTTTCGGTCGTGCAGCACATCTCCGACCGCATCGCGATCATGTATGCCGGCTGCCTCGTGGAAATCGGCCCGACGGCGGCGATCTACGGCAGCCCCAAGCACCCCTATACCGAGGCGCTGCTCTCGGCCGTGCCGGTGCCCGACCCGGCCGTGGAGCGCAAGCGCAAGCGCATCGTCTACCAGGGCGAGGTGCCCAACCCGATGGATCCGCCGCCGGGCTGCAGGTTCCAGGGCCGCTGCCCGCTGGCAACCTCGCAGTGCCGCGAAGCCGCGCCGCCGCTGGAGCTGAAGGGCGACGGGCATTTCGCGGCCTGCTGGAACCGCTCGTGAGGGCACGGGCACAGCGGCTGGCGCCCCCCGGCGCCGCGCAGGCCGCTTCACGGCCATCGGCCCGCCGCGGTTCGGCCGAACGCTACCGCGCAGATCTTCCGGCGCCTTCCCGCCGAAGCACCGCCATATCCCCGCCGACGATCCTTCCGAAAGGAGCCTGCACGCCATGACCGATTTCACCCCTGTCGTTACCGGCAGCTTCGTCGCCCTCATCACGCCGATGAACGGCGATTACAGCGTGGATTTCGAAGGGTTCTCCACCCTGCTCGACTTCCAGCGCGAGGCCGGAACCTCGGCCGTGCTCATCATGGGCTCGTCCGGCGAGGTCACCATGCTCGCCCCCGAGGAGCGGCACGAGATCGTCCGGCGCACCATGGCCGCCAGGAAGAGCGGCATGCAGCACTGGTACGGCTGCACCGGCCCCACCACGGAGGCGACGATCGCCTATGTGAAACAGGCCGCGGCCGAGGGTGCGGACGGCGCGGTCGTGGCGGCGCCAAGCTACATCTGCGCCCCCGAGGCCGACATCCTGCGCTTCTTTCTCGACGTGGCCGATGCCTCGCCCATTCCCATCGGCATCTACAACAATCCCCCGCGCGTGAAGACCGATCTCGGCGTGGAGGCGATGCTGGAGCTGACCGCTCACCCCAACGTGGCGGTTCTGAAGGAAAGCACCTCCCGCGTGGGCCAGGTGGGGCGCGTCTGCGCTGCGAAGGCGCCCGTGGCGGTGATGTGCTGCTGCTCGCCCAACCTCGGGCTCGTCGTGCCCACCATGGCGCTCGGCGGCCACGGCACGGCGAACATGACCGGCAACATCATCCCCCGCGAGATGGCGGAGATCTCCACGCCGTGGGGGGACGACGGCGCCCAGGCCCTGCGCTTCCGCGAGGCATATCTCGCCAATCTTCCGATGCTCCATTTCGTCTACTCGGCGATCAACCCGGTGCCCGTGAAGAGCCTGATGCGCGCGGTGGGCCTGCCGGCGGGCCCGCTGCGGCGCCCCCTGAGCGGGCTCGACCGGGAGGGCCTTGCCCGCGGGCTGCAGATCGTGCGCGAGCTCGACCTCGATGCGCGCTACGGCTACCGCACCGACCTCGCCCTGGCGGCCGAGTGACTCAGTTGGATCGCGTCGTCCTCATCACGGGTGCTGCCAGCGGCATCGGCGCTGCGACGGCGCTCAAGCTCGCGGGCCCCGGCACCGCGCTGCTCCTCACCACCCGCGCCAACTCCGACGGGCTGGAGAACACCGCCGCCGCCGCGCGCGAGGCCGGGGCGGCCGCCGAAACGGCGCTTTTCGATCTCGCCGAAACAGGCGCGGTCGACGCGCTCGTCGCGCAGGCGCGGGGGAGATTCGGGCGAATCGACCAGATCGTGTGCAATGCGGGACGGGCACTGAAATCCCAGTTCGGCGATTTCGGACGAGCCGAGATCGCACAGGCGATGGACATCAACACCATGCCCTTCGTCGAGCTGGTAACCGCAACCCGCGCGGATCTCGAAACCTCGAGCTGGGGCCGCGTGGTGGCGATAAGCAGCTTCGTGACGAACGATATCGGCATCAACGGGACGATCTTTCCCGTCACCGCGGCTTCGAAGGCTGCCCTCGAGGCCCTCGCGAAGACCCTCGCCTTCCAGCTGGCACCGACCGGCTGCACGGTGAACTGCGTGGCTCCGGGCTACACGCGGAAGGTGGGCGGGCACGCCGCTCTCCCCCTTGCCGCCTGGGAGGCTGCCGCCAAGGCGACTCCCTCGGGGCGCATCGCCGAACCCTCCGACATCGCGGCCGCCGTCGGCTTCCTGCTGTCGCGCGAGGCCGGCCACGTGACCGGGCAGATCCTGCGCGTTGACGGCGGGCTTTCCCTGCTCTGAGGCGCGCGGCCTAGAGCCCGAAACGCGCCGGCGCAAAGGGCGCGGCCCAGCCCGGCAGGGCGGCGCCGGCGATGCCCTCGGCGATCAGCTCGCCCGTTCCGGCGGAGGTGGAAAACCCGATGTGCTGGTGGCCGGTCGCGAGCCAGACACCGGGCGCGCCGGCAAGTGGCCCGATCGCCGGCAGAGTGTCGGGCAACGTCGGGCGCTCGGCGCTTTCCAGCGGGCCGATCTGCTCGCCGAGAGGCAGCAGCAGCCGCGCGCGCTCCAGCGCCTCCCGGGCCTGCCGCGCGCGTTTCGGGGCACCCGGCAGGCACAGTTCCGTGCCGGTGGAAATCTGGATGCCGTCGGGCCGCGGCGAAAGCACGATCCCGCCGGCGGTGTCGTGGACCGGCCTTTCGAGCCCGGCGTTCCCCACCGGCGCAACGCGCCGCAGGTACCCCCGCTCGCCCACCATGGGCAGCCGCAGACCGGCACGCGCGAGCAGCGTTCCCGTCCACGGACCGGCAGCAAGCACGACGTGGTCGGCCGCAAGCCGCTCGCCGCCGCCGAGCCGAAGCGCGGGAACGCCGAAATCCAACCCCGCCACCTCGGCACGCAGGAGCTTGCCCCCGAGGCTTCCGAAATGCGCCATGTAGGCCGCACCCAGCATTGCCGGGTCCCGCACCCATGCGCTTCCGGTCAGCCAGATGCCGTGCTCGAAACGGGGCGCGAGATGCGGCTCGAGATCCGCGAGCCCGTCTCGCCCGATCACCTCGTGGGCAACGCCATGGGCGGCGAACGTCTCCATCTGTGCCCGTGCCGCGGCCAGCGCCGCGGAGGTTTCGAACAGAAAGAGCCATCCGTTGTCATTTACTTGCGCCGTACACTTCACCTTTTCGATCAGCGCGTCGTGGCGCGTGCGCGACAGCCCGATCAGGCGATCGAGCGCGGCGACCCGCGCCTCGAACCCGGGCGCCCGGGCCGCCCGGAGCGCGCGCAGCCCGAAGGGCAATGCCGCGCCGAGACAGGCGGGATTGATCCGGAAACCGGGCGAACGCCCCGTGGCCAGCCCAAGCGCCGCGCGCGGCAGCCCGGGGTTGACCATCGGCCAGAGCGAGGACGTGGCCAGAACCCCGGCGTTCCAGCGCGAGGCCTTCTGCAGCGGCTCGTCCCTGTCCACCAGCGTGACCGCGTAGCCCCGCTCGAGCAGCGAAAGCGCGGTGCAAAGCCCCACCATTCCCGCTCCCGCCACCGCAACCGTCTTGCCGCTGCCCATCACCTTCTCCGCGCTGTCTGCGCGCCTGCGCGCGCGCGCAGCTTGCTCTCGCCGCGCCGGGAAGGCCAGCCGCTCCGGGCTTGACCGGGCGCCCCGGCACGGAGAGACTCCGGCATTTCACCGGAGCGGCGGCAAAACGATGAAAGACGCACTCGACCGGCGCATCCTGCGCGCCCTGCAGCAGAACGCGCGCGCCTCCACCACGGCCATCGCCAAGGGTCTCGGCGTGGCACGCACCACCGTTCAGGAACGCATCGCGCGGATGGAGCGCACTGGCACCATCGCGGGCTACTCGGTAGTGCTCGGGCGCGATCCCGGCGAGGAATCGGTGCAGATCCTGATGCTTCTCGAGATTCGCCAGCAGGAGACGCGCCGCATCCTCGAGCGCCTCGAAACCTTCCCCGAGATCACGCTCTGCCTGTCGATCAACGGCGATTACGATCTCTTCCTCGCCGCCGAGGCGCCCCGGATCGAGGATCTCGACGTGCTCATCGACGAGGTCGGCGCCCTGCCTGGCGTCGTGCGGACCAACACATCGGTGGTCTTCGGCCGCCGGTTCGACCGCCGCCACCCGACGGCAACCTCCCCGGGGGGCTGACAGGCCGCCGGATCATCCGGCGTTTCGCCGGGATCGACCCCTCGATCCGGCAGCGCGCCCGTTCTGCCCGGCGCCGGCCGGTGCCATTCTGCACGCCAGGGCGGGCGGATCGGACCGCGAACGCCGCGAGCAGGAGGCACACATGGCGCAGGTCTGGAACGTCTGCATCTTCGGGGCCGGCAAGATCGGGCAGATGATCGCCACGCTGCTTGCCGCATCCCCCAACTACAGGGTGACGGTTGCCGATCGGGATTTCGCGGCGCTCGACGCGCTCAAGCGCGAGGGCCACGCCGTGCGCCAGCTCGACGCGGCCGAGCCTTCGGCGCTCACCGCCGGCTTCGAGGGGTTCGACGCGGTGATCTCGGCAGCGCCCTTCTATCTCACCCCGACGCTGGCCGCCGCCGCCAAGCAGGCGGGGGCCCACTACTTCGACCTGACCGAGGATGTCGCGGCCACGCAGGCGGTGCGCGAGCTGGCGCAGGGCGCCGCCACCGCCTTCATGCCGCAGTGCGGCCTCGCGCCCGGCTTCGTCGGCATCGCGGGGGCCGATCTCGCCCGCCGGTTCGACCGGCTCGAAACGCTCTCGCTCCGCGTCGGAGCGCTGCCGCTCTTTCCGACCAACGCCCTGAAATACAACCTCACCTGGTCCACCGAGGGGCTCATCAACGAGTACTGCAACCCCTGCGAGGCGATCGTGGAGGGCAAGACCGTGCGCGTCGCCCCGCTCGAGGACCTCGAGACGATCAGCCACGACGGCGTGGACTACGAGTGTTTCAACACATCGGGCGGGCTCGGAACGCTGGCCGAAAGCCTCGCCGGGGCCGCGCGCCGGGTGTCCTACCGGACGATCCGCTACCCCGGCCACCGCGACATCATCAAGCTGCTGCTGCACGATCTCGGGCTCGAGCGGCGCCGCGACCTGCTGCGGGAGGTGTTCGAAACCGCCCTGCCCCGCACCGACCAGGACGTGGTGCTGGTGTTCTGTACCGCCACCGGCGAGATCGGCGGCGAGTTCCGCGAGACCAGCTTCATCAACAAGTCGCTGGGCCGGCGTATCGGCGGGCGGCGCTGGAGCGCGATCCAGGTGACGACGGCTGCCGGGGTGACGGCGGTGGTGGATCTCATGCGCCAGGGCCGCCTGCCGGCGCGCGGTTTCGTCTCCCAGGAGCAGGTCGGCCTGGCCGAGTTCATGGACACCGAGTTCGGGGCGCTCTATTCCGCGGGCGGCGTGGTGGACGGGCTCGACAGCGCCGCCTGACGCCCCGCCCCTTCGCCGCCCAGAGAATGCCGCCGCCCGCGCCGCGGCCCGCGCAACACACGACCGGAGACACCCATGACCGCACGCGACATCCTCACCCGCCTCGGGCTCGACGCCGCCGCGCTGGAGGGCGGCTCGCTCGCCGTCCGCTCACCCATCGACGGCAGCGTGCTGGCCGAGGTGGCCGAGACGGCGCCTGGCGAGATGAACGCCGTCATCGGCCGCGCCGCGCGGGCCTTTGCCGCCTGGCGCGAGGTGCCGGCCCCGCGGCGCGGCGAGCTCGTGCGCCTGCTCGGCGAGGAGCTGCGCGCGGCGAAGGAGGATCTCGGCGCGCTCGTCAGCTGGGAAGCCGGGAAGATCACCTCCGAGGGCCTCGGCGAAGTTCAGGAGATGATCGACATCTGCGATTTCGCAGTGGGCCTGTCCCGCCAGCTCTACGGGCTCACCATCGCGTCCGAGCGGCCCGGGCACCGGATGATGGAAACCTGGCACCCCATCGGCCCGGTGGGCGTGATCAGCGCGTTCAACTTCCCGGTCGCCGTCTGGTCGTGGAACGCCGCGCTGGCGCTGGTGTGCGGCGATCCGGTGATCTGGAAACCCTCCGAGAAAACGCCGCTTACCGCGCTGGCCTGCCGGGCGATCTTCGGGCGCGCGCTGGCGCGCTTCGGCCCGGACGCGCCCGGGGATCTGCTGCAGGTGGTGGTGGGCGGCGCCGCGCTCGGCGAGGCGCTCGCGCGCTCCGAGGCGGTCCCGGTGGTTTCGGCCACCGGCTCCACCCGCATGGGCAAGGCCGTGGCCCCGGTGGTGGCCGCCCGGCTCGGGCGCGCGATCCTCGAGCTTGGCGGCAACAACGCCATGATCGTGACGCCCTCGGCCGACCTGGAGATGGCGGTACGGGCCATCACCTTCTCTGCGGTCGGCACCGCCGGGCAGCGCTGCACCTCCCTGCGGCGGCTGATCGTGCACGAGAGCCTGAAGGAGACGCTGGTCGAACGCCTCGCCGAGGTCTACGCGGGGCTGCCCGTGGGCGATCCGCTGGCCGACGGCACGCTGGTCGGCCCGCTCATCGATGCCGCCGCCGGCGCGGCGATGGACGGCGCGCTCGAGGCCGCGCGTGCCGAGGGGGGCACGGTGCACGGCGGCGGCGCCGTCACCGCCGGAGTACCGGCGGGCGGCACCTACCGGGCGCCGGCCGTGGTCGCGATGCCCGGGCAGACAGACATCGTCCGCACCGAGACCTTCGCGCCCATCCTCTATGTCATGGGCTACGAGGCCTTCGACGACGCGCTCGCGATGCAGAACGACGTTCCCCAGGGGCTGTCATCGTGCATCTTCACCCGGGATATCCGCGAGGCGGAGCGGTTCGTCTCCGCCGCCGGCTCCGACTGCGGCATCGCCAACGTGAACATCGGCACCTCCGGCGCCGAGATCGGCGGCGCCTTCGGCGGCGAGAAGGAAACCGGCGGCGGACGCGAGAGCGGCTCGGATGCCTGGAAGGGGTACATGCGGCGGCAGACCAACACGGTGAACTACTCCGACGCGCTGCCCCTGGCACAGGGCGTGCGCTTCGACATCTGAGGCGGCAGGGCGGCGGCTGCCGCGGCCCGGGAAGTGGGCGGTGGCGGCTGAGCCGCGCGCGTCTCACGCGGTGCCCAGCACCTCGGCAAGGAGCGGGTTGGGAAACCGGCGCTGCCGGGTGACCGCGAGGAACGTCTCGGTGATCCCGTCGAGCCGGGCGGCCTCGGTGAGCGTGCCCGCGGCGAGCTCGTCCTGCACCACGATGGGCGGCAGCACCGCGAGCCCGGCGTCCTCCCGCACGAGAAGGCGCAGCATCGCCATGTCGTCGGCCTCGGCGGCGATGGCGGGCGAGATGCCGAGGCGGGCGGTCAGCGCGTCGAACCCCGCCCGGAGGGCCGTCTCCGAAACCGGCAGCACCAGCGGCTCGGTGGCCAGAAGATCGGCCAGCGCCCGTGTGCCGGCACGTTCCAGCCGCGCGGGCGTGCCGACGAGGCTCACCGGCTGCTCGGCGAGCTTGTGCACCAGCCACGGGCTCGCGGCATCGCGCGCGGGCGCGAGGTTCGTGAGCACGACGTCGAGCGCCAGCGCGTCGAGCCCCCGAAGGAGCGCCTCCTGGCTGCCCGAGCGCACGATCACCTCGACATCGGCGCGCCCCACCAGCGGGCGCAGGAACTGCATCTGGAAGTTGCGCGAGAGCGTGGCGAGCGCCCCGATGCGCAGGCCGCGCCTCGCGCGGCCGGTTTCCTTCAGCGTGGCCGCAAGATCCTCTGCGGTCGAGAAGATCGCCTCGGCGTGATCGAGCGCGATCCGCCCGGCCTCGGTCAGCACCAGCCCGCGGCCCCGCCGCTCGAAGAGATCGTGGCCGAGGGCGGCTTCGAGCGTGCGGATCTGCGTCGAGAGCGCGGATTGCGAGATGTTCAGCCGCCGCGCCGCGCCCGTGAGCGTGCCATCGTTGGCGACCGCGCGGAACAGGCGGAGATGGTGCAGATTGAGTTGCATGACCATTCTGTTAAGTAGAACATTTTATCTCATAATATGTAATTTTATCGAACTCAGGCAACGGCTATCACCTCCCGACACGCGCCGCGGCTCCAGCCGGCCCGGCGCAGCCCGAAGGAGATTGCCATGACCTCGCTTCCTGCCCTGATCCTTTTCGCGCCCCTTGCGGTCCTGGCGGTGGCACTCGCTTCGGTCGTCACCCCCGGGCGCCGACCCGGGCGCCTTCCGCTTCTGGCCGAGGGCGCCGCGGCAGCGGCGCTCGGTTTCGGCGTGCTCGGTGCGCTGCAACTCGCCCTCTCGGGCCCCGCCCCTTCGGTGGCCGGCGGGCTCCTGCGCCTCGACGCGGTGAGCGCGACGATGACCCTGCTGGTGGCCTTCGTGGGCTGGGTGGTGGTGCGCTACAGCCGCACCTACCTCGACGGCGAGGCCCGCGAGGGCACCTTCCACGGGCTGATGCTGGCGGCGCTCGCCGCGGTGCTGGTGGTGGTGCAGGCCGCAACGCTGCCGGTGCTCGTGGCCGCCTTCGTCGCCGTGGGCATCGCGTTGCGGCAACTGCTGCTCTTCTATCCCGACCGGCCCGCCGCCCGGCGCGCGGCGGCGAAGTTCACCCTTGTGTGGGGTGCGGGGGATGTCGCGCTCTTTGCCGCGGCGCTGCTTTTCTGGAGCGCCTTCGGCACCGCGGAGATCGCCGTGCTGACCGCAACCGACGGCTCGAATTTCGGCCTCACCGCCCATGTTGGGGTCGCGCTGGTGGTGCTGGCCGCCGCTCTGAAGACGGCGGCCTTCCCGCTCCATGGCTGGCTGACCGAGGTGATGGAGGCCCCCACCCCGGTTTCGGCGCTGCTCCACGCGGGCATCGTGAACTCCGGAGGAGTCCTGCTGATTACCCTCGCGGGCCTCGTCCAGCACAGCCCGGCGGCGATGGCGGCGCTGGTGATGCTCGGCGGGCTGACGGCGCTTTTCGGCGCGGTGGTGATGCTGACCCAGAGCGCCGTCAAGACGTCGCTGGCCTGGTCCACCGTCAGCCAGATGGGGTTCATGCTGCTGCAGTGCGGCCTCGGGCTCTGGGCACTGGCGCTGCTGCACATCGTGGCGCACTCGCTCTACAAGGCGCACGCCTTCCTCGCCTCGGGCGGCGCCGTCCGCGCCGTGGTCAAGGTGCGCCGGCCCGGGCCGGTGGCGGTGCCCGGGCTCGGGGCGGTGGCGCGCTCCTTCGCGCTGGCCCTCGTGCTCTACGGGGCGGTCGCGGCGGGCTTCGGCCTCATCGCCGGGCCCAAGTCGGCGCAGGCGCTGGCACTGGGCGCCATCCTGATCTTCGGGGTGGCCTATCTCGTGGCACAGGGCCTTGCCGACACGGCGCCGGGCGCCCTCACCCGGCGCACGCTGCTGGCCTCCTTCGGCGCCGCCGTGGCCTACTTCGGCTTCCAGGTGCTGGCCGGCGCGCTCTGGGGCGGGCATCTGCCCGCGGCCCCGGTGCCCGGGCCGCTGGAATGGGCACTGATCCTGCTGGCGCTGGCCTCCTTCGGGCTCGTCGCCGTCGCGCAGGCACTGTTCCCCCTCTGGGCGCACCATCCGGCGACGGCGGGCCTGCGCGTTCACCTCGCCAACGGCCTTTACCTCAACGCCCTGCTCGACCGCCTGATCGGCGGCCTGCGCACCACCCGGCCCAACTGATCGCTCGAGGAGAGTCGTCTCATGTTTCTCAAGAAAGCACAGATCGCACCGGCCCGGGTCTCGGGCCTGCTCACGGCGGCGGAAGCCGCAGCGCGGGCGATCCCGCCGGCGTTTCCGCTCGACGCGACGATCGCCGTGAACCCCTTCCTCGGGCAGACGGGGGAGGATCTCGCCACGGCCGCGGCGCGGCTCGCGCGCACCTCGGGGGCGCCGGTCACCCGCGCGCGGTCGGACTACGCGGCCCGGGTGTCGGCCGGAGAAATCGCCGAGACCGATCTCGAGGCCGCCCTCGCCGCCGCCCCGTGGGCAGGCAAGCCGGCCGATCTCGCCACGCTCAAGGCCGCGCTGGCCACCGAAAGCCCGGCTCCCCGGGCGCTGCCGACGGTGGCCGATCTCGCCTCCGAGGCGAGCGGCACCGACTGGCCCGGCGTGATCGCGCGCTGTTTCGGGCTCTGGGCGGGCGGTCATTTCGACCGCGGCCAGGCGCTCTGGACCCCGGCGCCCGGCAAGCCGGCCTATGCCGCCTGGCGCGACTGGGCCACCAACGACCTCACGCCCGAAATCGCCGGCCTCGGCGGGTTCTGCGCCCATGTGGCCGCCGCGCCCGACGTTGCGGAACGGGCGATCCTGCGGGCCTCCGAGCGGCTTTCGCTCACCGAGGCCGCCGCCGAGACCGCCTACCACCGGCTGCTCATGGATATCGGCGGCTGGGCGCAGCACGCGCGCTGGATGCTCTGGCAGGCCGAGCTCGACGGTGCATCCGATACCACCCTGGGCGAGCTCCTTGCCGTGCGGCTGATCTGGGAGGAGGCGCTGCTCGCGCGCTACCCCGAGGTGGCCGACCGCTGGCAGACGACCGTTGCCGCCCACGCGGCGCCGCTCGCGCCCAGCAGCGACCAGGTGATCGACGCGATCCTCCAGGATGCCGCCGAGCGCGCCCACCAGCGGCGGCTCGCGGAAACGCTGGCCGGCCCGGCCACCCGCTCGGAGCGGCCGGCTCTGCAGGCGGCCTTCTGCATCGACGTGCGCTCCGAGGTGTTCCGGCGCGCGCTCGAGGCGCAGGATCCCGGCATCGAGACGATCGGCTTTGCGGGCTTCTTCGGCCTTCCGCTCGCCCATCGGCCCAGCGGAAGCGACGAGGCGCTGGCCCACCTGCCGGCCCTGCTCAGGCCCGCGCTGGTTTCCAACAGCCACGCCGCTCCCGAGGTGGAAGAAGCGATGCGGATCTCGGCCCGCGCCACGCGCGCCTGGGGCCGGTTCCGGCAGGCTGCCGTTTCGTCCTTCGCCTTCGTGGAAGCGGCTGGCCCGGCATACGGGGTGAAGCTCGTCGGCGATGCGCTGGGGCTCGGGGCGAAGCCGGCCGCTCCACAGCCGATGCCGAAGATCGAAGGCGGGCTCGACGCCGCCCAGAAGGCGGCGACGGCGGCGGCCGTGCTCCGGGCGATGAGCATGACAACCGGCCATGCCCGGGTGATCCTGCTGCTCGGCCATGGCGCGCAGGTGGCGAACAACCCCCACGAGAGCGCCTATCACTGCGGCGCCTGCTGCGGGCAGACGGGGGAGATCCCGGCACGTCTTCTCGCCGCCCTGCTGAACGATCCGGAGACCCGCGCAGGCCTGCCCGGGGAGGGAATCGCGCTGCCCGAGGACACCGTCTTCGTCGCCGGGCAGCACGAGACGACCACCGACACGGTCACGCTCTACGAGGATGCGCCCGCGCCGGCCCATGGCGATGATCTTGCCCGGGCGAAGCGGTGGCTGGCGGCTGCCGGCAAGATCACCCGCACGGAGCGGGCCGCACGCCTGCCCGGCGCCACCGGCGATACCGTCGCCCGGCGGGCGGTGAACTGGGCCGAAGTACGGCCTGAGTGGGGGCTTGCAGGCTGCGCGGCCTTCGTCGCCGCGCCGCGGGCGGCCACGGTCGGGCGCAGCCTCGAGGGGCGCGCCTTCCTGCACAGCTACGATTGGCAGGCCGACGAGGGCTTCGGCACGCTCGAGTTGATCCTGACCGCGCCGGTCGTGGTCGCGAGCTGGATCAGCCTGCAGTACTACGGCTCGGCGGTTGCGCCGCGCGCCTTCGGGGGCGGCAACAAGCTGATCCACAACGTGGTGGGCGGCATCGGCGTGGTGCAGGGCAACGGCGGGATTCTCCGGCCCGGCCTGCCGTGGCAGACGGTGCACGACGGTGAGACCCTCGCCCACGAGCCGCTGCGGCTCTCGGTGCTGGTGGAGGCCCCGACGGCGGCCATCGCGGATGTGCTGCGCAAGCACGACGGCGTGCGGGATCTCTTCGACAACGGCTGGCTCCATCTCTTCGCGCTGGAGAACGGCAGGATTTCCGCCCGGTACCGGCCCGGCCTCGAGTGGGATCCGGTGGAGACGCAGACGAAGGCCGCCTGACGCGCCGCAACGCCCGCGAACGAGCGAAGAAGGGGGCCGGGCCGCCGGCTCCCTTCCTTGTCATGGCTGGGCGGGATCGAACGGGCCGGATCGGAGCGAAGCGGCTCCCCGGCCAGGGCGGCGTTCAGCCGCCGTGCGCTTGGCGACCCTCCTCGCCCTTGTCCGGCGGCGGCGCATCCCGCGCCGCGTCGAGCACTCGGCGCAGATGCTGCAGCGCGGGCAGCAGCGCCTCGAGCGTGCCCGGCTCCAGCGCGCCGAGGTTCCGGCGGATATCGGGTTCGAGGGCGGCGATGGTGGCCGTGCGCAGCGCGTGGCCGGCCTCGGTGATCCGCACCAGCTTGGAGCGCCCATCGGCAGGGTTGGGCAGCGTGTCCACGAGGCCGTGGCGCCCGAGCACGGCGATGGAGTGGGTCATCGAGGTCTTGGGCACCTGGAACGCGCGCGCAAGCTGCAGCGGTGTCTGCCCCGCCGGGCGCGAGGCAAGATGATTGAGCACGCCGAACTGCGCCGCGACCATCCCCTTCGGCAACCGCGCCTCGAGCAGGGCGGAGGAGAGCTGAGCAACGATGTTGGCCTCGTTCAGAACGGTGAAGGCGAGTTCGGGGGAAATGCCGGATGCCTCCGCCCTGCCCCGGGCTTTCGGCGCGACGGGCTGCAAGGCTCCGGGATCGTCGTTCATAACTGCTGCCTTTCCGACCTGCGGGGCTCGGCCTGCCCGGCCCTGCCCCGGGGCGAGCGGCGCGTGCGTCAGGCGCCAGGCGCGCAGCGGGGGCCGCCTCCTGATTAGCCCTGCCGGAGCCGCGCGTCGAGCGGCCAGCGCGGGGTCGGCGGCGTCTGCGGGCCGTAGCCGAGGCGCGCAAGCATCTGGACCGTCTCGCCTTGAGCGGCCAGCAGTCGGTGCGCCTCGGCGTAGTGTGCGGCCATCTCGGGGTATTCCTGCAGGGCCTGGCTCACGGGATGCAAGGCCAGCCCGAGGCGCGTGGTCGCAAGGTTGAGCCGCAGGTATCGGCGCCCGGCCTCGATCTGCTCGGCGCGGGTGTTGCCCTCGGAGACGATCACCGCATAGGCCGGCGTGGCTGTGAGCATCTCGCGGTAGATTGCAAGACCTTCACGAAACGCGATGCTCGACGGGTCGCGCTGTTTTTCGCGCGTGAGGATGCCCGCGAGCATCATGGCCTCCAGCATGGGGCCGCCAAGATCGATTCCATCCGGATTCGCCTCGATCTCGCGCCGCCCGAAGCGCATCAGGTCCACGCTTTCGCCATAGGTGTGCGGCGTGGTGAGCTCCACCTCGAAGGCCGCGAGAGTCAGCGCGCGCAGCCGCGCCACGAGGGCCGGATCGTCGAGGATGGTGGCGAATTCGCCAAGTGCGCTGCGCTGTTCGGCGGCGACAGGCCGGTCTTCGAAGGGCTCCTTGCACGACCGCCGGTCGAGGATCGCGGCCCCGAGCGGATCGGCCCCGACGGCATCGGGCGAGAGGCGCAACTCGGCGACCGGCGCGCCGGGCGCCTCTCCCTGCGGGAAAAGGGCCAGCTCCACCCCGTGGCCGCTGCCCGACGCGCCAATCACGAATGTCTCGAGAAAGCAGCCCATTCCGATGGTCAGCTGCCGATCGAACGGATCGGTATGGGGCAGGTTCAGGGCCGGATCGCGGAACACCCGCACGGTGTCGGCGCCCACCAGCTCGGCCTGCCATGGCTGCCGGTTGTGGGGGTTGGGCGCGAGGATCGCGAAGCTCAGGGCGTTCAGGCGCGGATCGTCGTGGGCGCCCGCCTCGGCCCAGGGCGCGAGCGCCCGGTGAGGCGTGCGCGTGAGGGCGAAGCCGGTGCCGCCGGCACCTGCAGCAAGGACGATGCCGCCCCCAACGAGAGCGAGCATCTTGCGACGGGAGATGGGCATGGTCGAGACTCCATTAAGTGCGATATCGCATCATTTAGTGCGATGTCGAACTTTTTACAACCCCTTGAACGACGCCCGACCGGCGCTGCCACGGGGATCCGTGCGTGTGCGCGCTGCGCCGCGCGCCGGCGCGGGCCTCGTCTGCCGGCGCGCTTCCGGCTGGACGCCACGCCGGGGGGTGTTATCTGCGGGAGCGACGAAGCGGCGGCCCAGGCGCCGCAGCACTTCGGGAAGCCATGTCCGAGCGCCGACGCCGAACCATCCTCCTCGCGCTCCTTGGAGCGGCGCTCGCGCCGGCCCTGGCCTGGAGCGTGCTTGCCGTGACGCGCACGACGCCGCCCGGTGCCTACACCGCGCCCGGGCTGCCTCCCCTCACGCCGGAAGCCGCGCGGGCCGAGATGTTCCTGCTGCTGCCGGCCCTGCTCACGGTGGTCTACGAAGCTTTCGGGCAGACGGAGGAAGCCGCGATATACGATACGCTGGCGCGCGCGGCACATGGCGCCGCGCTCGAATCGCTCTACCTCGAGCGGGCCGGCGCGCTGCAGGGAGGCGGGCTGACGGAAGCCGACCAGACGATACACGAGATGCAGGTGCTCGGGATCACCACCAGCCAGCGGGGAGAAACCTTCGCGCTCGACGCGCACTGGCAGGTGATCGGCACCGTGGGCCACAGCGAGCACATCCATGTGCGCGGCAACGCCTATCGCGCCGACCTTGCCCTCGCGCCGGTGGAAGGGGCATGGAAGATCGTGGATTTCGCCCTGCGCGAGGTGGACCGGACCAGCGCCGGAGAGCAATACGTGGTCGACGCGCCATGATCGCGCTGGAAAAGCTTCGCTTCGCCTACTCCGGCGGTCGCTTCCGCCTCGATGTGCCGTCGCTTGCCGTCGGCGCGGGCGAGCGGGTTGCCGTCGTCGGCCCGAGCGGGACCGGCAAGACGACGCTGCTCAACCTCGTCGCCGGCCTCCTGCGCCCCGACGCCGGCCGCGTCACGGTGGACGGCAGCGATCTGTGCAGCCTTTCGCCATCGGAGTTGCGCCGGTTCCGCGCCCGGACCATCGGCTTCGTCTTCCAGGATTTCGCGCTGGTGGAGTACCTCAGCGCGGCCGAAAACATCCTCTACCCCTACCGCGTCGCCCCCCATGCGGCCATCGACGGGGCCGTGCGTGCGCGGGCCCGCGCGCTGGCCGACGCCTGCGGGCTGACCGAGAAGCTGGGCCGTCGCCCCGGCGCGCTCTCGCAGGGCGAACAGCAACGGGTGGCGATCTGCCGGGCCCTCGTGACGCAACCGCGGCTCGTGCTCTCCGACGAGGCGACAGGGAATCTCGACCCGGCCAACAAGGCGCTGATCCTCGATCTGCTCTTCGCCCAGGCCGAGGCGGCGGGCGCGAGCATCCTTGCGGTGACCCACGATCACGCGCTGCTTCCACGCTTCGACAGGGTCGTGGATTTCTCCGTCTTCAGCTCCGCGGCCGCGGCATGAACGCCTTCTTTCTTGCCGTCTCCTACCTGCGCTTTCACTGGGCGCGCAGCCTGGTGCTGGTGCTCGCCGTGGCGCTGATCCTTGCGGTGCCGGTTGCCTCGCGGGCGCTGCTGAATGCGGGGGAGGCCACGCTCACGGCCCGCGCGGAGACAACACCCTACCTCGTGGGGCGCCGGGGCAGCGCGCTCGATCTGACCATGGCCGCGCTCTATTTCGGCGAGGAACGGCCGCCCACCCTGCCCGCCGCCGAGGTGGACAGGATCTGGGACAGCGGGCTGGCCGTACCCATCCCGCTTCACATCGGCTTCGAAACCGGCGGGCAGCCGATCGTGGGAACCACGCTCGATTATTTCGAGTTCCGTGATCTTGCGCTCGCGGGCGGCCGGGGGCTTGCCGTGCTCGGCGAGGCGGTGCTCGGGGCACGGGCGGCGGAGGCCCTCGGGGTGGCCCCGGGCGACACGGTTGTCTCCACCCCGCAGAACCTCTTCGATCTCGACGGCGTCTATCCCCTCGAGATGCCGGTCGTCGGCGTGCTCGCCCCCACCGGCACCCCCGACGACGAGGCCGTCTTCGTGGACATCAAGACGACATGGGTGATCGCGGGCATCGGCCACGGCCATGCCGACGTGGTGAGCGCCGAGGCCCTCGCCGCCGGCGAGACCGTGCTGGCCGGGGCGGAAATCGTGCAATTCCAGCGCATAACGCCCGAGAACATCGAGAGCTTCCATTTCCACGGCAACGAGGGGGATTACCCCGTCACCGCGGTGATCGCCGTGCCGAGCGACCTGCGCGCGGGCACGATCCTGCAGGGCCGTTACCTCGACCCGGACGGCAGCGCACAGCTCGTCTCGCCCGTCCTCGTCGTCGAGGGGCTGGTGGAGCGGATCTTCCGCATCCGCACCGTGCTCGACGCGGTCGCGGCCATCGTGGCCGCCGCGGCACTGGCGGCCATCGGGCTTTCCCTCTTTCTCTCCTATCGCCTGCGCGCGGCGGAGTTCGCCACCGCGCGCAAGCTCGGCGCCGCGCGCGGAACGGCGCTCAGGCTCTTGGCGGCGGAAACAGCCGTGTTACTTCTGCCCTGCATCCTGCTGGCGGGCGCGCTCGCATTTGCCGTGCATGCACGGGCCGACACGCTCGTGGGCTGGATGCTGGCCCTCGGCGCCTGACGGCCAGGCCCGGAGGAGTGAGCAATGGGGAGGACCTGATGAAACGTGCCTGTCTCGCGGCGGCGACCGCGGCCCTGCTTGCCGCCGCCCCCGCTGCGGCCCACTACGGGATGATCATTCCGTCGGACCCGATGATCTCCCAGGAAGACGGGCGCAGCGTGGCGCTCACGCTCTCCTTCTCCCACCCCTTCGAGCGTGACGGCATGGTCCTCGACGCGCCGCGCGCCTTCACCGTCAACCATGGCGGCCAGACGACAGACCTTCTCGGGAGCCTCGGTGCCGCGCAGGTGATGGGGGCGCCGGGCTTCGTGCTGGAGCACCCTCTCGAACGGCCGGGCACCTACGTGTTCGCGATGGAACCGCAGCCTTACTGGGAACCGGCCGAGGACGCCTTCATCATCCACTACACCAAGACCTACGTGACCGCCTACGGCGACGACGAAGGCTGGGACGCCGAGCTCGGCCTCGCGACGGAGATCGTCCCCCTCTCCAAGCCCTTCGGCCTCTGGGAGCACAACGTGTTCCAGGGCATCGTCAAGCTCGGCGGCGCGCCGGTGCCCTTCGCCGAGGTGGAGGTGGAGTTCTACAACGAGACCGGCGCGGCCTCCGTGCCCGACGAGCTGATGGTCACCCAGACGGTGAAGGCCGATCAGAACGGCGTGTTCACCTATGCGCCGCCGGCCTCCGGGTGGTGGGGCTTTGCCGCGCTGAACACCGCCGACTACACGCTTCAGCAGGACGGCGCGGAGAAGGCGGTGGAGCTGGGCGCGGTGATCTGGGTCCGGTTCGAGCCGTGGGCGGCCCGATGAGCGCCGCCCGAACCCTCCGCGCCGCGGCCGCCGCCGGGATAGTGCTTGCCGCCGGGGCCGGAACGGCCGGCGCGCACCAGCTCAACGTCTTCGCCAGCACCGATTGCGAGGTGGTGAGGATCGAGGCGAAGTTCTCCTCCGGGCGCGTGCCGGTGGGCGGTGAGGTGCGCATCCTCAACGGGCAGAACACGCTTCTGGCCACCCTCGCGCTCACCTCGGAGGGCACGCTTTCCGTGCCGCTCGCCGGGCTCGATGCCGCCACCGGCCTGCTCATCGAGGTCGATACCGGGGACCACGAGGACTACTGGATCGTCACCCCGCAGGACATCGCCGGCGCATGCCCCGGCTGAGCGTCGGTCGCGCGCTTGGGGCGCTCCTGCTCACGGCGCTGGCGCTGGCGGCGCCCGCCGCGGCCGAAGAGCGTCCGCGGGCCGTCGCGGTGACCTACGCGCTGGCGTATTTCGCCGAACGGCTCGGCGGCGCGGCGATCGACGTCGAGTTCCCGGTGCCCGAGGGCGCCGACCCCGAGTTCTGGCGGCCGGGCATCGCCGAGATCGGCGCCATCCAGTCTGCCGACCTGATCCTGCTAAACGGTGCGGGCTTCGCGCGCTGGACGGCGCGCGCCTCGCTGCCACGGGCCCGAACCGTGGTTACCGCCCGCGGCATCGAGGACCGCTTCATCGCAACCGAGGCGATCACCCACAGCCACGGCGACGGCGGCGCGCACACCCACCAGAGCACCGCCCCCTACACCTGGCTGGACCAGCAGAACGCCCTCGCCCAGGCCGGGGCCGTGGCGGAGGCGCTCAAGGCGCGGGGGCTCGCGCCGGCGCAGGATGTCGATGCCGCCTTCGCGGCGCTCGCTGCCGAGCTGGACATGCTCCACGCCGCCGCGCTTGCGCTTGCACCGCTGGCGGAGGGCATGCCCGTGATCGCCACGCACCCGCGCTACCAGTATCTCGCGCACGCCTACGGGCTGACCCTGCACGCGCTGGAATGGGAGGCAGGCACCGCGCCGGGCCCGGCAGAGCTTGAGGACCTGCGCGCACTGGCGGACCAGACGGGCGCACGGGTGCTGATCTGGGAAGCCGAACCGCCTGCCGGGGCGCGCGACGCGGTGCGCGCGCTGGGGCTCGCCGATACCGTCTTTCCCACGCTCGCCTCGAGGCCTGCAGCCGGATATGCCCAGACCTTCGAGCGCGCGGTGGCCGATCTCGCCGCCGCCCTGGCGGTGGCCGGAGCGGGCGAGTGATCGCAGCGCCCGGGGCACGGCCCCCGAAGCGGAGCCGGAACCGGAACTGTCACGCGCGCGTCATGGGCGGCTGGCACGTGGTGGCGAGACCCGTCGCGCACCGCGCGCCACAGCCGTAAGGATCTCCGGCAACAATGGCCCACCACCCCCGGAGGCAGACCGAGACCCCGGCCCGAGGCGCAGGAACGCCCGGCGAGGTCTTCGGCGTGTTCCTGCGGCTCGGGCTCACCTCCTTCGGTGGGCCCATCGCGCATCTGGGCTATTTCCGCGAGGAACTGGTGGCGCGGCGCCGCTGGCTGAGCGATGCCGACTATGCCGATCTGGTGGCGCTCTGCCAGTTCCTGCCCGGCCCCGCGTCGAGCCAGGTGGGCTTCGCGCTGGGGCTGATGCGCGCGGGCTGGCTCGGCGCGCTAGCCGCCTTCACCGCCTTCACGGCGCCATCGGCGCTCCTGCTCTTCGCCTTCGCAGCCGGCGTGGGCACGCTCGGCGGGCCGCTTGCCCTCGGCGCGCTGGACGGGCTCAAGATCGTGGCGGTGGCGATCGTGGCACAGGCCGTGCTGGGCATGGCGCGCACGCTCTGCCCCGATCGCGAACGCGCCGCCATCGCGGTGGGCGCGGTCGCGGTGCTGGCGGTGCTGCCGGGTGCGGCCGGGATGATCGGGGCCATCGTGCTCGGTGCCGCCGCCGGCCTTGTCCTGGCGCCCGGCGCGATGCCGGCCGGCGAGCCGGGAAGCGCACCTGCCGGGGGTCTGCCGGTGCCTCGCGGCCTCGCGCTGGCCGCGCTCTCAGCCTTCGCCGCGCTCCTGATCCTCCTGCCGCTTCTGGCGCCGCTTGCACCCGCGCTCGCCGTGGCCGACGCGTTCTACCGCTCCGGCGCCCTCGTCTTCGGCGGCGGCCATGTGGTGCTGCCCCTGCTGGAGGCCGAAACCGTGGCTAAGGGCTGGATCGCGCCGGAGGACTTCCTCGCGGGCTACGGCGCCGCGCAGGCCGTCCCCGGCCCGCTCTTCACCTTCGCGGCCTATCTCGGTGCCGCTCTCGACGGCGCGCCCAGCGGCCTGGGAGGCGGCGCGCTCGCGCTCGGGGCGATCTTCCTGCCGGGGTTCCTGCTGCTCGTGGCAGCGCTGCCCTTCTGGGCCGCGCTGCGCGCCCTGCGCCCTGCGCGTGCGCTCATGCAGGGCGCGAATGCCGCCGTGGTGGGGATCCTCGGCGCCGCGCTCTACGATCCTGTGTTCACCGCCGCCGTGGGGTCCATGGCCGATTTCACCCTCGCACTGGGCTGCTTCGTGGCGCTCGCCGCCTGGAAAGCTCCGCCCTGGGCGGTGGTGATCGCAGGTGCCGCCGGGGGCGCCGTCCTCGCACTTGCGGGCATCTAGGCCCGGGCAGAGCCCGCCGGTAACCGGAGCGCGCTCATCGCTGCAACCGACGCGGCACTTGCGGCGGCACCCTCGGCGCGGGCGGCCTCGAGCCAGAGCCGGTCCAGCGAATCCACCTCCGCCGGATCGAAGCGCTCCGCTTCTTCCCAGTAGCGCCCGGACTCGACGAAATACCCAAGCTCCCGCTCCCGCTCGAGCGCCAGTTCGACGAGGGTGCCACCGGATTCGGGGTCGGGCCGGGCAACCGAGGCGAGCGCGTCGTGCGAGGCTGGTGCGAAAAGCAGCCGGCTCTCGCCCGCCGAGAGCCGCACGCAGGCACAGCCGCGGCGCGCGGCCAGCAGCAGCAGCCGCGCCGATTTCGCCTCGAGGCTCCGCAGGCTCGGATCTGCACGGAGCGGATCCGGCGTGCCGCGCCCGTAGAAATGGGTGCGCCCGGCCGCCGGGTAGACCATGTCGCAGCCCAAAAAGGCCATCACATCCGGCTTCAGCACCGAGAGCGCCCAGTATCCGGCGCTGAACGCCATCGTGCCGCCCGCATAAAAGATGCCGCCGAAAACATTGTTTTCTTTTACATACTCCGTCGACCCAACGCAGGTCTGCCCGGGCGCGACGCGGGGTGGAAGCCGCTCGGGCGGGAAATCGTCGGGCGTGAGGAGGTAGTCCCAGTCATCCCTGACCCGCCAGGCGTTGTTGACGGCCACGATCCGCGGCAACGCGGAGCGCGGCCAGTCGCGGGCGCGCACCGCGTCGGGCGCGCTGCCGATGACGACCACGATGCGTGGCGAGGGCTGGCTGGTCATCTCGGCGGGCTCTCCTCACCGTTTCGTGGCCTCCGCGGTGCCGGGCGGCGGAGCCGGAGGTGTACCGCCGGCGGCGCTTAGCATCTCAGAGGCTGGCGACAAAGCCCTTCACGAAGGTGTCCACCGCCTCGAGCGAGGCCTCGTCGGTGAGCGTGCCGTCGTCATCGAAGAGCCCGCGGGCACGGCCGAGCATCAGGCGGCCGTCGAACCAGGGCCGGGTGCCCAGCGCCCGGAGCACCGGCCACCACGCATCCTGCGCGAGCATGGTGCCATGGGCCATGGGCGAGGCCCCTATCACCGCCACCGGCTTGCCGCGAAAAAGCTCGGCCGAGGGGCCGCTGGCCACCCAGTCCACCGCGTTCTTGAAGACCCCGGGGATCGAATTGTTGTACTCGGGCGTGGCCAGCAGCAACCCATCGGCCTCCGCGAGCGCACGCCGCAGCGCGACCACCGCCTCCGGGGTGCCGGCTTCGGCTTCGAGATCCGCGTCGTAGAGCGGGATGCCGGCGATGGAGCCCGTCACCAGCCGAGCGCCCTCCGGCATCGCGTCCGCTGCCGCGCGCAGGAGGCCGGCATTGAACGATGCCCGCCGAAGGCTGCCCGAAATACCCAGTACCGTCTTCATCTTTCCCGTCCCCCGTTCGGTCCCCGCGCAAGATGGCGGCCCCGGCGCCGGGGTCAAGCCGAGGCGGCGCGCCGCGCTCCAAATGGCTCCGGCACCGCGCGCCGTATTCGTGCATGCGCGGGGGCGCACCGGAGCGCAACCGGTCGGGCGGGCAGCCCCGCCCCCGGCCGTATCGGAAGAGCGAGGCCCCGCAGGGAGGCGGGCTTGCCTCCGGCATCCGCGATCCCGATGATGCGCTGGCCCGCACCGAGCCCAACCACGCTGAGGAGGAACCCCCGATGGTCCGACCGCTTCCCGCCCGTCCCGACAGGCGCCGGATAACGGCGCTTCGCGCCGGCCCGTTGACCGTCGCGCCCCGGCCCGGCGCGCGGACGGGCAGGCCATGACCGCCGCCGAAGGCAAGCCCTGCATCATCTGCGTCGCGATCACCGGTTCGGTCGCCCGCAAGCGCGACAATCCGGCGGTGCCGATCACCGTTTCCGAACAGGTGGAGAGCACGCACGAGGCTTTCGAGGCGGGCGCGTCGATCCTGCACGCCCATGTGCGCAACGACGACGAGAGCCCGAGCTCGGACCCGGGGAAGTTCGCTCGGCTGAAGGAAAGCGTGGAGGCGCACTGCCCCGGCATGATCGTGCAGTTTTCCACCGGGGGGCGTTCGGGCGCGGGGCACGAGCGCGGCGGCATGCTGCCCCTGCGCCCCGACATGGCTTCGCTCACGGTCGGCTCCAACAACTTCCCCACCCGGGTCTACGAGAACCCGCCGGACCTCGTGGACTGGCTTGCCGGCGAGATGATCGCCCATGACGTGAAGCCCGAGATCGAGGCCTTCGACCTCTCCCACATCTTCCAGGCCGCAAGGATGCATGCCGACGGCCGCATCCGGGAGCGGCCCTATGTGCAGTTCGTGATGGGCGTGAAGAATTCGATGCCCGTCGACCGGGAGGTGTTCGATTTCTACCTGCGCACGGTGCACAGGCTCTTCGGGGAGGATGCTCCGTGGTGCGCGGCCGGGATCGGGGCCAACCAGATCGTCCTCAACGAGTGGGCCATCGCCGCGGGCGGCCACGCCCGCACGGGGCTGGAAGACAACGTGCGCCTCGACAAGGCCACCCTCGCGCCCTCGAATGCAGCGCTCGTGCGCCGTGCCGCCGAGATCTGCGAGGCCCACGGCCGCCCCGTGGCAAGCTGGCGCGAGGCGCGCGCCATTCTGGGCCTGCGGATGCCCGAGGCCGCCTGACCGGGGGCCGCGGCGCGTCTGCACGCGCCCGGGCGGGCCCGGTGCCGGCACGCGCGCCGCCCTGCCCTCCGCGCGCCGGTAGGGAGGGGCAGCGGCGCGCAGGGGGCGGCTCCGCCGACCCGCTCAGGATGCGTTGCGCACGCGCAACTGATCGAAGGCCACCGCAGCGATCAGGACCGCGCCGCGGGTGATCTCCTGCCAGAAGCTGGAGACGTTCATGAGCGTCAGCCCGTTGTTCAGCGTGCCGAGAATCAGAACGGCGAGCACGGTGCCCCATACCGAGCCGCGCCCGCCGTAGAGGCTGGTGCCCCCGAGGATGATCGCCGCGATCACGGTGAGCAGCTGCGAGCCCGCCGCGGTGGGCGCCGCCGCGCCGAGCATGGCCGCGAGCACCACCCCCGCGAAGGCCCCTACCGCGCCCGAGAGCATGTAGAGCACGAGCTGAACCCGGTCGACGTTGATGCCCATGAGCCTGCTGGCGTCCGGATTGCCGCCGGCGGCGTAGATCTCGCGCCCGAAGCGCGTGCGGCTCATCACCCACCACATGAAGAGGGCGAAGAGGCTCATCACGATCAGCGGCACGGGGATTCCCATCACGCGGCCCGAGCCGAGCCAGTTGAACCCGTCAACGATCAGGGGCTTGCTGAGCCCACCGGTGAGCACGAGGGCGGCGCCGCTGTAGATACTCATGGTCCCAAGCGTCACGATCAGCGGGTTGAGCCGCAGCCGCGTGGCGAGCATGCCGTTGAACCCGCCCAGCGACATCCCGATCACGATGGCCAGGGCGCAGGCCAGCCAGATGTCGATGCCGGCCGAATAAAGCAGCGAGACGGTCACGCCCGAGAGCCCGGCGATGGCGGCCACCGAGAGATCGAGCCCGCCGGCCACGATCAGCGGCGTGCCCGCGATGGCCATGAGCCCGATGACCGACATGTTCGAGCCGATCGACATCAGGTTGCGCGTCTGCAGGAAGAACGGCGACAGCAGGCTGAAGGCGATGAAGACGATCACGTAGAAAATGGCGAGCACCGCGACGCCCGCCCATTCCTTGCCCAGAAGCGCGCGCAGCGCCGACTGGTTGTTCGGCGCCTGCGCCGCCGCATCCTGCTGTGTCATCCGGCTCTCCCTCGGGCAGTCGAAGATTTCTCCCGCTCGGAGCTTGACTACCAAGCCCGTCGCCGACTAGTCAATAAGTGGTCAGGCCACTTGGTCACTTGGTGATTGCCAGGTGTGAGCGAGGGGCCGCGGACAGGCGCGATGGACACAAGGGGAGGTGTGACCATTCTCGGCGACAGCGACATCAGGCCGATAGCCAAGACGGGCGCCTCGGACTTGCTCGTCGAGCAGATCCTTGGCTTCGTGAAGGCCGGCCGCCTGAAACCCGGCGACAAGCTGCCCTCCGAACGCGACCTCGCCGAACGGTTCGAGGTCAGCCGCCCAACGGTGCGCGAAGCGATGCGGGCGCTTTCGGTGCTGGGCATCGTGGAGATCCGACACGGCGGCGGCGCCTTCGTCACCGCGCTGCGCGCCACCGAGCTGCTCGGACCGCTCAACTTCTTCCTGTCGCTCTCGGAAGTCTCCATCGAGAAACTCTACGAGGCGCGGCGGCTCATCGAGGGCGAGATCTGTGCCCTTGCCGCCTCGCGGGTGGATGCCGCCTTCTGCGCGGAGCTGGAGGCGATGATCGAGAAACAGGAGGTCGTGAAAGAGAATGTGGACGCCTATCTCGCGATCGACAGCCGCTTCCACGAGCGCCTCGCCGAGGCGTCGGGCAATCCGTTCCTGGCCCGTGCGGCCCAGAGCCTCAACGTGCTCGGCATCGAGTTCCGCCGCGCCTCGGCGGTAACGGGTCAGGCCCAGTCGCGTTCCATCGCAGACCACCGCCGGATCCTGGCCGCTCTGCGCGCGGGCGATGTCGCCGGTTCCCGCGCGGCGATGGAGGCGCATATGGAGCAGGTGTTCTCGACCACCCGCCGCGCGCTCGACAGGGCCGCTGTCCAGCGTGCGGAAGCCGAGGCCCCGGCCGCACCCGCCCCCGGCGTGGCCGGCACGCAACGCCCCGCCGCCCCGCCGCCGGCAAGGGAGGCCTGAGTGATGCCGACCGTGGTGGTGACCGATTCGACCTTCCCGGACGTGGCGCAGGAACGGGCCGCGGCCGAGGCGCAGGGCTGCGCCTTCAGCGCCCACCAGTGCCGGAGCGCCGAGGAAGTGGCCGAGGCGATGGACGGTGCCACGGTGGCCGCGGTGCAGTTCGCTCCCGTCACCCGCGAGGCCATCGCCCGCCTCGCGCCGGGGGCTGCCATCATCCGCTACGGCATCGGCTACGACAACATCGATATCGCCGCCGCCCGGGAGCTCGGCGTGCCCGTCGGCTACGTGCCCGACTACTGCACCGAGGAGGTCGCCGAGCACACCTGCGCCAGCCTGCTGGCGCTGCTGCGCAAGCTGCCCGCGCTCGATGCCTCGGTGCGGGCGGGCCGATGGGAGGCCGTGGCCGTCGCCCGCCCCGTCAAGCCCTTCGCCGAAACGCTGGTGGGCTTTTTCGGCTTCGGGCAGATCGGCCGCGCGGTCCACGCCCGCCTTGCGGGCTTCGGCTTCCGGTTCGCCGTGTCCGACCCGGCGCTCGATGCCGAGGCCGCCGCGGCGCTGGCGCTCGAACGGCTGGATGCCGCGGCGCTCTTCGAGCGCTGCGACGCGGTGTGCCTGCATGCCCCGGCCAACGCGCACACGAACGGCATCATCAACGCAACGACGCTGGCGGCCATGCCGTGCCACGCCGTGATCGTGAACGCAGCCCGCGGTTCGCTGGTCGACGAAGCCTCCCTCGCGGCGGCGCTCGAAGCCGGCGAGATCGGCGGCGCGGCGCTGGACGTCTTCACGACGGAACCGTTGCCGGCCGACTCGCCCCTGCGGGGCGCACCCAACCTCATGCTGTCGCCCCACGCGGCCTGGTACTCGGAGGCCGCGATCGGCCGCCTGCAGGGCCTCGTGGCCGACGACATAACTCGCCACCTGGCGGGCAAGGCCCTTCGCAAACCGGTGCCAGGCTGAGGCCACGCCGGAGGGAGGAGAAAACGAAATGGATCGACAGGAGGACAAGATGACATTTCGGACACTGCTGGCCCTCGGGGCCTCGCTCATCGCCACCCAGGCCGCCGCGGTCGAACCCGCCGACCTTCAGGGCCAGCGTCTGAGCGACGCCGAGTTCGCCGAACTCGTCGCCGCCGCGCGCGAGGCCAACCCGCCCCGCAACGGCGACAACTACGTGATCGGCTTCGCCAACCTCGGCCGCAACGCGCCCTTCTTCCTGCTCGTCGAGAACGGCATCCTCGCGAATGCCGAGGATGCCGGCGTCGACGTGCTCGTCACCGACAACGCCTTCGATGGCGCCACGGCGCTCGCCAACGCCGACAGCTACATCCAGCGCAATGTCGACTACGTGATCGAGTTCCAGACGGATGCGAACTTCGGCCCCGTCATCATGCAGCGCTTCGGCGCGGAGGACATTCCCGTCATCGCCATCGACATCCCGATGCCGGGCGCGACCTTCATGGGCGCCAACAACCCGCGTTCGGGCTTCATGGGCGGCGCCTATCTCGGCCAGAGTGCGCGCGAGAAATGGGGCGACGACGCGGTGATGAGCGGCTACCTCGTGGTGGGCGAGCTTCCGCAATCGGGCGCGATCCCTGCCATGCGGACCGACGGCCAGGTGGCGGGCTTCCTCGCCGAGTATCCCGACTTCCCCGAGGACCGCGTCATCAAGATCGACACCAAGGGCACGCTCGAGGAAGGCTTCCGGGTGATGAGCGATCTCATCGGCCGCATTCCCGAGGACGCACCGATCCTCGGCCTCGCGATCAACGACCAGTCCATCGTCGGCATGCTCCGCGCCGTCGAGCAGGCCGGCCGCATCGACAACGCGCTCTTCGTGGGCATGGGCGCCGACGAGGGCGCCACCATGGCCGAGGAGGAAAGCTTCATCGCCTCGGTGGGCTACTTCCCGGAGAACTACGGCAACTACCTCGTGCCCATGGCGCTGATGGAGCTCGGCGGGCAGGACCTTCCGCCGGCGGTGCTCGTCAACCACACCATGGTGACGCGCGGGACCGTCTGCGAGTTCTACCCCGAGGTGCCCTGTGCAGATGTCGACGAGTTGACGCTGGACTTCCCGCAGGAGGCGTTCGACGCGCACCTCGCGGCGCAGGCCGAGAACCCCGATCTCGCGGATTACCAGGACCTGATCCCGTCCAACTGACGGCGGCGAGACGGCACGCCCGGCCAGGCGCCGGGCGTGCCCCACGGCAGCAAGGCACACCGGCGCAGGGAGGGCGCGATGCTGCTCGAAATGAAGGGGATCACCAAGGTCTTCGGCCCCTCGCGGGTCCTCGACGAGGTGCATCTCGACCTCGAGGAAGGCGAGATCGTCGCCCTGCTCGGCGCGAACGGTGCCGGCAAGTCCACCCTCATGAAGATCATGACGGGAATATACTCCCGCGATGCGGGCACGCTGCGCGTCGCCGGCTCCGAAGTGGACATCCGCACCCCCTCCGACGCGATGGCGCTGGGCATACGCCTCGTGCCGCAAGAGCTTCAGGTGCTGCCCGATCTCAGCGTGGCCGAGAACATCTTCCTCGGAACGTTGCCCACGCGGGGCCGCTCGCCCCTGGCCACCGTGGACCGCGGCGCACTCCAGGAGCGTTCCCGCGCGATCCTTGCACGGCTCGGCATCACCGACATGGACGTCACCCGCCGCCTCGGGCGCTTCTCGGTGTCCGAGCAGCGCCTCGTAGAGATCGCACGCGCGCTCGCCGGCGAGGCGCGGATTCTCGTGCTCGACGAGCCCACGGCCTCGCTTTCGGCGCCCGAGAAGGCGCGGCTCTTCGAGATCCTGCGCCGGCTCAAGGCCCGCGGCGTCTCCATCATCTTCATCTCTCACTTCCTCGACGAGGTGTTCGAGATCTGCGACCGCATCGAGGTGCTGCGCGACGGCCGCAACGCCGGCGATTTCGTGACGGAAGAAACATCCCACCACGCGGTGCTCACCGCGATGCTGGGCCGCGAACTCACCGACCTCTTTCCCGAGCGAACCGGCCGCTTCGGCGAGGTGATCTTCGAGGCCGAGGCGCTGGGCGCCCCGCCCCGCGTGCACGACGTGGCCTTCAAGGTCAGGTCGGGCGAGATCCACGGGATATTCGGGCTGATCGGCTCGGGCATCGAGGAAGTGGGCAAGCTGCTTTTCGCGGTGCACAAGGTGGACCGCGGCGCGCTCCGGCTCGCGGGAAAGCCCTTCGCGCCGTCCAGCGTGTCCGCCGCGATCGCGGCCGGGGTGGGCTTTGTCTCGGCCGAACGAAAATCCGAGGGCATCGTGCCCGAGCTGCCGCTCGCCGACAACTTCACCCTTCCCTTCCTCGAACGCCACAGCGCCGCCCAGATCATCCGCCCCGCCTCGCAGCGCAGCTTCTCGAACCGCTGGATCGAGGCGTTGGGCGTGCGCACGACGGGAGCGGAGCAGAAGATCTCGGGGCTGTCGGGCGGCAACCAGCAGAAGGTGTGCATCGGCCGCTGGCTGGTGGAGGGCCTGCGCGTGCTGATCCTCGAGGAGCCCACCCGCGGCGTCGATCTCGGCGCGCGCCGGGACATTTACGCCCACCTGCGCCGGCTGGCCGACGAAGGCCTCGCCGTGATCGTGCTGTCGTCGGACGCCGAGGAGATCGGCGGGCTCGCCGACCGCTCGACCGTGCTGATCGACGGCACCGTCGCCAAGCGCTTCGACGCGCCCGTGGATGCCCAGACCCTCATGGCCACCGCCACCCGCGAGGTGGCCGCGGCCTCATGAAAAACAGGGAGAACTCGCCATGAAACTCTGCGTGACCTCTTGGTCGTTCCCGCACCTGACGCTGGCGGAGGTCGCCGGCATCTCGAAGGTGCTCGGGCTCGAAGGCGTCGATGTCAGCTTCTTCTACGCATCGGGGCTCGACAAAGCGCGCCTGCTGGGCGAGCCCGAGGCCTATGGCACCGAGATCGCCGGCATCACCGGCCTGCCGGTTTCCAACCTCTACTACCTCTTCGGCGAGGGGCTGGCCGACCGCAACCTCGCCCTCGGCACGCCCGACCCGCAGAACGCGCAGGACTTCGGCAAGGCGCTTGCGTTCTGCAAGGCCGCCGGTGCGCCGTCGGTCTTCCTGCTGCCGGGGCTCGTGAACCCCGGACAGAGCCGGCGGCAGGCGTTCGAAGCCTCCGCGGAAGCGCTCAAGCCGCTGGTGGCCGCGGGCCAGGAGGCAGGCGTCACCGTGACGATCGAGCCCCATGTGCACGGGCTGATCGAATCCGTGGAGATGTCGGCCGAGATGGTGGAGCGGGTGCCGGGGCTGAAGATCACCCTCGACCTGGCCCATTTCGTGACTCTCGGCTACCGACAGGACGAGATCGAGAGCTTGGCGCCCTACACCGGCCACGTCCACCTGCGCCAGGCCCGGCAAGGCGCGCTCCAGGCCAAGATGGAAGAGGGGACGATCAACTTCCCCTCCCTTCTCGGCACGCTGCGCGACGCCGGCTACGACGGCTGGCTCAGCATCGAATACGTCCACCAGGCCTACATGAACACGCTCTACGACGACGTGCTCTCCGAGACCGTCAAGATGCGGGACGCCGTGCGCGCCTGGCAGGGCTGAACACCACGAACCGGGAGAAAGACATGGCCAACTACGCATGGGTGCTGGGCGTTCGGCCCGGCTACGAGGACGAGTACAAGAAGCGGCACGACGAGATCTGGCCGGAACTCGCCGAAGACATCCGCAAAGCGGGCATCCGCAACTACAACATCTTCCGGCACGGGCTCACGCTTTTCGGCTATTTCGAATGCGACGACCTGCCCGCCGCCATCGAGACTCTCGGCAAGTCCGACGCGAACCGGCGCTGGGGCGAGTACATGGCGCCGATCATGGTGCTCGACGCCGATCCGAGCACCGGCTTTCCCTACCTGTTGCCGCTGATGTTCCACCAGGACTGAATCCATGTCGGGGCACTTGGTGCAAAGCGAGATTCTGGGGCGCGCGATCCGCGCCGGCGGCTGGAATGAGCTTGCCGAGGGCACGCCCCGGCTGATCCGGCGCGCGCTCGAGGCGGGCGACGAGCCCGGCGTCGCCGAGCTCGTGCCCTTCTTTCTTTCCGAGATGCGCGTCGTCTACGACATCTACGCGCTGTGGTTTCCGCAGACGCTCAAATGCCTCGTCGACAAGGGCATGGCGCCCGGCGAGGCCGCCCGCCGCCACGAGGCCGTGCGCGCAAGGCTCGCGCTGTTCCACCCCAGCGCCCTGCGCCCGCGCGAGGAGGTCTGGGCCGAGATCGGCGCGGCCCTGGCCCGGGTGCAGGACGCAGCGCTGCCCGCAACAGGGCGCCACGCGGCGCTCGATGCCGCCACCGGCACATGGCGCGAGCTGCACGATTGCGAGGTGGACCAGCTGACCGGGCTCTTCGACGTGGTGATGTCCGAACACGGCGAACCTGCGCTTCTGGACATGTACGAAGGCTGGGTGGTGGGCGACTGGTTCGCCAAGCGCTACCGCCGCTTCGACGTGAGCGAGATGCCCTGGGAGACCGCGAGATGGCTGCTCGTCTACCTCGCGTTCGAGGGCATGCACGGGCATCTGAGCGGGCCGGCCCGCGATGGCACGATAGAGGTAGCCGAGGACGCCGAGAAGATCACGCTCTCCTTCGCGCCCTGCGGGTCGGGCGGGCGCACCCTTCAGGGCGAGCCGCGCGACGGGCTCCCGCCCCTGCGCGATCCGGCGATCGGGTGGGGCGAGCTTTCGGACGCGCATGATTTCACCTGGAACGAGAAAGGGGTGTGCTCCTACTGCGCCCATTGCGCCGTGCTCCACGAGACGCTGCCCATCGCCGCCTTCGGCTACCCGGTGCGGGTCACCGAGCCCCCCACCGCTCCGCTCGACGGCGAAAGCCGCTGCCGCTGGAGCGTGTACAAGAACCTGCGCGACATCCCCGAATGGGCCTACACCCGCGTCGGTGCGGTGAAACCCCCGGCCGATGCGCCCCTCGGCTCGGCGGGCCGGGCCGAGCGCGACGCCATGATCGCCGCGGCGGGCGCGCCCGGTGCGTGAGCCTTTCGCCCCCCGGCCGCGCAGGCCCCGCGTGGCGGTGATCGGCGGCATGATGGCCTATTTCGAAAGCATCATGGCCAGCGGGTTCCGCGACGACAGGCGCGGGCACGTCGCGGCCGTGGCGGGCCCGCTGGCGCACGACTGCGAGATCGAGGATCTCGGGCTCTGGGCGGATGCGGGCGACATCGCCCCCATGGCCCGGCGGCTGGCGGAAACGCCCTGCGACCTGCTGCTGCTGGTGCCGACCATGGCCACGCCTCCGGCCGAGATCGCCCGCCTCGCGGCGGGGCTGGGCGTGCCCGTGGTGATCGCCTGCGCGCACGAGCTCTCGCGGGTGACGGACGCCTACGACATGCGCGAGCTCTGCCGCCACTCCACCAACGTCGGCGCCACCATGCTGGGCGCGATGCTGCGGCGCATCCCCGGTGCACCGGTGCCCACGCTCGTTGCCGGTTTCCTCGACGATCCGGACTTCCACGCCCGCCTCGCCTCGGCGGTGGCGGCCGCGCTTCTCGGCCGCGAGATGCGCGGCCTCCGCGTCGGCCGGCTGGGCCCGCCCCAGCCGGGCTACGATCACGTCGGCCTTTCCGGCGAGGAAGCCGCGCTGGGCGGGGTCGAGATCGTCGATATTCCGCTCGAACGCTGGCAGGCCGCCAACGCGGCCGTGCGCAGCCCCGAGATCGACGCCTTCCGCGAGGAGCATCTGCCGCGGCACCTGCCCCGCCAGGCGCGATGGGAGGCCTCGGAGGATCTCGATCGCGCGATCCGCCAGGCGCTGGCCCTCGATGCGCTGGCCGAGGAAGAGGCGCTCGCCTGCGGCTCCCTCGCCTGCCGCGGGGCCTTCGGGGTGGGCATGCCCGGCGGCTCGCTCGGCTGCCTCGCCACCTCGCTGATGACGGGCTCTGGGCGGCCGTTCAGCGCCACGGGCGACCTGGTCACAGCCGTAGCCATGCACATCGGCAAGCGGCTGGGCGGCGCCACGCTCTATTGCGAGCTCGACGCGGTGGACCGCGCCCGCGACGCGTTCCTCGTCGCCAATACCGGCGAAGCCGATTTCGCCTGGTGCCCTCCGGGCGGGCGGGCATCCATCCGCCCAGCGGCGGCCCATTCCGGGCGCGAGGTGCCGGGCGTGGTGCTCGAGCACGATCTCGCCGCCGGGCCGGCGACCATGCTCGGCGTGGTGCCCGACCTCGAGGCGGGAGCCTTCCGCCTCATCGCGCTCGAGGGCGATGTGCCGGAAGCGCCCGCGCGCACCGCGCTCAAGGTCACGCAGGGGTGGTTCCGCACCGCGCGCCGCCCGGCGCTCTCGGCGTTCGAGGCCTGGGCCGAGGCCGGCGCCACCCATCACGGCGCCCTGAGCCGCGGCGCGCTGGGCGAGGCGGCAGGCTGGCTGGCCCGCGGGGCGGGCTATCGCGTCACATGCATCGGAAACGAAGGAGCACGGCATGACTGACCCCAAGGTGGCCCTCGTCACCGGAGCCTCGAAGGGAATCGGCCTGGAGACCGCCCGGCTCCTCGTCGCTCGAGGCTGGAAGGTCGCGATCACCGCGCGCGGCGCCACCGCACTGGACGCCGCTGCCGCCGGCCTCGGCGCCGGCAACACACTCGCCCTGCCCTGCGACGTGGCCGACCCCGACGCCGCCCGCGCCGCCGCCGAGGCCGCCGCGCGGGCCTTCGGGCCGGTGCGTGCGCTGGTGAACAACGCCGGCATCATCGATCCGGTGGGCCGGCTGCACGAGATGGCGCCCGATGCCTGGATGGAGCTGCAACGCATCAACCTCGGCGGCGTTTTCAACATGTGCCGCGCGGTGCTGCCCGGCATGATCGAGGCCGGCGGCGGGGTGATTGTGAATCTTTCCTCGGGAGCCGCGCAGAAACCGATGGACGGCTGGAGCGCCTACTGCACCTCCAAGGCGGGCCTCGCGATGCTCACCCGCTGCCTCGACACGGAGTACCGCGAGATGGGCATCCGGGTGCATGATTTCATCCCCGGCGTGGTGGGAACCGACATGCTCAACGGCGCACAGCGGAAGTTCGACAACGCCGCGGCCCGGCTCGACGACAGCGTGAAACTGACGCCCGACATTCCCGCCCGCTGCATCGCGTGGCTCGTCGACGAGGGCGAGGGGCGCGCCGATGCGGTGCACCAGTCGATCCGCGACCCGGAGTTCCGCTCGAAGGTCGGCCTCGAGGAGCGGGCGCAATGGTAGCCCCGCTCGAACCCGGCGCGCTCGGCCTCGAAGGGCGGCGCATTCTCGTCACCGGGGCCGCCCAGGGGCTCGGGCAGGAAACCGCCGTTTGGCTGAGCCGGCTCGGCGCGGAGGTGATCGCCGCCGATATCGCGCCCTGCGACGCCACGCTGGCCCGCGCCGACGGGCGGATGACGGCGCGCCGCATCGATCTCGGCGCCGGCGCGGCGGTTGGAGACGCTTTCTCCGCCATCGCAGCCGAAGGCCCAGTCTACGGGCTGGTCAATTGCGCGGGCGTATTGAGGCGGCTGCCTCTCGAGGAGACGACGGAAGACGATCTCGCCTTTCAGACGGCGATCAACCAGACAGGAACCTTCTTTCTGGCCCGCGCCGCCATGGCCCATATGGTGGCCAACGGTGAGGGCCGCATCGTGCTCTACACCAGCCAGGGCGCGGTGACGGGAGGCTATCTCGGCTCGATCCCCTACGCCATGAACAAGGCGGCCGTCACGGCGCTGGTCAAGTCCTTCGCCCGCCACGCGGCACCGCACGGCGTCACGGTGAACGCGGTTTCGCCGGGTGCCGCGGAAACGGCGATGCTGCGCGAGGGAACGACTGATGCGGCCATCGCCGAGTTCGCGAAGATGATCCCGATGCAGCGCGTGGGTCAGCCCGGCGAGATGGCCGGCCCGACCGTGTTCCTGCTCAGCGAATGGGCGCGCTTCATCACCGGCGCCACCATCCACGTCAACGGCGGGCAGGTGATGGTATGAGCGGAATAGCCGGGATCGCAGGCGGCCCCGCTCAGGCGCCGCGCCCCCCCGAAGCACGCGCCCTGCGGCGCGACGTCCAACCGCAAGGAGGAAAATGAGATGGCAAAGGCCAGAGTCGCGCTGATCGGCGCCGGATGGTGGGGTGTAGAGGTCTACGTGCCCACGATGATCGCCCACCCCGACATCGAACTCGTTGCGGTGAACCGGCGCAATCGCGAGGCGCTCGACAAGATCCTTGCCACGCACAAGGGCCCCAAGGGCTACACCGACTACCGCGAGATGCTCGCGGCGGAAGAGCTCGACGCGGTGGTCATCACCTCGCCGCACACGGCCCACTACGAGCACGCCAGCGCAGCCCTCGAAGCCGGTTGCCACGTGCTGATCGACAAGCCGATGACAACGAGCGCCGCCCATGCCCGCGCGCTTGTCCGCCTCGCCGCCGAGAAGGGCGGCGAGATCGTGATCCCCTACGGGTGGAACTACAAGGATTTCGCCACCGAGGCGTCGCGGCTGATCGCCGAGGGCCGGATCGGCGAGGTTCGGCACATCGCCTGCCACATCGCCACCTTCACCTACGATCTCTTCGGCGGCTACGGGCTGGCCGACGCGAAGGACCACATGTTCCAGCCCAACAAGTCCACCTGGGCCGACCCCGACAACGCCGGCGGCTACGGCTGGGGCCAGTCGAGCCACTCGCTGGGCCTGATGTTCCGGGTGGTCGATCTCGAGCCGGTGGAGGTGTTCGCCCTCGACACCAAGTCCGACGCCGGGGTCGACCTGACCAACGCGGCGGTGGTGACTTTCGCCAACGGCGCGCGCGCCAGCGTCTCGAGCACTGCGCTGCTTCCCAAGCATTGCAGCTACCAGATGGATGTGCGTGTATTCGGCACCGAGGGCTGCCTGACGCTCGACATGGAGCGCACCCGAATGGAGCTTCGCCGGATGGACGGCAAGGACGAGGTGATCAAGGAGCTTCCCGCCGACGCCGGGCAGTACGAAGCGATCAAGCCCATCGACAGGCTCGCAAGGGTCTGCCTCGGCACCTGCACCCACGAAGACATCGAAGCCAACGGCACGGTGGGCATGCGCGCCGTCGAGGTGCTCGACGCGATGTACCGTTCCTTCGCATCCGGCCGGCCGGAAAAGGTCTGAACATGCCCTGGAAGACCCGTCGCGAAGACATCCTGAAGGGCGGTTTCTCCACGCCGCTCGATGCGCCCATGGTGCCGCCCTTCCCCTTCGCCTTCCGCGACGTGGAGGTGTTCACCCTCGTGTGGCGCACCGATCTGGCCGCCATAGAGGCGCTGCTGCCGGAGCCGCTTGTGCCCACGGGCGATGCCGTCATGGCCCATGTCTACCGCATGAACGATACAGATTGGCTCGGCCCCTACGCGGAATGCAACGTGATGGTCGGGGTCGAGCTTCCCGGCGTCGCCGTCGGAAGCTACTCGCCGTATCTCTTCCTGTCGTCCGACATCGGCGTGGCCCATGGCCGGGAGGCCCATGGGCAGCCCAAGAAGCTGGGCCACCCGAGGATCGAGTTCCGCGGCGATCTCATCGTCGGCACGCTGGAGCGCAACGGGATCGACGTGATCACCGGCACCATGCCCTACAAGCAGACGGCGGCCGAGATCGGCGATCTGGCCGGGATCTTTCCCTTCGCCACCAACATCAACCTCAAGGCGGTGGACCATATCGACGGCACGCCCGCGATCCGCCAGCTGACTTCGCGCAGCCTGGCCGATGTGAAGGTGACCGAGTGCTGGCGCGGGCCCTGCACGGCCGAGCTGCGCCCGAACGCCCAGGCGCCGGTGCATCGCCTGCCGGTGCGCGAGATGTGCGAGGGCTTCTACTGGCGCGGCGAGTTCACGCTCGTGGCCGGCACGGTGCTGCTCGATTACCTCGCCGAGGCGGAGGGCGCGCGATGAGCCCGCAGCACGCGCCACAGCCCTCCCGCGCGGCGGAGCGCAGGCTTGCGAAGGCGTCACCGCAGCACCCGCTTGCCGTTCGCGGCAGCTCGGCACGGCTTGCGCGAGATGCAGCCGCGACCCTTCGAAGGGGTCCCGCCCATGGCTGACGACCGCATCGTGCGCAGCGTCGAGGCGATCCCGGTCGCCTACCCCGAACCGGTCGATCACAACCGCACCCGCTCGGTGTGCCTGGTGAAGATCACCGTCGAGGGCGGGCTCGTGGGCTGGGGCGAATGCTGCACCTACTTTCCCGAAGCGACGCGGGCCGCGGCCTGCCTGGTGGAGGGGCTCGCGCCGCTGGTGACGGGCCGCAGCGCGCTGGAGATCGAGGGCATCGGCGACGCGCTGCGCGGGCACAGCTGGTGGTACGGCACCGGAGGCGGGCTTTGCGCCATGGCCATCTCGGGCATCGACATCGCGCTATGGGATGTGAAGGGCAAGCTCCTGGGCACCCGCGTGCTCGACCTGCTCGGCGGGAAGGTGAAGGACCGCCTGCCCGCCATCGCCAGCATGCACGCGACCCGCGCCGACATCGCCGCCATGGCGGAGGAGATCGCCGGATACACCGCCACGGGCCTGCACGGCGCGAAGATCGGCTTCGGCAAGGCGGGCGAGGCCAATCTCGGGTTCGACCATGCCCGCGACATCGCCTTCGTGGAGCAGGTGACCGAGGCCATGGGCCCCGGAAAGCAGCTCATGGTGGATCTCGGCGTCAAGAACCGCTGGGACATCGCCACCGCCATCACCCGCGCCCGCGCCTTCGAGGAACGCGGGGTCGCCTGGCTGGAGGAGCCGCTCGGCCATGACGACCCCGAGGGTTACCGTGCCCTGCGCGCGGCGAGCGGCATCCGCATCGCCTACGGCGAAAGGGAGTGGACGGCGCGCGGCGTGGAGAGGATCGTCGCCAGCGGCACGGTGGACGTCGTGGGGCTCGATCCCGGCCGCGTGGAGGGCATCAGTGGCTTCAGGAAGGCAGCCGAGATCTGTGCGCGCAACCGCCGCCAGGCCAACGCGCACAACTTTTCCACCGCCATCGTCGGCGCGGCGAGCCTTGCGTTGAGCTTCGCCTCGCCCGCCTGCCACCTGCTGGAGCTGCAGCCGGTCTACGGCCCTGCCCAGCGCGATCTCGTGGACCGCCCCGTCACCCACACCGACGGCTGGGTCAACGAGCCCACGGGGGCCGGGCTCGGCATCGAGATAAACGAGGATCTTGTCCGCCACGCACGGCTGGACGCATGAACCGTCGCCGCGCCGCCGAGGAGGGCGGGCGGGATCGGAAAGCCGCCGGCGGAAACGCCGGCAAAACTCTGGAACTTGGGAGGAAACCGAGATGACCTACACACCCAACCGGCGCCACGCGCTGGCCATGATGGCCGGAACGACACTCGCCGTCGGCGCCTTCGGCGCCACCCGCGCCCGGGCCCAGCAGAGAACGCTGCGCCTCTCGCACCACCTCGCGCCGGGCCACGCGGTCGACGTGGCCTCGCATCGTTTCGCTGATCTCGTGGCCGAGTATTCCGGTGGCGAGATCGCGGTGGAGGTCTTCCCCTCCGCGCAGATCGCCGGTCTGCGCCAGGGCGCCGAGGCCGTCCAGATCGGCACCATCGACGTCGTCTGGACCGACATGGGCACGCTGGGCAACTGGCGTCCGGAGTACGGCTTCATCAGCCTGCCGTTCCTTTTCGATGGCAACGCCCATTTCGACGCCTACGTCGCCGGCCCCGGCGGCGCTGCCATCGCGGACAACCTGCGCAACACCCTCGGCATCGAGACGCTGGGCTTCGGCAACGCGGGCTTCCGCGTGGTGGCCACCCGCGACACGCCGGTGAACGGGCCCGAGGATCTCGCCGGGGTGCGCATCCGCGTGCCCGAGGTGCCGGTCTACGTGGGCGCTTTCGAGGCGGTGGGCGCGAACCCGACGCCCCTGGCCTGGGGCGAGGTCTACACCGCACTTCAGACCGGCGTGATCGACGCGGTGGAGAACCCCTCCGAAGGCCTCGTCAGCGGTGCACTCTACGAGGTGACCAACCACCTGTCGCGCACCAACCACATCATGACCGACGTCAACCTGTTCGCCAGCTCGGCCGTCTTCAACGGCCTCAGCGACAGCCAGCAGGAGGCGGTGAGCCGCGCCGCATCCGAAGCGGTGGGAGAGTTCAACGCCAACACCGCCGCGGCGTCCGACACCTTCTGGAATCAGCTCGCCGAAACGATGGAAGTGATCGAGACCCCCGATGTCGCGGCGTTCCAGGCGGCGATGACCCCGGTGTGGGACGACTTCACCAGCCGCACCGGCGACGCCGGCCAGGGCTGGATCGACAGCGTGCTCGCCGCCAAGCCGGCCTGATGCACCCGGGCCCCGGCGGCGCACGCCGCCGGGGCCGACACCACCGCGAAGGCAAGACCCCGCCAGCGAGGCTCCCCATGACGTTCCGTTCCCGGCTGCCGCATACCCTGCCCGTCGTCATCATACGCAGGGCCGCGGAGGCGCTCCTGGCCGCGATCGTGGCCAGCTATGCGGTGATCATCTGCCTGCAGGTGTTCTATCGCTACGTTCTCAACGACTCTCTCGTCTGGTCAGAAGAACTGGTGCGCTACGGGCTGCTCTGGGGCGTGATGATCGGCGCGGGTGTCTCGGCGGACAGGGGCGCGCACGTGGCACTCGCACCGCTCGAGGGGCGCCTCGCACCGCGCGCCGAGCGCGTGGTCGCCTGGGCCGCCGGGCTGTGCATCCTGGCCTTCTGCGCCATCGTGGCGATCATGGGCGTGGAGTACATCCAGCGCCTCTGGTTCATGTCGTCCCCGGCGATGCAGCTGCCCATGCGCTACGTCTTTCTCGCCCTTCCGGTGGGCGCCGTGCTCACCGCGTTCTTCGTGCTCGTCCACCTGATCGCAGGCACGGGGCTCAAGAGGAACGATCCCCTCGGCGAGGTACCCGCAGCATGATGATCGGGGTTCTCTTTCTCGCCTTCGCCGTGTTCCTGGTGCTGGGCGTGCCGCTTGCCTTCGCCATGGGGCTTTCCGCCATCGTCGCGATCGTCGCCGACGGCAGCCAGTCGCTGCTGATCGTGCCGCAACGGATGGTGGCCTCGCTCGACAGCTTCGCGCTCCTGGCCGTGCCGCTCTTCATCCTGGCGGGCGAGTTGATGAACTCGGGCGGGATCACCGAACGCATCGTGGCCTTCTCCCGTGCCGCCATCGGGCACCTGCGGGGCGGGCTTGCCCAGGCGAACATCCTGACCAACATGTTCCTCGCCGCGCTCTCCGGCTCCTCGCTCGCCGATCTCTCCGCCGTCGGCTCCATGATGATCCCCGCCATGACGCGGGAGGGCTACAAGAAGTCCTACTCCGTGGCGGTGACCTCCTGCGCCGCGCTCATGGCGCCCATCATCCCGCCCAGCATCATCGCTGTGATCTACGGCTCGATGACGGGCATCTCCATCGGCGCGATGTTCCTCGGCGGCGCACTGCCCGGCATCATGGCCGGTATCGGGATCATGGTGCTGGCCCGCGTGCTCGCCCGGAGGGGCGGCGCCGGCACGCACCCCCGCGAAAGCTGGGGCACGCTCGGCCGTGCCGGCCGCTCGGCGCTGCCGGCGATCATGGTGCCGGTCATCATCGTCGGCGGCATCCTCTCGGGCATCTTCACGCCCACCGAGGCGGGCGCGGTAGCAGTGTTCTACGCTCTCATCTACGGGGTGGTCATGCGCCGGCACACGCCCGGCGGCGGCTACAGGCTGCTGCTTTCGGCCGGGGTGACGACCTCCAGCGCGCTCATCACGCTCGCCGGTGCCTCGCTCTTTTCCTATGTCCTGGTGTCGAGCGGTTTTGCGCAGGCGACGCTTGCGGCCTTTACCGGCCTCACCGAGAACCCGCAGGTGGCGCTCCTGCTCATCTTCCTGCTGCTCGTCATTCTCGGCATGTTCGTGGAAACCGTCTCGGCGCTGATACTCGTGGTGCCGATCCTCACCCCCATCGTGGGCTTTTACGGCTACGACGGCGTGCAGTTCGGCGTCTTCACCCTGATGGCGCTGGTGCTGGGCGGGCTGACACCGCCGGTGGGCATCCTCGCCATGGTGGCCTGCCGCATCGCCGGGATCGAGTACACCAAGACCTTCGGGATGCTGCTGCCCTTCGTTGCGTGGTGGGCGGTCGCGACGCTGATCGTGGCCTACGTGCCTTTCCTGACGGGCTGGCTGCCCTCGCTCGTGCTCGACTGACCGCCACCGGCCCGCCCCGGCCCGCCCGTCGCGGCGCGGCCCCCGATCCCCTCGGCGCATATCCGCCTGCGCCCCGGGCTGCCTCGTGGGCCCGGCGGCCCCCCAGGCGCGCGGGCGATTGCAACCGGCGCGGCAAAGACCGATATATGCGACAAATCGATGACAGGGGACCGATGGGCCGACCCGACGGAACACGAAAACGGCCTTCCCTTTCGCTGCCGATCATCCGTACGTCGCGCGACCAGGACCAGGCCGGCACCCTCACGCTGGGCAATCTGCTCTCGGCGCTCGGCGAAACCTCGTTCGGCTGGGCGATCGTGGTCTTCTCCCTGCTCACCCTTCTGCCGCTGCCGCCCGGCTCGTCGCTGATCACGGCACTGCCGGTGCTGTTGACCACGCTCCAGATGATGCTCGGCTACCCCCATGTGAAACTGCCCGGCCCGCTGGCCCGCCTTCGGCTCGACCAGGCGAAACTGCGCCGGGCCGTGCTCAGGTTGCGCCCCGTGACGCGCCGGCTCGAGCGGGTCCTGACGCCGCGCTACCAGCGCATCTTCGGGCGCCGCGGCGAGCGGCCGCTCGGCCTTGCGCTCTTCGTGATCGCCTTCGCCCTCTTCCTTCCCGTGCCGCTCAGCGGCTGGTTCCCGGCGCTTTCGCTCTTCATCATCGGGGTCGGGTTCGTGGAGCGCGACGGGCTCGTCACCATGGCCGGGCTTGTGCTCGGGGCGGGCTCGGTGCTGCTCACCGGCGCACTGCTCACCTCGGTCGCCCTCGGTGCCGGCGCGATGATGAACTGAGCCCGGGAGCGCCGGGCACCCCGATCCGGGCGCGCGCCCGCTTTCTCAGGCCGGCTCGGCCGCGAAGGGGTCTTCCACCCGGGGCCAGACGGGGCGCGCAAGGTTGCGATACGCCGTGCGGCGCGGATCGGAGGGATAGATCCCCGGTACTTCGCAATAGATCACCTCTGCGGCGATCGGAGCGAAGCCCGCGTGGAAATGATTGGTGGACTTCACGAGGATCGCCTGCTTTTCCCCCGGATCCACGCCGAGGTTCGTCAGGATGTCGGGCTCGTAGGTCTGGGTGCGGCTCGTGATGAGCACGATATCGGTCTCGGTGCCGAGCGGGCGCACCACGGCCGCGTTGCCGAGTGTCACGCGGCTGCCCCGGAAGCTCTGCCAGCCCGGCGCCGCGAGGCCGCGCACCTCGACCCGCAGATCGAGGGGGCGGCCGGAGGCGGCGGATGTCTTGCCACCGATCCGCAGGTCGATCCGCGCGCCCTGCCCCGCCGCATGCGCAATGGCCACGGCCATCGGATCCCAGATCGCGGCGACGGCGAGCTTCTTCAGCCCCTCCTCCATCAGCGCGCCCAGAAGAACGGTGTTGTCGCCCGCCGCGCCGCCGCCGGGATTGTCCCACATGTCGGCGATGACGAGGGGCCGGGCAGCCCCGGCGCGGGCCGCAGCCACCGCGGACGCGACCGCCTCCTTCACCCCGCAGGTCTCCATCTTCACGCGGCCGCGCATCGACCACACCTCCTGCCCCAACCGCTCGGCCAGCGCGCGCCCGGCTTCAGGCGCACCGTCGCTGACCACCAGCACGCGCGTGCCGAGATCGGGCACGTCGCCGGCCATGAAGCCATGGATGAGCGAGACCGACAGGATCCCGTCCCTTCCCTCCAGCGCCTTGATCCGGTCGACGAAGCTGCGCATGGGCTCGCGCGACGTGGGAAAGACGTCGATCATCCGGCAGTCGAACGTGGAGATCACCGGGCGGATGCGGCCCCGCACGGCCGCGAGCGCGAGATCCACCACATGCTCGGCGCGCGCCTCGAAATCGGTGTGGGGAAACTCGAGGAAGGCGGCGAGTATGTCGGACGCCTCCACGCGGGCCTCCGTCAGATGGCTGTGGGGGTCGATCTCCGCGGCGACCACCACCTCCGGCCCCACGATCGCGCGCACCCGGGCAAGCAGATCGCCCTCGCAATCAAGCGTTTCCTGCGCGACCATCGCACCGTGCAGCCCGAGGATCACGGCATCGACGGGCAGCGCAGCGCGCAGCTGGTCAAGAATGTCGTCGCGGATCGCCTCGTACACGTCCTGGCGCAGCACACCACCGGGCTCGGCCCAGCACGCGGTGCCCTCGATGACAGTGAGGCCCTCCGCGGCCGCGCGCGCCCGCAGCGCCGGGATCACGGCCGAGCAGAGCGACGGCGTTTCAGGATGGGCGCCGGGGGGCGCATAGAAGGCGGCCTCGAAGGAGGCCCGGTCGGTCGGCAACGGGGAGAAGGTGTTCGTTTCGGTCGCGAAGCTCGCCGTGAAGATGCGCATGGGCCGTCAGCCCTCCCTGCCGTTGCGGCCAAGTGCAGGACCGTGCATTCGCCCATGCTCCCGCTCCGGCACCGCCGCCGCACAAACCGCCTGAACGCTCATGCCACTCTCCTCCTGCTTTCGCTCAATGCCGTTCGCACGGCCCGCGCCCGCGGCGCCCGCGCCGCCGGCACGGCTGCGCCGTCATTTCACGGCGCCGACGCCGAGTCCGCGCACGAGATACCGCTGCAGCCACGAAAAGACGATCGCCACCGGCACCGTGGCCACCAGCGCCGCCGCCATGACGTGATGCCACTCGACGGTATACCGCCCGGCCACGAGCGAGAAGATGCGGATCGGCAAGGTGTGGCTCTCCTCGCTGCGCAGCACCGTGAGCGCGATGACGAACTCGTTCCACGAATTGATGAAGCCGAAGATCGCCGTGACCGTGATCGCCGGCAGGGCCAGCGGGAGGAAGACCTGCGCCACCGCACGGATGCGCGAGGCGCCCTCCATCCAGGCGGCCTCCTCCAGCTCGCGCGGGATCGTCGCGAAATAGCTCTGCAGCATCCAGACCGTGAAGGCGATGTTGAAGGCGCCGTAGATCACCACCAGGCTCCAGGTGGTGTCGATCAGCCCGAGCCAGACGATGAGCCGGAAGAGCCCGATCACCAGCACGATGGGCGAGAGCATCTGCGTGACGAGCAGGAACTGCCGCAGAGCCCCTTCCCCTGTGAAGCGGAACCTGTCGAGCGCATAGGCAAACGGGATCGAGACCGCCAGCGCGATGCCCGTGGACACGAAAGCCACCTTCAGCGAATTGAACAGCGCCTCGCCGAAACCGGTGACGGCCCACATGTCGCGGAAATTGGCGAGGGTCGGCTCGTCGGGCCACCAGCTCGGACGGAGCACCTCGGAGGCGGGCTTGAGCGCGGTGATGAACATCACCGCGTAGGGGAAGAGCGCCAGCACGATCAGCGGCGAAAGAACCGCCCAAGAGATCAGGGTGCGGCGGGCCCGGCGGGAGAGGCGCATGCTCATGCCTTCTCCTTCCGCATGGCGACCGCGATATACACGATGGTGAGCACCAGCAGCAGCGCGAACATCAGCAGCGAGAGTGCCGCCGCCTCGCCCAGCTTGCCCAGCCGGAAGCCGAGCTTGTAGAGATAGGTCACCAGGATATCGGTGGAATTCGCCGGCCCGCCCTGCGTTGTCGCCCAGATGATGGGAAAGGAATTGAACACGTAGATGGTGTTGAGCACCACGGCGATGTTCACGAAGGGCTTCATCAGCGGCCAGGTCAGTTCGCGGAAGTTGTCCCAGGCCGAGGCCCCCTCGAGCCGTGCGGCCTCGTAGAGATCGTCGGGGATCGAGGAAAGCCCGCCCAGAAAGATCGTGACCGTGAACGGCACGGACACGAGGATGCCGATCAGGATCTGGACGGGGAAGGCGGTGGCGGCCTGCGCCAGCCACTGCACGTTGGTATCGATCACGCCGATGCCGATGAGCGCGGAGTTGAGCATCCCGCTTTCGCCGCTGAGCGCCCAGCGCCAGACGATGGCCATCATCGTGAGCGACATCGCCCAGGGCAGCATGATGATCACCCGCGCAAGACCGCGGCCCGCGAAATCCTCGTTGAGCGTGAGGGCGACGGGAAAGGCAACGAGAACGGTGCCGCCGACGATTCCCACCGTCCAGATCACTGTGCGCCAGAGCGAGCGCAGGAACTCGGGGTCGGTGAAGACGCTCACGTAGTTGTCGAACCCGACGATGCCGCGGGTCTGCCCGAAGCGGTTGACCTCGCTCAGCGACAGCACCGAGAGCTGCCAGAGGGGCATGAGCACGATGAGCGCCGCCAGCATGAGGCCCGGCAGGACCAGGACATAGGGCATGATCGCGGCGGTCTGGCGCATGTGCGGATCCGGCTAGGGTGCTGCGGTCGGCGGCTGGTTGGCGCGCGGCCGCGGTGCGGTGCTAGGGAGGGAGCGGTGCGTCTGGTGCGGTGCGGGCGACCTCCTCGCAGGTGGCCGCCCGCAGCCTCGTTCGGTATCGCGCGCGTCAGTTGGCGCCGAGCACGGCGTTGATGTCCGCCGCCGCGGCGTTCAGCGTTTCCTCGATGTCGGCATCACCGAGGTAGATCGTCTGGAGCGCGGTGGAGGTGCGCTCGGCGATCTCTTCCCAGCCGGCGATCACGGGCGCGAAACGCGCCTCGGGCAGCAGCGCCGCGAATTCGGCGAGCACCGGGTCGTCGGCGAACTCGGGCATCTCGGCCACCGCCGTCTGCACCGGCAGGAAGCCCTCGCCACCGGTGAAGCGCGCGCGCCACTCGGTGGTGAAGATGAAGTCGAGAAACTCCCAGGCGGTATCCTTCACCCGGCTGTTCTCGAACATGATGATCGAGTCGGTCACCCCGTAGGTGCCGCGGTCGCCATCGGGCCCGGCGGGAATCGCCGCCACGCCGAAGCCGAGGTCAGGCACCTCGTTGCGGATCTGCGAGGCCAGGAACGGCGCGGTAATCATCATGCCCACGCGGCCTTCCTTGAAGAGGTTCTGCACATCCTCGCGGGTCATCGAGGTCACGCCGTCCTGCGTCACGCCGGATTCCAGCATCTCGCGGTAGAGGGCGGCCGCCTGGTATCCTGCGGGCGTGTCGAGTCCGGAGGTGCCATCGGCCTCCACCAGCTCGCCGCCATAGGCCCAGAACGCGTAGTAGAAGTAGACATCCGTCTCGATCTGGGCGCCCTGCATGCCGAAGCCGGCGATGTCGTCGCCCAGCGCGTCGATCGCTGCGGCGGCTTCCTTCAGCTCCTCCCAGGTGTCGGGCGGGCCGTCGAGGCCGGCCTGCTCGAGAAGCTCGGTGTTGTAGAACATCGCCCGCGCGGAGGCGGCGATGGGCAGGCCGTAGGTCTGGCCGTCGAATACCGAGGGGGTCAGGAAAACGTCGATGAAACGATCGCTGAACTCCTCGGACATGTATCCGTCAAGCGGCGCGGCTATGCCTTCCGCGACGAAATCCACCAGCCAGCGCGTGCCGATGATGGAAAGATCGGCGTTGGCCCCTGCCGAGATGTCGGTGGTGAGCTTCTGCAGCATCACGTCCCACGGCACGACCTCGATCTGGATGTCGTGATCGGGGTTGGCCGCCTCGAAGGCGGCCGCGGCCTCCTCGAAATAGGGCCCCGTGAGCGAGGAGTACTCTGCGACCGTGACGCGCACCGTATCGGCCGTGGCCGACGCTGCCGCGAGCGCAAGCGCCGCAGACCCAAGGCCAAGCTTGTAGACGTTCATGAATTACCTCCGCTATTGCCGGTCCGGCTGCGCCGGACACGCATCGTTCCCCCGGTTTGCCGGGGTACGCATGTAAGTCTAGTTACACAGATCCACAGCTGTCCAGATATTTTCGATTTTTACGTTGCAGAATTACATGCGGCGGGACATCATGGAACGGCAGTCATCAAGCGAGGAAAAGATGATTTCGATGGAAGGAAAACGCGTGGTCGTCACCGGCGCCGGCGGCGGCGTTGGCGAGGCCCTCGTGAAATGCTTCGCCGAAGCGGGCGCGAGCGTCGTGGGCTGCGATCTCGACGGCGTGGATCTCTCTGCGCTTCCGGTCGCCGAAACCCACCGCTTCGATCTGTCGGACCGCGCGGCGACGCTCGCCGCGGCCGAAGCGATCCTGGCCGGCGGCGCGCCCGACGCCGTGATCTCCAATGCCGGGCTGACCCATGCCGAGACGCTGGACATGACCGGCCCCGACGAGATCGAGGGCGAGATGGCCCTCAACTACACCGGCGCGGCACTGCTCACCCGCAGGCTGTTGCCGGCCATGGCCCCGGGCAGCGCCTTCGTGTTCATCGCCTCGGTCAACGGCATCGCCCATTTCGGCAACCCGGCCTACAGTGCCGCGAAGGCCGCGCTGATCGCCTGGAGCCGGGCGCTGGCGACCGAGGCCGGCGCACGCGGCATCCGCTCGAACGCGGTGGCCCCCGGATCGATCAGGACACCGGGGTGGGATCACCGTGTCGCCCGCGACCCCGACCTGATGGACAGGGTGAGCGCGCTCTATCCCATGGCGCGGGTGGTGACTCCGCAGGAGGTCGCCAACGCAGTGCTCTTCCTCGCTTCGCCCATGGCCGGCGGCATCACGGGCGTGACCCTGCCGGTGGACGCCGGGCTGATGGGGGGCAACATGCCCTTCATCCGTCTCATCGAGGGCTGAACGGTGACGGCGCTTTCGCTTCGAGGGATCGGGAAGCGCTTCGGAGCCCACTGGGTGATCGAGGGCCTCGATCTCGAGATCGAGGAGGGGGAGTTCGTGGTGCTCGTCGGTCCCTCCGGCTGCGGCAAGTCCACGCTGTTGCGCATGATCGCGGGGCTGGAGGATGTCAGCGCGGGCGAGCTGCGCATCGGCGAAAGGCTCGCGAACGACATCCCTCCCCAGCGCCGCAACATCTCCATGGTGTTCCAGTCCTATGCGCTCTTCCCGCACATGTCCGTGCGCGAAAACATCCGCTTCGGCCCGCGGATTCGCCGCGAGGATCCCGCCGAGGCGGAGCGCCGGCTCGCCATCGCGGCCGAAACGCTGAACCTCGCCGACTATCTCGACCGCAAGCCGGCGGCCCTCTCGGGCGGCCAGCGCCAGCGCGTGGCCATGGGCCGCGCCATCGTGCGCGACCCGGACGTCTTTCTCTTCGACGAGCCGCTCTCGAACCTCGATGCCAAGCTGCGGGTCCAGATGCGGACGGAAATCAAGGCGCTGCACCAGAAACTCCGTTCCACCATCGTCTACGTCACCCACGACCAGATCGAGGCCATGACCATGGCCGACCGGATCGTGGTGATGGAAGGGGGGCGCATCGCCCAGGTCGGCCGCCCGCTGGAGATCTACGACAGGCCCGCCAACCTCTTCGTCGCCGGGTTCATCGGCTCGCCGTCCATGACGCTCCTGCCGGCCGAAACGCGCGAGGGCGGCGTCGCGCTCGCCGATGGCACCCTGCTGGCCGCCGGGGCTCCCGCCGGCGCGGGCCGGCGGGTAATTGCGGGCATCCGGCCCGAGATGTTTGCCCCCGATCCCGGGGGGCCTGTCGCACTGGCGGTGGAGGTGGTGGAGCCGACGGGCCCGGAAACCCATGTCTTTGGGAAGATCGCCGGCACCGATGTGCGCGTCGTGCTGCGCACGCGGGTCATCCCGGACCCCGGGGAGACGGTCAGCCTCTCCGTTCCCGAGAGCGAGATCACGCTCTTCGATCCCGACAGCGGCGTGCGCCTGTGAGCGAGACGGCCCGCGAAACGCCGCACAAGGGCGCGGCATTGCCGCAGCCCTCCCGGCGCGAGGGCCGCGCGGTGGACATCGTCGGCCGCCTCACCCAGCGCCTCGAGCATGGCCGCGGAGCCGAACGCCGGCTGGCCGAAACGATCCTCGCGGACCTGCAGTTCGCCGCACAGGCCACCATCGCCGAGATCGCCCAGCGCGCCAAGGTGAGCGAGCCGACCATAACACGTCTTGCCCGCGCCCTGGGATTCTCGGGCACCCAGGAAATGCGCATTCACATCGCCCAGGCCCTTGCCGTGGGGGGCGCCTATCTGCGTGTGCCGCCCACCCCGCCGGAGGGCTCGGCGGCCTATGGCGGCGCCATTGCCGCCATCGCGCAGGGGGCCCATGCCGCGCTCGATCTGTTTGCCCTCGGGCTGGCCGAGACGGATGTCGGGGGGATCGCCCGCAGCCTCAAGAACGCCCGCGCCATCGTCGCCTGCGGAACCGGCGGCGGCTCGTCCATGGCCGCGGTGGAAATGCAGACGCGGTTCTTCCGCCTCGGGCTCAAGATCACCGCTCATTCCGACCCGCAGCTACAACGCATGAACGCGAGCGTGCTGGGCAAGCCCGACGTCCTGGTGGGCTTCTCGGTGTCGGGCCAGGCCCGTTCGGTGATCGACGCGCTGTGCATCGCACACCAGTACGGGGCGCGCACGATCGCCGTCACCCAGCCGGGCACACCGCTGGCCGAGGCCGCCGACACGCTCATGCCGCTCACCTTCCGTGAAGACGGAAACCTCTACAAACCTTCCTCGGTACGATACGCGCTGCTGGCCGCTGTCGACATCCTCGCCATGGCCACGGCCCACGCCATCGGGCCGCCTGTCATCGAGTCCCTGCGCCGGGTACGCCAGAGCCTCGCTTCCCAGGACATCCTCAACCCGAACCTGCCCATCGGCGACTGACCGGCTTCGCGCGCGGGCCCGCGCGCCGCCGGGCTTGCGCGCAATCGGATGCGAGCGCGGCCTGCCGATCTCCTTGCCGCAGGAATACCGCCCACGCCCGCCCTCCCCTCCGCGCCGCGCGCGGCGGGCGGCCCAGACACCGCCCCTTCAGAGACCGAGGAAATCGGCCAGCGCGGAGTTGAACGCCTCGGGCTGGTTGATGTTCGCCACATGGCCCGCGGAGGTAATCTCGACGTAGCGGGCGCCGGGGGTCACCCGCGCCATCTCCTGCATCTCCTCCGGCGGGGCGCCCTTGTCCTCGCTGCCGCAGAGATACAGAACAGGCAGCGTGACCGAACCCAGGTGCTTGAAGTAATCGAGCTCCCGCAACGCGTTGCAGCTGGAGATGTAGCCCTCGGGATCGGTAGCCGCGATCATGCGGCGAGCCGCTGCCGCGGCATCCGGGTTGGCATCGCGGAACGCTTGCGTGAACCACAGGCCGAGCGAAGCCTCGGCGACCTTGCCGATGCCCTCCGAACGGATCGTGGCGATGCGCCCGTCCCACATCGCCTTGTAGGCATCGGTGGACACCGAACGCGCATCGGCGAGCACCATCCGCCCGAACCGCTCGGGATGCGAGATCGCTAGGCCCATGCCGGTCATCGCGCCCATGGAGAGCCCCATGAAATCGGCGCAGTCGATACCCTCGTGATCCATCAGCGCGATCACATCGGCAACGAGCAGATCGAAGGTGTACGCTCCCGGAGGGGCGTCGCTGGCGCCGTGGCCGCGCTGATCGTAACGCAGCACGCGGTACTTGCGCGTGAGCAGGTCCATCTGGCCGTCCCACATGGCCAGGTTCGCGCCCAGCGAGTTCGAGAGGATGATCCAGGGCGCACCGTCGGGCCCGTCGACGCGGATGTTGAGGGCGGTGCCGTCAGGCAGGGTTACGCGGCTCATCGGATGCTCCTTGCGGTGTTGCGGCCGGGCACTGCCGCCGCGAGCCGGCCGGCAGGGGCCGGGGCGCTCGCGGCGGCGGGCACCGGTGTATCGGGCGTCATCTTTCGCCCGTTCAGGAGAGGGTGAAGGCGTCGTGGTAGGCGCCCTGCACGCTGCCGCCCGGCACAGGGCCGCCGCCGGGCACATGCACCACGTCGCCGATCACGGCCACCGTTGCGCCGTGCAGGCCATGGCGCGGCACCGGCATCGGCGCGAGAGCCTCCCAGGTGTCCGCCGCCGGATCGTAGGCCTCGTTGGTGCCGAAGACCTTGCCCGTGGCCTCGCCGCCGAAGACGACGATCTTGCCGCCCACATAGGCCGCCGAGGGCCCGCTGCGCGGCACCGGAAGCGGCGCCCGGAACGACCAGCCGTCGGCCTCGGGATCGTAGACGCCATGCAGTCCGGTGTTGAAATCGTAGGAATCCATCCGTCCGCCGATGGCGTGGATCTTCCCGTCCACCACCACGACGCCCATGTGGTCGCGCTGGCCGGCGTAGGGCTGGGTCTTGGTGGAGCCCATCATCGGGCCGCGGTCCTCGTAGCTGTCGGTTTCCGGGTCGTAGACCTCGTGCCACTCCACCGAGCGCACGTCGCGCCCGCCGAGAAGATGGATCTTGCCGCCGAGCTCGATCGCGAAGATCGCGCCCCGCGGCCGGGAAAGCGGCGCGATGGGCGACCAGCTGTCGTTGGCGACGTCGTAGACGAAGCACTTGGAATGCGGGCAGCGGTTCTGCTCGACGAAGCCGCCGAAGGTGTAGATGCGCCCGCCGATCACGGCGGCGGAATTGTGGTTGCACGGGTGGGGGAACGGGGCCTTGAGCGTCCACTCGCCGGTAGCCGGGTCGAAGACCTGGTGGTAGTCGCCATCGACGCGGTGATTGGCATAGCCGCCGAAGACATGGATCTTGCCCTGGCATTCCACCACGCCCATCTCCCCGACGGGATGCGGCAGGCGGGGCTGTTCGATCCAGCGGCCCGGGTTGGCGGCCGGCGGCGCCACCGAGGTCATGTAGCGCTGCTTGTCCGCCGCGGCGGGAATGTCGGTGATGCTCTTGTCGAAGAGCCCTTGGAAGAGGGGAGCGTTCATTTTGGATGCACCTTCCTTTTCGGCATTGGAATCTGGAAACCGGGACGGTCGCGCCTCATGACGCGTACTCGGGAACGGCGTCGCGCAGGAGCGCCTGGGTAAGCTCGACGCCCTCGCGGCACACCTCCACGGGCGGCCGCTCCCACTGGGCGGGGTTGGGCGCCTCGAAGCTCAGAAGCCCGGTATAGTTCTTCTCACGCAAAAGCCCGAAGAGTTCCTTCCACAGGATAACGCCCTTGCCCGGCATCAGCCTGTCGGTGGGGCGCTTCACGCCGGTCACCGGGTTGGGAGAGAGATCGGAAAACTGGAAATGCATGATGTCCTCTCCCGGCACGTCCTCGAAGGCGCGGCCGGGGCGGCCGCTGCGGGCCAGGTGGTAGGCATCGAGCAGCAGGCCCACGTTCTTCTTGCCGGCGGCGGCAACAAGCTCTCTCTGGGTTTCGACCGAATTGAGGTTCGCATGCTGCGAGTTGAACTCGATGGATAGCTCCAGCCCGTATTCGCCCACGATATCGGCCGCGGTGCGCAGATGGCCTACCGCGTCCTTGAGCGATCCCGTGTAGGGCCCGGGGGCCGACATGAGCTGCGGGCAGTCCAGCGCCACGGCATTCCGGCAGGAGACGTGGAGATCCTCGAAAATGCGTTTGCTCTCGGCGCCCGTGGCGAAGAGAAACCCGTATTCCACGCCCAGAACCGCCACGCGCACGCCACTGGCCCGGATCATCTCCAGAACCTCGTCGTTGCTCAAGCCAGCCTCGTAGCAACGCTTGAAGTCGGTACGGCGCAGCTCCGCTGCATCGTATCCGGCCAGACGGATCGCCTCCAGCGCGGGGCCGAGCGGCGTCGTGTCTATCGTCCACGTGTGCAGGGCGAGCCGCCCAAACTTCTCGGTCATGTCTTTCAGTCCCATCGTAACGTCACGAATTCCTGTCCTGTCCGGCAGCCGGGCCATTCAGATGCCCAGCAGCCGCTCCGCGTTGCCGGAGAAAATCTTGGTCTTGGTCACGGCCGCCGCCGGGAAGGCCTCGAGCCAGCGCACCCCCTCCTCGTTCGAAACGAATGGCCAGTCGACGGCGAAGAGGATGCGATCCTCGCCCATTTCCGTCAGGCAGCACCGCAGGGCCGAGTCCGAAAAGAAACCGCTCGTGGTGATGTGGAAGTTGGAGCGAAACGTGGCGGCGAATGCGGTGGGCGCGTTTCCGGGGCGCGAGAGCGCCTCGTCGATGCGGGCGAGCTGGAAGGTGATCCCCTCCCCGAGGTGGCCGAGGATCACCTGCAGGTCCGGATAGGCGTCGAACACACCGCCGAGGACCATCCGGATACCGAGCGTGCCGGTCTCGACGCCGAAACCCCAGGCCGCGCCGAGCAGCGCCGGATGCGATTCGGCGTAGGTGCCGTAGTAGATGTCGCGCACCTGGGGGTGGGGCATCGAGGGGTGCAAATAGACCGGCACGCCCATCTGTGCCGCGCGCGCGTAGATCGGCCAGAAGCGCCGCTCGTCGAGGAACTGCCCGTCGGTATGGCCGAAAAGCATCGCGCCCTTGAAGCCCAGCTCCTCCACGGCACGCTGCAGCTCGTCGGCCGCCGCCTCCGGCTGGGCCTGGGGCACGGTGGCAAAGCCCGCGAACCGCTCGGGCGCGCCGGCGACGATGGCGGCGAGCATGTCGTTCGCGCCGCGGCAGGCTTCGGCGGCCGCCTCGGGCTGCAACCGCTGCCCGCCTGGAGGCGCATGGGAGATCACCTGCACATCGATGCCCGCCGCGTCCATCTCGGCCAGGCGGAGCTCGGAGACATCCTCCAGCTTGCGCATCAACTCCGCCGAGCGGTCGGCCTTCGGGCCGGCGAACCGGGCCGCCAGGTCGCGGCTCCAGAAGTGCTCCTCGATGGCGATTATCTTCATCGCGCGCCTCTCTTGCTCCCGATGGGCCTCGTCGCCGCGCCTGCCGGCGCGCCCGACTTCATCACGCTGCCTGCCCGTCGACCTCGGCGATGAGGTCGAGCGCCACGGCAACGCACTGGTCGCTCAGCTCGTCGGGGTCCATCTTGGGGCGGCTGCTGAGCAGTGCCGTCTGGACATGAACGGCCATGTCGAGCAGCTCCTCCCGGTCGCCGCCCTCACCCGCAGCGAGTGTCGCATCGACCTTCGCGATCAGCGAACGCGCGACATCCATGCACTCGTCGAGCACCTCGTCGGCGCTCGCCGGCAGCCGCCCGTTAAGCAGAGCGGAAAGCGCATGCACCCCCATGTCGATCAACTCGTCGCGGGGCGGCGCGCCCTCCAGCGCGGCGGTTGCCTCCACCTTGTCCACGAGCTTGCGGCCGATCTCGACGGAAGCGCCGAAGAGTTCGCGCGCCCCGGCCTCCCGATTGGCCTTCATCAGCGGCGTCAGGGCGTGGACGGCCATATCGAGGATCTCTTCGCGGTGCGACATCATTCGTTCTCCGGTGAATCTGCGAGGGTGAAGGTGCGGGCCTGCGGGATGCGCTGCCATGAACGGCCAGCCAGGCGGCTGCGGCGATGTGGTCTGCTCCGCGGGCTCATCGCAGCGCGTGCCCCGTGTTCAGATCGAAGAAGTGGAGCGCGTCCGGCTCGTAGCGCAGCGCGACCGTTTCGCCCGTGCGCGGCAGGACGCGCGGCGCCACCCGGGCAACCAGCGACATCGCGCTGCTGCCGCGCTTGCGGCTCCTGGCCTCGTCGGCCCCCCCCTCGCCGATGCTCTTCGCGGTGACGGGGCGGGCATCGCACTGCAGGTATACGAGCGCCTCGGCACCGAGCATCTCCACGAGATCCACGGTGGCGCGAAGCGTTTCGCCTTCGGGTGCCTCGCCCTCGGCGAGCGAGAAGCTCTCGGGCCGGGTCCCCAGCACCACCTCCCGGCCCAGGTGCCCCGCAACGCGCGGATAGCGCGCGACGCTGGCAGGATCGATCGCCAGCGACATGCCGCCGAAGGTCGCCTGCAGCCCCGAGGGCCCCTCCTCGATCCGCGCGCGGCAGAGGTTCATGGGCGGCGAGCCGATGAAACCGGCCACGAACACCGTTTCCGGCGAGGAATAGAGCGTGGCGGGCGGCGCCATCTGCTGAAGCACGCCGCCGTACATCACGGCGACCCGGTCGCCCAGCGTCATGGCTTCCACCTGGTCGTGGGTGACGTAGATCGTCGTGGCGCGCAGCTCGCGCTGGAGATGGGCGATCTCGCCACGCATCTGCACCCTGAGCTTGGCGTCGAGGTTCGACAGCGGCTCGTCCATCAGGAACACGCGCGGCGAACGCACGATGGCGCGGCCCATGGCAACGCGCTGGCGCTGGCCGCCGGAAAGCTCGCGCGGGTAGCGCCCGAGGAGATCCGTGATGTCGAGAATCTCCGCGGCATTCTCGACGCGCCGCTTCTTCTCGTCGGCCGAAAGCCCCGCCATACGCAGCGGGAAGGCCATGTTCTGCGCGACGGTCATGTGCGGGTAGAGCGCGTAGGTCTGGAAGACCATCGCGATGTCGCGCTCGCGCGGGGTGAGATCGTTGACGATTTCGCCGTTGATGGTGATCTCGCCGTCGGAGATTTCCTCGAGCCCGGCCACCATGCGCAACGAGGTGGATTTCCCGCATCCCGACGGCCCCACCAGCACGACGAACTCCCCCTCCGAAATGCTCAGGTTGAGGTTGTTCACGGCGATCACGTTCGGGCCGAAACGCTTCATGACGTTGTTGAAGACGACCTCACCCATGACGGCTTCCTTCCCCTGCGGTTCCTACGGCCTGCCCGGCGGGCAGGCGCCATGCAGGTTCGCGGCTGGTGGTGTTTTTCTTTCTCGTCATGGCGTCGCGTCGTTCTCCGTTGTCCTTGGCCGGCGCCGCCGGTGCCGGCGGCCGCCGTGTGCCGCGCCGCGGGATGCACTGGGGCTCCCTGGCGGCGGCGGGTTGCGCGCTATTTCACGGCGCCGCTCAGCAGCCCCTCCGCGACGTACCGCTCGATGCGCAGGTAGACGAGGATCAGCGGCAGGATCGTGAGCAGGGCGAATGCGTTCTGTATGGGATAGTCGGCGATGCCGGTCGCGTCCTGCATCAGGTAAAGCTCGTAGGGCAGCGTTCGGGAATTGGCGGTCTGGGTGAGCGCGAGCACCAGTTCGAACTCGTTCCATGCCTCTCGGAAGGCCAGCACGGCCACCGTCAGCAGCGCCGGTATCGAAAGCGGCAGGATCACGAAGATGATGGTGCGGAGCTGGGTGGCTCCGTCCACCGCGGCGGCCTCCTCGAGCTCCCGCGGGATCGCCTGGAAAAATCCGATCAGCAACCAAACGGCGAGCGGCAGGAGCATGCCCGTGAACACGAGGATCAGGAACAGGCGGGAGTCGAACGCCTTCAGCTCCACCGCCAGCAGGAAGAGCGGGAACATCAGGCCAACCTTAGGCACCAGCATCGGCAGCAGCGCGAAGAGCAGCATCAGGTGACGGCCGCGGAAACGGTAGCGGGCGAAGGCATAGGCCGCCGGCACTCCGATGATGAGGGTCAGCACGAGGCTTCCAAAGGCGATCACGACGCTGTTCCAGAGCGCAGACTGGAAGCCCGGGCGCGCGAGCGTGCGCTTGTAGGCGTCGAGCGTGGGCTCCGAAGGAATGAGGCCGGGGTCGGCGAACACCTGGGCCGGCGCCTTGAACGACACCGAGATCGAGATGAGGAAGGGCCCGAGCGTCCAGAGCACCAGCGCCGCGAGCGGCAGCCACAGCATCGCCGCGCGCATCGGCCCGCCAAGCCATGCGCGCCGGCGGGAACGCGCAACAGGGCGCGCCTTCGGTGCCGGCATGGAGTGATCCTGTGTAAGGGCCATGGCTATTTCGTCCCGAACTTGCGCTGGAGCGCGAGGTAGAAGAGCGTCAGCCCCGCGTTGAGGACGAAGATGATGATCACGAGCGCCATAGCCGTGCCGGTGTCGTATTCGTCGAAACCGAGGCGCACCATCTCGAGCGTCAGCAGCTGCGTGCTGTCGCTCGGGCCGCCCCCGGTGAGCGCGAGCACGGTGCCCAGCGAGGTGACTGCCTTGAAACTGAACCAGACGGTCGCGAGCGTGATCTGTGGCGCGATCAGCGGCAGCGAGATGTAGAGCGCGCTGCGCCAGCCGGTGGCGCCGTCGACGTAGGAAGCCTCCACGAGCTGCTTGTCGATCGTCTGCAGCCCGCCGAGGATGAACAGCAGCGCAAGGGGCAGGTCCGTCCAAACCTGCGCGATGATGACCACGATCATCGCGTAGAACCCGTTGGAAAGCCACGGGATACCGGCGAAACCGAGGAACTCCAGCACCTGGTTCGGGAATCCGAAATCGCTGTTGAAGAGCGTGCGGAACATCAGCGCGGCGGCGACGCTCGACACGATGTAGGGCAGGATCGCGAGACCCCGGATGAAGCGAAGCCCCGAGACGACGCGGTTGAGCGCGAAGGCGAAGATGATGCTGAGCGTCAGGCCGAGCACGATCACCCCCGCCACGAAGACCGCCGTGCGCCGCAGTGACGACCAGAACTGCGGATCGGAGAAAACCGCGATGTAGTTGCCGAGCCCCACGAAGGGCTGCTCCCGGGAAAGCGGGCTCACCTCGAACAGGCTCTGCCACGCGGCGAAGAGAACCGGGAACGCGAGGAAAACCGCGACGATGATCATCGCCGGGGCGGAACTCACGTAGGCGATGAACGAATTCTGCCAGCCGACGATCCGTGTGGCCGTCGCGACATCCGTGGTGGGTTCGCCCTGCGCCATGAATTGCGTATCCCTGCCATTGTTCCCGTGACCGGCGGGGCGGCATGTCGGCCCCGCGAAGGCCGGCGGCCCCTGCGCCTTGGTCGTTTCCGGCGGGCCGGAGCGACCCCGACGAAGATGTGCTTTCCGCCGCTACCGGGCCGCCCGTCGCGGGCGGCCCGGCAAGGATTCCCTCGCCCGCGTCAGCCGCGAACGGCGTCGAAGCGGGGCTGCCACTCCTCGGCCACGGCGGCGGGGTCCATGTCCGGGTTGGACATCACGAACTCGTTGAACCGCTCCATCACGTCCTCGGAGGACGGGAAGTCGAGATCCACCGGGAACATGCCCTGCTCGCTGAAGGCGGCCACGTTGTCCTCGTCCCAGATCGGCAGCCAGGCCTGAACCATCTCCGCGTTGTCGAGAACCGCATCGGTGCGGTGCGGATCGGAGCCGGCCATCATCAGCTCGAAGGCGATCTCGGGATCCATGAGCATGCGCAGGACATGGCCCGCCTCGTCCATCGCGCCGCGCTCTGCCGCGTCGGCCGTCACGAAGAAGGTCCGCGCCGGAGAAACGAGCACGCCGTCGGCGCTGCCACCCGAACGGCTGGTGGGCATCGGCACGATGCTGAAGTTGGCGCCCGCCTCGAGGCCGGCGGCCTGCGCATCCACCGAGGTGGGAGCCGAATCAAGCATCATGCCCACGTTCGAGGCGATGAAGCCGCCGCGCATGTTGTCCTCGTTCCAGGCGATCACGTCGCGGCTCACCAGCTCTTCGCGCGCCAGCGTCTGCAGGAAGCTGATCCAGTACTGGCCACCCTCGCTCATCAGGTCGGGCACCGACCCGTCGAACTCCACGCCCATGGCGCTCATCGACGAGAACATCAGGTTGGCGCCGTTGCCGCGCTGCGCCCACCAGCCGAAGGGCACCACGTCGGGGCGGGCCTCCTTGATGGCACGGGCGAAATCGAGCACGTCGTCCCAGGTCTGGGGCTCTCCGGTGACGCCCGCCTCGGCCAGCCAGTCGGTGCGGAAGTACACTTCCTCCATGGAGGCGGTGTTGGCCATGCCGTAAAGCTGGCCGTCCCACATCCCGTCCGCCCAGGTCGACTCGTAGATCGCGGCGAAACCTTCGGGATCCTCGGCAGCCCACTGGTCCACGATCTCCTGGATCGGCACGACCACCCCCGCCTCCGCGACGACGGGGCGCAGAAAGCCATCCAGATGGACGACGTCCGGCAGCTCGAGGCCCGCATCGCGCATGCGGATAAGCTGCGAGAAGAGATTGTCGTTCGGCTGCACGTCGACGGTCAGCGTTATACCGGTCTCTTCTGCAAATGCGGCAAGCCGCTCGCGCGACGGCACCGTGTATTCGCGCGCGAACCACACCGTGAGTTCGGTGACGTCCTGCGCCGCGCTCGGCGCCGGCGCGAACGAAGCGGCCGCGAGGCCGGCGGCAACCGCCAGAGCCGCAACGCCCAGGCGGGGCCGCCGGACACCGGCGGCGTGGATTTCAGACTTCTTGGACAGCATCGTTTCCTCCCTGAAACAGTGGTTGTCGTCCGGTCGGGGCGTTCTGTCGCGCCCCATACATCTATAGACATCTTATGACCTGCACGGTACGAAGCAAGCCATATTTGTGGGCAACGGCGAAGGAAGGCGTCGCAGAAGGCGGCATCGGCAGGAAAGAAGATCCGGGAATGCCGGCGCGACAAGCGCTCCGGAGCCGCTTGGCAAGGCCAGGGATCATGAAGCGCAGACAATGGCTTGAAGAGAAAACCTCAGGTGATGCCCGAGGGGGGCCGCCACGGCGCGGGCGCGTCGCACGGCAATTCTGCGCGGCGCCGCCGGTTTGCACGCGCGGAGTCCTTCCCCCCGGGCTTCCCGGG
>CAYXOX010000004.1:0-43632 GCA_964466745.1 uncultured Rhodobacterales bacterium
CTGGGCGTCGTCGGCCAGATCATCCCGTGGAACTTCTCGATCCTGATGGCGGCATGGAAGCTCGCTCCGGCGCTCGCCGCGGGCAACGCCATCGTGCTCAAGCCCGCAGAGCAGACTCCCGCTGCGATCATGGTGCTGGCCGAGCTGATCGGCGATCTCCTCCCGGCGGGCGTTCTCAACATCGTCAACGGCATGGGCCCCGAAGTTGGTGCGCCGCTCGCCACCAGCCCGCGCATCGCGAAGATCGCCTTCACCGGCTCCACCGAGACCGGCCGCAAGATCATGAAGGCGGCCACGGAAAACCTCATCCCGGTGACGCTCGAACTGGGCGGAAAGTCGCCCAACATCTTCTTCTCGGACATCATGGCGGAAGACGACGCTTATCTCGACAAGGCGGTCGAGGGCTTCGTGCTCTTCGCGTTCAACCAGGGTGAAGTCTGCACCTGCCCGAGCCGTGCCCTCATCCAGGAAGACATCTACGAGGAGTTCATCGCGCGCTGCATCGAGCGGGTGAAGGCGATCAAGCAGGGCGATCCGCGTGACATGGACACCATGGTCGGCGCCCAGGCCAGCCAGGAGCAGCAGGACAAGATCATGTCCTACCTGACCATCGGGGTCGAGGAAGGCGCCGAGGTGCTGGTGGGCGGCGATGCCGCGCGGTTCGGCGGCGATCTCGCGAACGGCTTCTACATCCAGCCGACGATCCTGAAGGGCCACAACAAGATGCGGGTCTTCCAGGAGGAGATCTTCGGGCCGGTGGTTTCGGTGACAACCTTCAAGGACGAGGCCGAGGCGCTCGCCATCGCCAACGACACGATGTACGGGCTCGGCGCCGGTGTCTGGTCGCGCGATGCAAACCGGTGCTACCGTTTCGGCCGGGCCATCGAGGCCGGTCGCGTCTGGGTGAACAACTACCACGCCTACCCGGCGCATGCGGCTTTCGGCGGCTACAAGCAGTCGGGCATCGGGCGCGAGACGCACAAGATGATGCTGGACCACTACCAGCAGACCAAGAACATCCTGATGAGCTACAACCCCAACAAGCTCGGGTTCTTCTGAGAAGAAAAGCCCGTCAGCGCATGACGCTTCAGGGGGGCGGGGGCCGAAAGGCCTCCGCCCTTTTCGCGTTACGTGCGGCGGGGCGTGCGGCATCGCCTGCGCCAGGGCGAGGGCGCCTGATGCCGCGCGCTCCGAGAACGCGCTGCAATCCGAGATAAATCTGTTGTCAGAATTCTATAATTCGCATATTCGCGAAAAATGGAAAATATCTTCGCGCATCGCCTGTCGATACTCGGCCACCCGCAGCGGCTCGCGCTCTTCCGGCTCCTGATGCGCCGCTACCCCGACCGTGTTCCGGCCGGCGAGCTGGCCGATGCGCTGGGCCTGAAGCCTTCGACGTTCTCGGCGCATGTCGCCGCGCTTTGCCAGGCCGGCCTCGTGACGCGCGAACGCCAGGCGACCTCCCTGCGCTACGCCATCGACATGACGCGGGTGCGACAGACCCTCGATTTCCTGCTTCTCGACTGCTGCCGCGGCCGGCCCGACGTTTGCGCGCCGGTCTCCTTCCCCTTCCTGCAAGGAACGCCTCCCATGCCTGCTCCTGCCTACAAGGTCCTGTTCATCTGCACCGGCAACTCGGCCCGGTCGCTCTTCGCCGAGGCGCTTCTGCGTGCCGAGGCGGGCGACCGCTTCGAGGCCTTTTCCGCCGGCACGCGCCCCTCCGGCGCGCCCAACCCCTTCGCGCTCGACGTGCTCGGCCAGAAGGGGCACGATCTCGCGCCGCTGCGTTCGAAGCATGTCTCGGAGTTTCAGGGTGCCGATGCGCCGAGCTTCGATTTCGTCTTCACCGTGTGCAACCACGCGGCCAACGAGGACTGCCCGGCCTGGCCGGGCCAGCCGGTGAGCGCGCACTGGGGCATGGCCGACCCGGTGAAGGTGGAAGGCACCGATGCCGAGAAGAGTCTGGCGTTCCAGCAGGCGTATGGCGCCCTCCGCAACAGGATTCTCGCCTTCACGGCGCTGCCCATCGCCTCGCTCGACCGGATCTCGCTGCAGAAGGCCGTGGACGAGATCGGCGCCGGCGCCGCGGCAGGCACGCAGGCGCCCGCATGACCGTCTACGCGCTCAACGGGCTGGGTCGTATCGGCAAGCTTGCGCTGCGCCCGCTGCTCGAGCGGGGCGCGCGCCTTGCCTGGATCAACGATGCCACGGGCGATCCGGCGATGCATGCGCATCTGCTGGAATTCGACACCGTGCACGGGCGCTGGCCGGCAGAGTTCACCCATGACGCGAAGAGCGTTGCCGTCGACGGCACGCGCATCCCATTCGTTGGTACGCGCGAGCTTTCCGCACTTCCGCTCTCCGGCGTCGACGTGGTGATCGAGTGCACCGGCGCCTTCAGATCGGCGTCGGCGTTGGCGCCTTATTTCGAAGCCGGGGTCAAGAAGGTGGTCGTGTCCGCGCCGGTGAAGGACGGCGGTGCGGCGAACATCGTCTACGGCGTGAACGAGGGCACCTATGATCCGCGCGTGCATGACATCGTGACCGCGGCAAGCTGCACGACGAACTGCCTTGCCCCGGTGGTCAAGGTGATCCACGAGGGGCTCGGCATCCGACACGGGTCCATCACCACCATCCACGATGTCACCAACACCCAGACCATCGTGGACAGGCCGGCGAAGGATCTGCGGCGCGCACGATCGGCGCTGAACTCGCTCATCCCCACGACAACGGGCAGCGCTACCGCGATCACCCTGATCTACCCCGAGCTGAAGGGCCGCCTGAACGGCCATGCCGTGCGCGTGCCGCTGCTGAATGCCTCGCTCACCGATTGCGTCTTCGAAGTTGCGCGCGAAACGAGCGTGGAGGAGGTGAACGCGCTGCTGAAGGAGGCGTCCGAGGGGCCGCTCGCGGGTATCCTCGGTTACGAGGAGCGGCCGCTCGTTTCGGCAGACTACACGAACGATCCACGCTCCTCGATCATCGATGCGCCCTCGACCATGGTGATCAACGGCACCCAGGTGAAGATCTACGCCTGGTACGACAACGAGATGGGCTACGCGCACCGGCTGGTCGACGTGGCGATGATGGTCGGGGCCGCGCCGTGAGCCGAGCCGTCCCAGAGCGGCGCCCGGACGGGCTTTCGGCCTACATCGCCGTCACCGCCGCGTACTGGGCCTTCATGCTCACGGACGGCGCGCTCAGGATGCTGGTGCTGCTGCACTTCCACACGCTGGGGTTCAGCCCGGTGCAGCTCGCCTATCTCTTCGTGCTCTACGAGATCGCCGGGATGATCACCAATCTCTCGGCGGGCTGGCTCGCGGCGCGCTTCGGGCTGACCTCCACGCTCTACGCCGGGCTCGGGCTGCAGGTGCTGGCCCTGCTCGCCCTCGCGCAGCTCGATCCGGGTTGGGCGATCGGGCTTTCGGTGGCGTATGTGATGCTGGTGCAGGGGGCGAGCGGCGTGGCCAAGGACCTTGCCAAGATGTCCTCCAAATCGGCGGTGAAGATCCTGGCGCCCGCGGGGCAGGGCGCGCTCTTTCGATGGGTGGCGATCCTTACGGGTTCGAAGAACGCGGTGAAGGGGCTCGGCTTCCTGCTCGGCGCGGCGCTGCTTGCGACGTTGGGTTTCACCTGGGCCGTGCTGGCGATGGCGGCGGTCCTCGCCGCGATCCTCGCCGCGGTGCTCGTCGCCATGCCCGCCGGGCTGCCGAAGGGGCGCAAGGGAGCGAAGTTCGCGGAGGTGTTCTCGAAGTCGGCCAACGTCAACAGGCTTTCGGCCGCGCGGGTGTTTCTCTTCGGCGCGCGAGACGTGTGGTTCGTGGTGGGCATCCCGATCTACTTCTACGCCGTGCTTTCCGACGGCACCATCGAGGGCAACCGCGCCGCATTCTTCCTGATCGGCATTTTCATGGCGATCTGGGTGATCCTTTACGGGGCGGTCCAGGGGAGCGCCCCGCGCATCCTGCGGGCGGCAAGCCGGCCAGAAGGCGCGCTCGTCTCTGCGGCGCGGGGCTGGGCTTGGGCGCTGGCGGTGGTGCCGGCCGGGCTCGCGGCGGCGGCGCTGGCCGCGGGCGGCCCGCAGCCCTGGCTGACAGCCACGCTGGTGGCCGGGCTCATGGCCTTCGGGGCGATCTTCGCGGTGAACTCGGCGCTCCATTCCTACCTCATCCTCGCCTTCACCAGGAACGAGCGGGTGACGATGGACGTCGGCTTCTACTACATGGCCAATGCCGCAGGACGCCTTGCCGGCACCGTGCTTTCCGGGCTCACCTACCAGATCGGCGGGCTCGCGCTGATGCTCGCCACGGCGACTGTTCTCGTGGCGCTCTCGGCGCTTGCTGCGGGGCGTCTCCGCCCCGAACAGGACCCCGAGGCGGGGGCAGCGGCTTGAGCCTCTTCGAACGGTATCTCTCGCTCTGGGTCGCGCTTGCCATGGCGGGCGGCATCGCCCTCGGCGCGGCCGCGCCGGCGCTCGTCGAGGCGGTGGCCGCGGCGGAGGTGGCGCGGGTCAACCTCGTGGTCGCCGTGCTGATCTGGGCCATGGTCTACCCGATGATGGTGGGTGTCGATCCGCGCAGCCTGCGCGACGTGGTCAAGCAGCCCAAGGGGCTTGTCATCACCCTTGCGGTGAACTGGCTTATCAAGCCGTTCACCATGGCTGCGCTCGGCGTGCTGTTCTTCGAGGTGGTGTTCGCCGATCTCATCGCGCCCGAGGATGCGCAGCAATACATCGCGGGGCTGATCCTGCTGGGCGCCGCGCCCTGTACGGCGATGGTCTTCGTCTGGTCGCAGCTCACGCGCGGCGACGAGGGCTACACGCTTCTGCAGGTCTCGGTGAACGACGTGGTGATGGTGTTCGCCTTTGCGCCGATCGTTGCCTTTCTTCTTGGCGTCACCGACATCGCGGTGCCCTGGGGCACGCTCGTGCTCTCGGTCGTGCTCTTCGTGGCGCTGCCGCTGGCGGCGGGTTTGATCACGCGCAGCCGGCTCGGGAGCCCGGCCCGGATCGAGGCGTTTCGAGCCCGCGTCAAGCCGTGGTCGGTGGTCGGGCTGATCGCCACGGTGGTGATCCTGTTCGGGCTGCAGGGCGGGGTGATCCTTGATCGGCCCGAGGTGATCGTGCTGATCGCAGTGCCGATCCTGATCCAGTCCTACGGCATCTTCGTGCTTGCCTATGCTGCCGCCTTCGCGCTGCGCGTTCCCCACCGGATCGCGGCGCCCTGCGCGCTGATCGGCACCTCCAACTTCTTCGAGCTGGCGGTTGCCGTCGCGATCAGCCTGTTCGGGCTGAACTCGGGCGCTGCGCTCGCCACCGTCGTGGGCGTGCTTGTCGAGGTGCCCGTGATGCTCTCCCTCGTGGCCTTCGCGAACCGCACGCGCGCGCGCTTCGGCTGACGCGCGCGGCGCCCGCGCTTGCGTGCCCCCGGGCACCCGCCGGCGGGGATTGACCGGCCATGCGCTCTATGCCACGCTCACTTTAAGGTTAAAGTTGCCGTGTCGCAGACACCGGCGCACCGACAGGGGAACGCGATGCCTGCCAATGCGCGAAGCCAAACACGCCATAGTGCCAAGGGTGCCGGCGCGGTTTCGGGCGCGGCGCGGGCGATTCTCCTCGAGGGGTGGTACCCTGCAAACGGTCGGCCCGCTGCCCGACGCCCGGGGCTCCCATAATGACCGAAAGCGCACAGGGCGCGCGCGCCTCCCGCAGCCGCGGGGCGCGGGCGCATGGCCCGGGCGGGCACCTGCGCCGCTTGCTGGCGGTGGAGGGCGTGCCGATCGCGCTGGTCTTCATCGCGCTGGTCGTCATCTTCATGTTCGCCGCGCCGCAGGCTTTCCTCGGTTACCGGGTCTACATGAGCTTCATGGCGACGGTGCCGCCGCCGCTGATCATCGCGCTCGGGGTCACGCTGGTTGCGGTGGCCGGGGAGATGGATCTTTCGTTTCCATCGGTGGTGGCCGGCGCGAGCTACACCTTCGGCATCCTCTACCAGTCCTACGATCTCGCCTGGCTGGCGCTCCTCGCGGCCCTTCTCGTGGGGGTCGCCATGGGCACCGTGAACGGCCTTGTCGTGACGATGCTCGGCATTCCCTCGCTCATCGCCACGCTGGCCATGCTGTTTCTCTGGGGCGGGCTGGTGACGGTGGTGTCCGGCGGCATGCAGCTTGCGATCCCCGACATCTACGGCACCACCTTCCACAGCATCTTCGTGGGGCGCATCGGGGGCGTTTTCCCGGTGCAGATGCTCTGGGCGCTCGCGATCTCGGTGTTCATCTGGTTCCTGCTCAACCGTCACCGGTTCGGGGAGAGCCTGCTCTTCATCGGCGACAATCTCGAGGTCGCTCGGGTCGTCGGGATCAACGCGACACGGGAAAAGATCAAGCTCTTCGCCCTCTCGGGCACGCTGGCAGCACTCGGCGGCGTGTTCCTGACGCTGGAGACGACCGCCTATTTCTCGACCCAGGGCATGGGGTACCTGCTCACGGTGATCGCCGCCGTATTTATTGGGGGCACCTCGATCTTCGGCGGGTCGGGCAAGGTGGTGGGCACCGTCTTCGCAGCCTTCATCGTGACGGTCATCGAGGCCGGTCTCGTGGCCTCCGGCATCCAGGGCTTCTGGACCCGGTTCTTCATCGGCCTGGTGTTCGTACTTTCCGTCACGATGAACACCGCCATCGAGGACCCCGACAAGGTGCCCGTGCTGCGAATTCTGCGGGGCCGGCGGTGAACGCCCTATTCGGCAAACGCAAAAGGCCAACCGTAACAACAGGGAGAAGGAAGAAAACCATGCGATACCTTGCCAGACTGGCGGCAGCCGCGGGGCTTGCCGCGCTCGTCGCTCCGGCTGCGGCCGTTGCGCAGCAGCACGAACCGGTGGAGGGCGGGCTGACCATCTACATGCAGATGGGCGGCAACCCGGGCGGGCCGGCCACCCTCGCGCGTGAACTCGGCGCCCGCGACGCGGCGCGCGTGCTCGACGTGCGGCTCGTGGAGCAGCACTCGCAGTGGAACCCGCAGCGAATGCTCCAGCAGGCCAACGAGGCGCTGGCGGCGCTGCCCGACGCGATCATCGTGATGGGCCACCCCGGCACCGAGGCGATGAGCACCTTCATGACCCGTGCACAGCGCGAGGGGGTGGTCGTCGTGGTCGGCAACAACAACCTTGAAGGCTCGGGGGCGAGCTACTTCGGGCTCGACAACTACCAGGCCGGCGAGAACCTCGCCCGGCTGACGCTTGCCGAGGGCGGTCTTGGCGCGGATGCCCAGATCGTGGTCTACGGCGAGTTCGCGGAGGGCGGCGCGGGCGAAATCGTCTCGCGCGGGACGCTCGCCGCGCTCGACGAGGCCGGCGTGTCCTACGACACGCTGCAATGGTCCACCGAGGCGGTGCAGGACGCATCGCTCGCCGTGCCGGTGCTCGTCAGCTACCTGCAGAGCAACCCCGAGACCGACGCCATCATCGTGCCGGGCCATGGCGGGATCACCGCCTTTCTCGGGAAGGTGCTGCGCGACGCCGGAAAAGAGGCCGGCGAGGTCGTGACGGCCGGTTTCGACATCTCTCCGGCGGCGATCGAAGAGGTCAAGCAGGGCTATCTCACCCTCGTGCTCGACCAGCAGCCCTATCTTCAGGGCTTCATGCCCGTGGTCGCGGCGACGCTCCAGGCCAAGTACGGGCTGGGCGGGCTGATGCTCAACACCGGTGGCGGCGTGGTGACGAGCGACAACGTCGCCATGATCGAGGAACTGGTCGCACAGGGCATCCGCTGAGGACACGCGGCGGGCCGCTCGCCCACGCGGCAGGCGGCCCGCGCACCCTTAAAGGAGACGAGGCTCCATGAGCGTTCCCCCCATCGTGCGCCTCGACGGCGTCAGCAAGTCCTACGGGCCGGTGGAGAGCCTCCGCGATGTCTCGCTCGAGATCGGCTCGAACGAGATCGTCGGCCTGATCGGCGACAACGGCGCGGGCAAATCCACCCTGATCAAGGTCCTTACCGGCGTCGAGGCGCCCACCGACGGGGATGTCTTCATCCGCGGTCGCAAGATCGACTTCTCGAGCTACTCGGTGCGCAAGGCGCGCGAGTTGCGCATCGAGACGGTGCACCAGACCTCCTCGCTGGGAGAAAAGCAGCCGCTCTGGCGCAATTTCTTCGTGGGCCGCCCGATCACCGACAGGTTCGGCTTCATCCGCGTTGCCGAGCAGAAGCGGATCTCAGAGGAGATCATGCGCAACACCATCGGCTTCCGCGGCGCGGGAATCGACGTGAACACTCCTGTCAGCCGGCTTTCGGGCGGCGAGCGGCAGGGCGTTGCCATCGGCCGTGCCATGCACTTCGACAGCGACCTGATCGTGCTCGACGAGCCCACCGTGGCGCTGGCGCTCTCGGAGGTGCGGAAGGTGCTCAACTTCATCCGCTCGATCCGCGAGGCCGGCCATTCGTGCATCTTCATCGAGCACAACATCGTCTACGTGCACGAGGTGTGCGACCGACTCGTGGTGCTCGATCGCGGCCGGCTCGTTCTCGACACTCCCACCTCGGAGATCGGCTACGACGAGTTGATCGGCTTCTTGACCGATCTTCATCGCGGACCGCCGAACGCCGCGCAGGGCACCTGACGGGGCGCGCCGGTGCGGCGCGCAGGCCGCGCGACCTTGAAAGCGGGGCGCCCGGGGGGTAGTCGGAGCGGAAGCGGAGCGGTGCCGATGACCCTGAACATGCCCCAATGCCCGTGGTTGCTGCATCGTGCCCCGCTTTTTGGCGGTGCGGAGCGGTGAGCTCGGGGCCCAAGCTGCGGCGCGGGAGTCTCACGCTCAAGGACGTCGCCCTCGAAGCCGGCGTGACCCCGATGACCGTGTCGAACGTGCTCAACCGCCGCGACAGCGAGGTGGGCGCGGAAACCCGCCGCAAGGTGCAGGCCGCCATCGAGAAGCTCGGCTACCGGCCTCACGCGGCAGCCCGCCGGCTCCGTTCGCAACGCTCCCACGCCATCGGCGTGCTGGTGCTCGACGATGTCCCGCAGTTCCTGAACGACCCGTTCACGACACAGGTCGTGGCGGGGATCTCCAACTTCGCCACCGAACGGAACTACAGCGTGGTCCTGCAGGGTGTGCGCAGCGAGTCCATGCTGCGCGCGCCGCTCCTGTCCCAGGTGCAGACCGACGGGGTCTGCGCGGTGCTCTCCGGCGCGCCCGCCCAGCGTGAAACGCTGTTGCAACGGCTCGTGGACCTGAAGATGCCGCTGGTCCTGATCCAGGAAAAGGCGCCCCACGATGGCGTCTGCTCGGTGCGGCAGGACGATCGCGGCGGTGCGGTGGAAATCGCGCGCTACCTCGTTGGCAAGGGTGCGCGGCGGGTGATGTTCCTCGCGCCGGGGCAGGAATGGCCGGCAATCACGGAGCGTCTCGCCGGCGTTCGCGAGATCTGCGAGGCGGCGGGCGTCGATCTTCAGGTTGTGCCCTGCGGCGCCGAGACGATCGGCGACACCCAGGCCGCGCTCGCCGCCGCGATCGCCGCGGGTGGGGTGCCCGACGCGGTCATCGGCGGGAACGATCGCATGGCCATGGCCGCCATCCAGTATCTCGCTCGCAGGGGCATCCGCGTGCCCGGCGAGGTGCGCGTGACCGGGTTCAACAGTTTCGATTTCGCGGCGTTCTCGCAGCCGAGCCTCGTGACGGTGCGCTCGGTTGCCTACGAGATGGGCTTTCGCGCCGGCGAGGAGCTGCTCGCCCGCATCGAGACCGGCCGCTTCCCGCGTGCCGACATCGTGCTCCCGGTGGATTTCGTGCCCGGGGAGTCCGCCTGACCACGAAAGAGTGCTCGAACAACGGTGTTGACCTGTGGCCAAGGCTCGTGCCACCCTACTTTAAGGATAAAGGTTACGGGAAACTCGGCCCATGAACAACGCAGCGGCTTTTGCGGACGTCGAGCAGACGACGGATCCGGTGCTGATCGAGATGCGCGAGCGCTTTTTCTGCGCGCTCATCTCCGACGTGCTGGACGGGCTCGGCCACACCGCCCAGGTGCTGGCACCGCATATCCGGCCGCTCGACGAGAGCCTCGTGATGGTGGGGCGTGCGCGGACCATGCTCTACGCGGATGTCTACGCGCCGCCGCGCGACGACGAGAACCACTACGAGCTGGAGATCGCGCTGGTCGACAGCCTGAGACCCGGCGACATCGCGGTTTCGGCGTGCGGCGGAACCGGGCGGATCGCGCCATGGGGCGGCCTGCTCAGCACCGCGGCCCGGATGCGCGGCGCGGTGGGGGCGGTCATGGACGGCATGGTGCGCGACATCAGGCACGTGCGCGAGCTCGGATTTCCGGTATTCGCCGGCGGTATCGCGCCGCTCGACAGCCGGGGGCGCGGAAAGGTCATCGAGATCGACGTACCCATCGAATGCGGCGGCGTACGGGTCATGCCGGGCGACATCCTGTTCGGCGATGCCGACGGCTGCCTGGTGATCCCGCAGGCGCTGGAGGACGCGGTTGTCGCCGGCGCGCGCCTGAAGCTCTCGGGCGAGAACAAGTCGCAGGAGGCGCTTCTTAAGGGGCGCCTGCTTGCCGATGTCTACGATGAATTCGGCGTGCTCTGATCGGATGATCCGCGATGATCGTTGATTGCCACGTCAACGTCTACGACGCCGGCCAGCTGACCCCGCTGTTCTCGGAGGGCACCGCCTATTCCCGCCCGGGCAGCGTGAACCCGGCCGCCGATGCCGATACCATCCATGCGGCCATGGAGGGCGTTGACCGGGCGATCCTCTTCTCGCCGCGCTACGCCGACAGTGCCGGGATCGACGGCAACGACGAGGTCACCGCGGCCGCGGTGGCGCGTTACCCGGACAAGTTCGTGGGGTTCGCCGCCATCGATCCGCGCCGGCCCGACACGATGGAGCTTCTTCGCCACGCCATCGAGACCCTCGGCCTGCGGGGGGTGAAGTTCGGCCCCATCTACAGCGGCGTGTCGCTGCTCGACGAGCGCATGGCCCCCGTCCTTGCCTATTGCGAGGCCAACAACCTGCCCCTGACCATGCACATGGGCACCACCTTCGCGCGCAACGCGCCCATCGAGCTCGGTCGCCCCGTCGACGTGGATGCCGTGGCCCTGCGCCATCCCGATCTGAAGATGATCCTGGCGCACATGGCGCACCCGTGGATGGGCGAGTGCGTGGCCGTGGTCAGGAAGCACCCCAACGTCTACTGCGAGATCTCGGCGCTGTGCTACCGGCCCTGGCAATACTGGAATGCCCTGATCACCGCGCAGGAGTACCGCATCACCGAGCGGGACAAGATCTTCTGGGGCACCGATTTTCCGTTCGCCGGCGTGGAGGAGTCCATCGAGGGCCTGCGCCGCATCAACGACCAGCTCGAGGGCACGGCGCTTCCACGCATCAGCGCGGACACGATCGAGGCGATCCTGCACTCCAACCCGTTCGACCACTGGTGGCACGGCGGCTTCGCGCCGTGACGCCGGCAAAAAAAGGCTCGGGCAGACCAAACCGATCCGCGTAACCAACATGGAGGACCTCAAAGTGGCACGATCCCATCTCAAGGCCCAGTTTCTCTCTACCATCGCAGCCGGCGTCATGCTGGCGGGCGGTGCCCTGGCCCAACCCTTCGAATGCCCGCGTACGGGCGGCGAACTCATCGTGGGCCTTCAGGCCGGCGTGCCCTCGCTCGACCAGCAGACCAATACCTCCTCGGCCACACGCAACGTGGCGATGAACGTCTACGAAACCCTCGTGATCCGCGACGAGAACATGAATCCCGTGCCGGACCTCGCCGAGAGCATCACGGCGTCGGACGACGGCCTGACCTACACGTTCAAGCTGCGCAGCGGCGTGACCTTCCACAACGGCAAGCCCATGACCTCGGCCGACGTGGCCGCCTCCTACCAGCGCTACAAGGACATCGGGTTCAACCGATCGGTGCTCGATATCGTGGCCGGCTGGGAAACCCCCGACGATGAAACCTTCGTCATCACGCTTTCCTCGCCGCAGCCCACCTTCATCGAGAACCTCTCCTCCTACACCGTCCCGATCGTGATCATGCCCGAGGAGGAGGCCGGCAAGCCGGCCAACCAGGTGGACATGATCGGAACCGGGCCGTTCCGGTTCGTGGAGTTCGTGCCCGACAGCCACGTGCTGCTCGAGCGCTTCGAGGGCTACACCCCCAACAACGCCCTCGACGGGGTGAGCGGCTTTGCGGGCCGCAAGCAGGCCTGCGTGGATACCGTCCGCTTCCGGATGCTGACCGAGGCCGGCGCGCGCATGGCTGCGCTGGAGACCGGCGAAGCGCATATCGTGGAAGACGTGCCTACCATTTCCCAGCCGCGCCTCGAGGAGGTCGAGGGGGTGGAGCTGGTGCGGCTCGAGACCTGGGGCATGAACATCGGGTATCCCAACTTCTCTGCACCTCCGACCGACAACATCAAGGTGCGCCAGGCGATGATGGCCGCCATGGACATGGAAGAGATCATGGACGCGGCAACCGACGGGGCCTTCCAGCTGAACGGGGCGCTCCAGTATCCCGGCCAGGCCTACTACTCGGAGGCCGGCACCGAGTTCTACAACCAGGCCGATCCCGAACGTGCCCGCGCGCTTCTCGAGGAGGGCGGCTATGACGGAGAGCCGATCGTCCTGCTCACCAACCAGCAGTTCCCGTTCATGTACACCACCGCGCTGGTTATGAGCGAGCAGCTCAAGGCGGCCGGAATGAACGCCGAACTGCGCGTGCTCGACTGGCCAACCGCGCTCGCCACCAGCGAGCAGGAGACCGAGGGCTGGAACTTCTTCTACACCGGCTGGATCACCACGACGGCGATCGGCGGGCCCACCTCGCTGCGCAACCTCGCCAACCCCAATAACGTGCACAAGCCGATCGGCAACGAGGGCGATCCCGACTTCAACCGTTACTTCGAGATCGTCGAGAACGGCGCGACGCTCGAGGAGCGCAGGGAAGCCTTCGCAAACGCCCAGCGGATCGCGCTGGAAACGGCGATGGTGATCCCGTTCGGCGTCCTGCCCAGCACCCAGGGTATCCGCAGCAACGTCGAGAACTACCGCCCGTTCTTCAACACGCGGGTCTCGAACGTCTGGCTCGACGGCTGATGCCGCCGTCGCGGGCGCTGCCCGCGACATCCCGGTGGGCGGACGCGCCGCCCGCCGGACCCAATCAGCGCTCGCATCCCGGAGCCCAGGCGTGATCGGCTACACCCTCAACCGCCTCCTGCAGGCCGTCCCGGTGCTGTTTCTCGTGAGCCTCTTCGCCTTCGGGATCATCTACCTGATCCCGGGAGACGCGGCGACGGTGATCGGCGGCCCCACGGCCACGGCTGCCGATCTCGCGCAGATCCGGCAGAACCTCGGCCTCGACAAGCCGTTCCACGTCCAGATCCTCACCTTCTACGTCAATCTCTTCCAGGGTGATCTGGGGCGTTCGCTGATGCTCGGGATCCCGGTGACGGAAGCGATCATCGACCGTTCGCCCATCACCATCGGCATCGCGCTCTACTCGCTGGCCATCACCATCGTCTTCGGGCTCGTCACCGGCGTGATCGCGGCGCTCTACCACAACACCTGGATCGACCAGGCCGCCACGCTCTTCGCGCTCGTCGGCGTGTCGCTCCCCAACTTCTGGCTCGCGCTGGTGATGATCGTGATCTTCTCGGTGCATCTCGGCTGGCTGCCCACCGGCGGCTACGTGCCCTTTTCGGAAGACCCGGTGGGCTGGCTGCGAACGGCCACCATGCCCGCGGCGGCGCTGGCGCTGCTGCAGGCGGGCCTGCTCACGCGCATCACCCGCTCGACCATGCTCGAGGTGCTCGGGCAGGACTACATCCGCACCGCCCGCGCCAAGGGCCTTCCCGAGTGGAAGGTGATCGGGCTGCATGCGCTGGCCAACGTGATGATGCCGGTGGTCACCGTGCTGGGCCTGATCCTCTCGGTACTGCTCTCGGGCTCCATCATCATCGAGACGATCTTCGGCGTTCCGGGCATCGGGGCGCTCATGGGAAATGCCATCATGAGCCGTGACTACCCGATGGTGCAGGGGGGGCTGTTCTTCATAACGGCGGCGCTGCTGCTCCTGAACATCGTGATCGACGTTCTTTATACCTGGCTCGATCCCCGGATCCGAGTGAAGGGCGGCGACTGATGGCCGCTGGCCGCAACGCGGGCGCGGGCACAGCGCCGCCGGGCCCGCCGCCGTTGTCGGCGCGGCTGCGGGCGCAAGCGCGCCCGTTCCTGCGCAACCGCGCCTTCGTGACCGGCGCGGTTCTCTTCGGCGCCATCGTGCTGCTGACACTCGCAACCCCGCTCATCACCGACCGTGCGCCGAATGCGCTTTCGATCCGTGACCGCTTCGAGCCGCCCTCGCTGGCGTTCCCGCTGGGGACCGACAACCTCGGCCGCGACATGCTGGCCCGGGTGCTCTACGGCGCGCGCCTGAGCCTCATGATCGGGCTCAGCGTAGTGCTGATCAACGGCGTCTTCGGCGTGCTGCTCGGCGCGCTCGCCGGCTACTACTCTCGGCTCGACAACATCCTGATGCGCGTGGCCGACGCGCTGATGGCCTTTCCCGCCGTTCTCCTGGCCATCGGCATCGCCGCGGCACTCGGCCCGTCGGCGGTAACGGCCGTGGTGGCGCTTTCGGTGGTCTACGTACCGCGCACGGCGCGTGTGGTGCGCTCTTCGGTGATCGTGGTGCGCGAGCTCGATTTCGTGCAGGCCGCCCGCGCCGGCGGCGCCAAGGACACGCGCATCCTGAGGCGCCACATCCTGCCCAACTGCATGGCCCCGCTCATCGTGCAGCTGAGCTTCGTCTTCGCCTATGCCGTGCTCTCGGAAGCGGTGCTGAGCTTTCTCGGCCTCGGTGCACCGCCGACGGTGCCAAGCTGGGGCATCCTCATCTCGGAGGGGCGCGCCTACCTGCGCGAGGCGCCGTGGCTCACGATCGTTCCCGGCGTGGCCATCGCCATCACCGCGCTCGGGCTCAACCTGCTCGGCGACGGCCTGCGCGACGTGCTCGATCCGCGCATGAAGGTGGAGCAGGGATGAACGCCGGGGCAGGCAGTGCCGGCGCGGGTCCGCTCCTCGCGATCCGCGACCTGACGGTGGATTTCGCGCCGGGCAGCGGGCGGCTGCCCGCGGTGGACGGGGCAAGCCTCTCGGTCGACGCACGGGAGATCGTGTGCCTCGTGGGCGAGAGCGGGTCCGGCAAGAGCGTCACGGCGCTCGCGTCCATGGGCCTGTTGCCGTCCACCGCGGCGGTATCCGGCGAGATCTCCTTCGCCGGGCGCGACGTGGCGCGGCTTTCACGCCGCCAGTGGCAAAAGGTGCGCGGGCGCGAGATCGGCATGATCTTCCAGGAACCGATGACCTCCCTCAACCCGGTGTTCACGATCGGCCGGCAGATCGTCGAGACGCTGCACGCCCACGAGCGGCTGAGCCCGCGCGCCGCGCGCGACCGCGCGGTGGAGCTGCTCGACAGTGTCGGCATCCCCTCGCCGCGACAGCGGCTCGACGATTTTCCGCACCAGCTTTCGGGGGGCATGCGGCAACGGGCGATGGTTGCCATGGCGCTGTCCTGCTCGCCGCGGCTCCTGATCGCCGACGAGCCCACGACGGCGCTCGACGTCACGATCCAGGGCCAGCTGCTCGACCTGCTCCTCGACCTGCGCGAGCAGTTCTCGACGGCGATCCTGCTCATCACGCACAACATGGGCGTCGTGGCCGAACTGGCCGACCGCGTGGTGGTGATGTACGCCGGGCGCGTGGCCGAGGAGGCCGGGGCCATGCGCATCTTCGATGCCCCGGCGCATCCCTACACAGAGGGGCTCCTGCGCAGCACGCCCACCCTCGTGCAGACGGCGGAGCGCCTTGTCACCATCCCCGGCAGCATGCCGAACCCGGCCGAACCTCCGCCCGGTTGCCTCTTCGCGCCGCGTTGCCCGCGCGCGTTGTCCGAATGCGCGGCCGGCAGGCCCGAGATGCGCGAACTCGGCGGCGGGCAGCGCGCCGCATGCCTGCGCGCCGAGGCTGCCGCCGGTGAGGCCGCATCATGAGCGGGCCGCTCGTGGAGGTCGAGGGCCTCGTGAAGCACTTCACGCTGGGCGGATCGAACATCCTGCTGCGGCGCAAGCCGGTGGTGCGGGCGGTCGATGGCGTTTCGTTCGAAATCGCCGAGCGCGAGACGCTCGGCCTCGTGGGCGAAAGCGGCTGCGGCAAGTCCACGGTCGGCCGTCTCGTGCTCAGGCTGATGCCTCCCACCGGGGGCAGCCTGCGCTTCGGCGGCCAGGATCTCGCGGCGATGGCGCCCGAGGCCCTGCGTCGGCTGCGCTCGCAAATGCAGATCGTGTTCCAGGATCCGCAATCCTCGCTCAACCCGCGCCTGTCGGTGGAGGAGATCATTCTCGAGCCGCTCTACTCCCAGGGAGCGCGGCCCTCGGCGGAGCTTTCGCGCCACGCGGCGGAGATGCTCGAGCGGGTCGGCCTGCCGGTGCGGTTCCGCCACCGCTATCCGCATCAGTTCTCCGGGGGGCAGCGGCAGCGGATCGGCATCGCGCGCGCCATCGCCTCCCGCCCGCGCTTCATCGTCTGCGACGAGGCCGTCTCGGCGCTCGACGTTTCGGTGCAGGCACAGGTGGTGAACCTCTTGCAGGACATCCGCGACGAGATGGGCATCAGCTACCTCTTCATCGGCCATGACCTCGCGGTGGTGCGCCACATCGCCGACAGGATCGCCGTGATGTATCTCGGGCGCATCGTTGAAACGGCACCGACGGAGCAGCTCTTCCGGGCTCCGCTGCATCCCTACACGCGGGCGCTCATGGCGGCGGTACCGGTGCACCACCCGCGCCTGCGCCGGCCCCGGCAGCGGCTCAAGGGCGAGTTGCCGAGCCCCATCCACCCGCCCTCCGGGTGCCATTTCCATCCGCGCTGCCCCCACGCGCGCGACATCTGCCGCAGCGAAAGCCCCGCCTTGCGCACCCTGGCGGCGGGGCAGCACGTGGCTTGTCACTTCGCGGAGGAGTTCGAAGGTGCCGGCCCCCCTCCGGGGGCAGCGCAAGCCGCACTGGACGAGGGAGCAGCCGATGCGGATCACTGAGGTCGAACCGATCCTGCTGCGGGGCGACACCGCCTATGCCGCCACCGCCGGCGGCGCCGAGGCGAGCGACAACGGCGACTGGCAGCTCATCGTGCGGGTGGCCACCGACGAGGGCCTCGAAGGCTGGGCCGACGTGGAAACGCTTGCGCCGGCGGCGGTTGCGGTGATCGCTGGGCAGGGGATGGGCACGCTGGGCTTTCACACCCTCCGCTCGCTCCTGCTCGGCGAGGATCCCCGCGAGCCCGAGCGCCTGTGGGACAAGCTCTACGTGGGCAGCGCCTACTACGGCCGGCGCGGGCTCGCGATGCAGTGCATCTCGGCGATCGACAACTGCCTCTGGTCGATCCGGGCCCAGGCCGCGGGCATGGGGCTCGCGCAGATGCTGGGCGGGCGCCGGCGCGACAGGGTGCTCGCTTACGCCTCCACGCTGTTCCGGGAGACGCCGCAGGGCATGGCAGAGGCCGCACGAGGTTACGTGGAGCGGGGCTTTCGCGCGGTCAAGTTCGGCTGGGGCGTGTTCGGCGAGGATCCGGGGCGCGATCGGGAACTCGTGGCGGCGGCCCGCGATGCGCTGGGCCCCGACCGGCACCTCATGGTCGACCCGGGCTGGTACGGCGCGGGCTGGAAGGGGCCGCACCGCGAGCGCAGCCGGCGCGAGGCCATCGAGCTTTGCACCTGGCTCGCCGAATACGGCGTGGGCTGGGTCGAGGATTTCATTCACCCCGAACGGTTCGACGAATACGCCGCCGTGCGCGCGGCGAGCCCGGTTCCGGTCGCGGCGGGCGAGCAACTCGCCACCGCCTGGGAATTCGAGCGCTTCATCGAGGCGGGCTGCGTCGATGTCGTCCAGCCCGATCTGTCGCGCTGCGGGGGGCTCACCGCGGCGCTGCGCATCGCCCGGAGCGCGGAGCGCGCCAACATCGACTGCGTGCCCCATTCCTGGCTCACCCACCTGCTCACCGCCTACAGCCTGCACTTCATCGCCGCGCTTCCGCGGGCGCGGTTCGTCGAGTTCAACGTCAGCCAGAGCCCGTTGACCCGCGGCATCTGCCCGGCACCGCTCGCGCTCGACGCCGACGGCATGGTCGCGGTGCCCGACGGCCCGGGGCTCGGCGTGGAAGTGGACCGCGAGTTCATCGCCGCGCACCGGGTGGCGGCGCCATGAGCGCGGTGGGCGGCGGCCGGCAGGTTGTGGCGCCCGACGCGCTCGATCTCGAAACGCCCGGGCGGCGCGACTACTGGGTGGCGATCGAGCACGACAGCCTGTGGGGCAGCCACCTGGTGCCGCTCACCGTGATGGTCGGCGCGGAGGCCGAGCCGGGCCGCGGTCTCGTGGCCTTCGGCGGCACCCATGGCAACGAGTACGAGGGGCCGCTGGCGCTCAAGCACCTGCTTGCCGCGATCGATCCGGCCACGGTGCGGGGCAGGCTCATTCTCGTGCCGGTACTCAACCCCTCGGCCTTCCGCAGCGGCACGCGCGACTCGGTGCAGGACGACGGCGGCAATCTCAACCGTGCCTTCGTGACGGATGCCGGGCGCCCCGGGCCCGCGGGCTCGGTGACCTATCGCCTCGCGGCCTTCGTGCGCGCGGCGATCTGGCCCCATGTCCACGCCGTGATCGACCTGCACGCCGGCGGCGAGGTGGCCCGCTTCGCTCCGGGCGCGAGTTTCCACGCCGTGGCCGATGCGCGCCGGGCGCGGCTCACCGAAGCCATCGCTGCCGGCTTCGGCCTCCCGCTCGTCATCGTCTACCAGAACGAAACCCCGGGACTTCTGACGAGCGACGCGGAAACCCTCGGCAAGATCGCCATCGGCGCGGAGCTGGGCTGGGGCACCGGCGTGCACGCGGCCGGCGTGGCCAGCGCGCGGCGCGGGGTGCTCGGCGCCGCCGCGCGGCTAGGGCAGATGCGCGGCGAGGCGGCGCCTTTCGGGCACACGGCCGACGGCACCCAGCGGCGGGTGGAGATGATCGACCGCGCCTGCTTCACCGTGAGCCCGGTTTCGGGGCATTTCGAGCCGCTCGTGCCCTGCGGCGCCATGGTTGCTGCGGGGGAGGCGGTTGGCCTCGTCCATGATTTCGAGCGGATCGACGCCGCCCCATGGCCCGCGCGGGCTGGAGTGGACGGCGTGGTGGTGGCGCAGGCCTGGGGCGCGCCGGTGCGGCAGGGCCAGCAGGTGGTGGTGGTCGGGCGTCTCATCGCGGCGGCGGAGGCGCCGGGCTGAGCTTGCCGGGCCTGCCCCGCGCGGGGGCGGCGCGCCGCTCGGCCGGGTTGCGGTGCCAGCGCGCCGCGAGGCCTGCCTCGTGCGTGCCCCGCCGTCAGACGCCGAGCACCTGCGCGACCATCGCGCTTGCGGCATCCAGCGCGCGTTCGGCGCCGCCTTCCGAAAAGAGCGCGATCCGCACCGGGTAGACATCGAGCGCATAGGCCTCCCGAGGAGGGAGGTAGCTGACGTAGCCGTTGCAGATGTTCATCACGGCGATGGGCACGCCGGGATGCCGGGCCCGCAGCGCGATCTGGAAATCGCTGTAGAGCTCCACGGGAGCGCCCACGAGCACGGCACCGCCAAGACGCCAGACCGCAAGCGGCATCTCGTAGTGCGTGCCGTCCCCGATCTTCTCGCGCATGGCGAGCCGGCGCTGCGCCCGTTCGCGCGCGAACCCGGCCGGCGCCTCGGCGAGGTCGGCCCTGAGCCGGGCGAGATCGGGGAGATCGGAGCGGACGTCGAGAGTGACGCTGCCCTGCACGAAACTGGCGGTGCGGTCGGGCTGAACCGGCGCGAGGCCCCAGCGTCCCAGCGCCGTGCCGGATTCCTCGCGGCCCGAAAACTCCATCTGCTGGCCCGCCGGGAACATGCCCGACAGCGTCGCCATGGCGGCGTAGCCAAGCTCGCGGCCGTTCTGGTCGGCGGCGGCAACATCATCCTCGAAGCTGCGGCGTGGCGTGAGTTCGGCATCGGGCCCGTGCAGGAAGAGGCAGATCCCACCCGCGTCGCGCTCCACGATCTCGCGCATCGCGCCGATGTAATCTGGGGATATCAGGCGGTTGCCGCCCCCGGTTGATGTGGGGTGGCAGGCGTAGTTCACCAGCGTGGCGAGGACGGCGCCATCGCTGCCGGTCACCCGGCCCACCAGCAGCGTATCGTCGGCCTGCCGCGCCGTGTTCATCCCGCAGAGCAGGGCGCCCGTTTCCGGGTCGGGCAGATCGCGGTTGTAGGCGAGCCCGCAGCGCCCGGCCGACCAGCCCAGCCGCGCGGGCACCATGGCGGAGCGCGCCTCCTCGAGCACCTGGCTAAAGGCCGAGACGAGTTGCTCCCGGTACTCCGCGATGAGGTGGCCGCCGGGGGCGTCCGCACGGGCGGGATCGGTGAAGGGCGCGCCGTGGCTGTGCGACAGATGCAAGATGAACGCGCCCGGCTGCGCACCGAGGGCGGCTTCCACCGGTTCGCGGATGCCGGCCTCGTCGTCCTTCGACATCCAGACCATGAGGTCGGCGGCGAGAAAGTAGAGCGTTTCGCCTGCCTCGCCGGCGATGGCCAGCGCGGTTGCGTAGAGCGGCCGGTGCACGCCTTCGGCGATGTCGTGGGTGGCGCTGCCCCAGGTGCGGGCGAACATGCCGGCCGGCGGGGTGATGTCCACCCGGGCCACGCCGATGCGGCCCTCGAATTCGTGCTGGGAGAGCGGCGCTGTGGGGGAGTTGTCCTGGGCCATGTCGGTCTTTCCGGGCTGAGGTCTACCAGTCGCCCACCGAGCCGTCTTCGTGGAATACGCGCTGGGGCGCTTCCTGTGCGAAGGGATGGCGCTCGATGGCGGCGATGTCGAGTTCCACCCCGAGGCCGGGCGCCTCGGAGGGGAAGGCGCGGCGCGTGGCCGCGTCGACGCGGTGGGAGCTCGCGACGATCTCGTTGCGCCACGGCACGTCGCCCGAGACCGTTTCGCAGATGATGTAGTCGGGCTGGGAGAAGCCGAACTCGAGCGATGCCGCGGTGCTCACGGGGCCCTGCGGGTTGTGCGGGGCCAGTGCGATCCGGTGCACTTCGGCCAGCGCGGCGATCTTGCGCGCGGCCGTCAGCCCGCCGCAGTGGGTGATGTCGGGCTGCACGATATCGCAGCCGCCCGCCTCGAAGAGAGCGTGGAACTGGGCGAGATGGGTCAGCCTCTCCCCGGTCGCGATCGGCGTGGCAACCCGGGCGCGGATATCGGCGAGACCGGCGAGGTTCTCGGGCCAGCAGGGCTCCTCCAGGAAGTAGAGGCCGTAGGGGTCGAGCGCCTCCGCGAAGCGCCGGCCCATGCCGGGGGATTGGCGGGCATGGCAATCCACCATGATGTCGATGTCCTCGCCGACCGCCGCGCGCATCGCCTCCACGGCCGCGGCGGCGGCGCGCAGCGGTGCGGTACCTTCGGCGGCGCGAGTGGGCGGCACCGCCATGGACTTGAAGGCGCTGTAACCATCGGCCACGGCCGCTCTCGCGAGATCGGCGAAGCGGCCGGCATTCTCCACCGGCGTTTCGTAGAAATCGGCCATCTTGCCGCCGCCGAGGTGGCAATAAAGGCGGATGTGGTCGCGTACGGGGCCGCCCATGAGCCGGTGGCAGGGCACACCGAAGTGCTTGCCGGCGATATCCCAGAGCGCGAGATCGATGCCCGAGATCGCCGTGGACCGGGTGATTCCGCTACCGTGCCAGAAGTGCTGGCGAAACATCATCTGCCACAGGTGCTCGGTGCGCAGGGGGTCTTCGCCCACGATGAGCTCGGCGAGATCCTCGATCGCGCCGACGACACCGCGGGTGTGCCATTCCAGCGTCGCCTCGCCCCAGCCGTAGAGGCCGGGCTGGTCGGTCTCGATGCGCACGAACACCCAGTTCCGCATCACGGCATTGCAGACGAAGGTCTTCACGGCGGTGATTTTCATGCGATCTCCGCGAATTCGGGCCGGCGGTGCTCGGCGCCTCGGACAGGAGATTGCTATATCGTTAAAGTTAGGGCGTCAATCATGCTGCTCTTCGGGGGCTGCATTCACGTGGCGTGCGGGCGAGCGGGGCAGGGGACGGTTTGGCGATACCGCAAATACACGCTTCTTACCGGTCCGCGCCTGGGCGCGCCGGCCGTTGTGGGCCGCGGAGCAGAAGTGGTCGGTGTCTTGAGGCGCGGCCAAAGCGCCTGTCGGGATGGGCTGGGGGGGCGCGCGAGGTGGCGCGGCCCCCGGGAGGCGTGCGGAGCTACCAGCGCACCATGCCGGCGTCCACGTTGACGGTTTGCCCGGTCATCCAGCCGGCATCCTCCGAGCACAGGAAAGACACCACGCTGGCGATCTGCTCGGGCTGGCCCTTGCCCGGCATCGCCTGCAGCATCTCGACGAAACCGAAGGCCTCGTTGTGCGGGCTCGCCTTCACGCCGTCGCTCTCGGTCAGCCCCGGGGTGACGGCGTTCACGGTGATCCCGTGCTTGCCCACCTCGGTTGCCAGCGCCCGGGTGAAGCCGATCACCCCGCCTTTCGAGGCGACGTAGGCCGCCATGTTGGGGGTGCCGGCGAAGAAGCTGTTCGAGGCGATGTTGACGATGGTGCCCTTCTTGCCCGCCGCGCGCATCATGTCGGTGGCTTTGCGGCATGTCAGGAACACGCTGGTGAGGTTGGTGTCGATGATCCGGCGCCAATGGTCGAGATCGACCTCGTCCCAGGCGATGAAGGGGACGATGGCGGCGTTGTTCACCAGGATGTCGGGTGCGCCGCCGTTCGAAGCGCCCTCCATCAGCGCCGCGACCGAGCCGGGGTCGGAGACGTCGCAGACCATGGCTTTTGTGCCGTGGCCGATGCTCGCGGCAGCGGATTTCGCGCCGGCCTCGTCGATATCGGCCACCACCACATGGGCGCCATCCTCCGCGAGCCGCTTCGCGATGGCCTTGCCGATGCCCTGCGCGGCGCCCGTGACGATGGCGGTCTTGCCCTCCAGCGATCGTGTCATGTTGCTCAGTCTCCCTGTCTGATCTGTCCTGTTACGCCCCGGCGTCGAGCCGGGCCTGAACCGCTGCGAGGCCCGCGGCGATATCCACCTTCGCACCTTCTGCCGCCAGCGCTCCCCCCAGTGCCGCAACGGCGACATGGGCGAACATCGGCTGCGCCGTGGGGCCCATGTGGCCGATGCGGATGAGCTTGCCGAGCGTTTCGCCGCGCCCCGCCGAGAGGCTCACGCCGTAGCGGGCACGGGCGGCGGCGATCACCGGGGCGGCGTCCAGCCCCGCGGGCATCTTCACGGCGGTGCAGGTGGGCGAGGCGATCGCCTCGCGGGCCGGCCATATCTCGATTCCCATGGCGCGCACCCCGTCCCGCGTGGCAGCGGCGGTCAGCGCGTGGCGCGCCCAGACGGCCGCGGGCCCTTCGTCGAGGTAGCGGTCGAGCGCGGCCCCGAGCCCGTTGATCTCCGCCACCGAAGGGGTGAACGGGAACGGCTCGGTCGCCTTCCAGGCGATCTTCCAGTCGGTGATGGAAAGCATGGAGGCGAACGGCGCATCCGCGTTGGCCTCCATCTTGGCCCAGGCGGCCTCCGAAACGGCCGCGAGGGTCAGCCCGGGCGGGCAGCCCAGGCACTTGTTCGGCCCGGTGACGTAGATGCCGGCCTTGCAGGCATCCGGGGAGGTCTCCATCCCGCCCCAGGACGACACGGCATCGACGATCAGCAGCGCGCCGGCCTCGGCCACCACGGCCCCGATCGCATCGATGTCGTTGAGCGTGCCCGAGGGCGTGTCGTGGTGGCAGACGGCGACCACGGCGGTTTCGGGGTGCGCCTCGAGATGGGCGCGCACCGCCTCGGGATCGATGCAGTCGTCGTAGGCGACCTCGATCTCGTCCACCCGTGCGGCGTAGCGCGCCGCCCAGTAGCCGAAGCCCTTGCCGTAGACGCCGGAGGCAAGGTTCAGCACCACGTCCTCCTTCGCGATCAGCGAGGCGGCCGCGGCCTCAAGGCCCAGCACCGGCTCCCCCTGCAGGATCACCGGCACGTCGGCCGTGCCCATGGCCTCCTGTGCCTTGCGGGCCACGGCCTCGTAATGCGCCTGGAACGCGGGATCGTAGTCGTAAAGCACCGTTGCGCCCATTGCGCGCAGCACTTCGGGGTAGGCGTCCACCGGCCCGGCGGTGAGCGTGAAGGCGGGCGGTCTCGTTTCGGGGTATCGCATCGGGCAGCCTCCCTCAGCTGTAGGCGTTCACGCCTGTCCTGTAGTCCTTGAAGCTCTCCATATCGTGGGAGAAGAGCACCTCGGCGCCGGTTTCCTCCTCGATCTTCTTGAGCCGTTTCATGCTTTCGACGCCCGCGATCGGATCGATGTGGAAGCCCGCGTTGATGAGGTTCTCGTAGCTCTTGCGCGTGTAGGCGGCATCGAGTGTGAAGAGCATCGGGCGGCGGTTCGCGAGCTCGACGTAGAGCGAGTAGTGCCCGATGGCGTGCCCCGGCGTGAAGATCAGCTTGACGCCCTTCGCCAGCTCCACGTCGCCTTCGACGAACTCGTATTTCGTGTTCGCCGCCGTCTGGCCCTCGGTCAGCTGATCGGCCATGCCGCGGGCCTCGGCGGCCTCGGCGTTGAAGGTCATGTCGGAGTAGCCGAGCACCTCGAAGGGCTGCGGCGTGGCCGACTGGGCGAGCTCGTCCTTGTGGCAGATCTTCTTGGCGTGCGGGAAGAACTTGTTCCCGCCCACGTGGTCGAAGTGGAAGTGGCTGTTGAAGACCACCCCGATGTCCTTCGGCTCCTTGCCGATGAGCTTCAGGGCGCCCGGGATCGTCTGCTGTTCGGTCTGCTGGGGCTTTTCGAAGGGCAGTACGCGCTGCACGTGGTCGTAGTCGTAGCCGGTGTCGATCAGGAAATTGCCCTCGGCATGTTCGACCAGCACCGAGTACACGGGAAAGCGCACCTCGCCGCCCGGCCCCTTGTTCCACCAGATATGGAACCCGTCGAGCACGAGCGAGCCGCCGTCGAGCAGGTAGACCTTGGTATCGGACATGTCGTTTCTCCCTCTCTCGGGCCTCAGCGGGCCCCGCGTTCGTAGGATAGGCCGAGCGCCGCCGGCAGGCGGGCCTTGCGGCCGTAGATGACGAGGACCAGCATCACCGCCGCGAAGGGCAGCATCTGGATCACGTCGGTGGGGATATTGGACCCCGCCACCTGCAGCGCGGTGGTCAGGGACAGCGCCGCGCCGAAGATCAGCGCGCCGATCAGCACCCAGAGCGGCCGCCCCCGGGCCAGCATGGCCAGAACGATGCCGATGAAGCCCGCGCCGCCGGTCATGAACGGGATGAAGATGCCCGCCGCGACATTGGCCATGTAGGCCCCGCCGAGCCCTGCCATGGCGCCGGTGAAGAGGACGGCCGCCGCGCGCAGGAGCACCACGTGCCCGCCGGCCACGTCGAGCGCCGCGGGCTTCTCGCCGGCAGCTCGCAGGGTGAGTCCGAGGTTCGTGCGCCGGTAGGCCCAGGCCAGCACCAGGACCGAAAGGAGCGCGAGGTAGACGATCGGGTGCCGCCCGAAAAGCGAGGGGCCGATCACCGGCAGATCGGTCAGGAACGGCAGGTCCAGCCTGTCAGGCGCGGGCAGGCGCGGATAGGTCCGCGAGAACTGGAAGTGGTGCAGTAGCGAGGTGAGCCCGTCGGCACCCAGCGTCAGCCCGATCCCGATGACGATCTGGTTGAGCCCCAGGCGCACGCAGAGCACGGCCATGAGCGCGGCCACGACGATGCCACCGGCCATGCCACCGAGGAAGCCCAGCCACAGGCTCTCCGTGCTCCAGGCGGTCAGGAAGCCGAGATAGGCGCCGAAGATCATCATGCCCTCGATGCCGATGTTGAGCACGCCGGCCTTCTCGGACATCTGCTCGCCGAGCCCGGCAAGCAAAAGCGGGATGCCGGCCACGATGGCCCCGGTCAGAAGCGAGGAGAGAAACGCCGGTGTGAGCAGTGCCTCCATCGTTCAGCCTCCCGCCTTGCGCCGGCGGTGATCCAGCCATTCTGCGAGGCCGAGGAAGATCAGCAGCGAGGCCACCAGGACAAGCGTGAAGTCCTGGGGCACGCCGACGCGGCGCGCCGCGCTCTCCGCGCCGATCAGCAGCGCGGAGTAGAAGAAGATCAGCACGATGGAGCCGATCCCGTGGAACCGGGCCAGAAACACCAGCGGGATCACCATGAGCCCGTAGGCCGGGTTCCAGTCGGCCCGCACGTTGCCGTTGACGCCGAGGATGTCGGTGGCGCCGGCAAGGCCGGCGAAGCCCGCGGAGATCGCGAAAACGGCCACCGTCAGGAGCGGCACGGAAAGCCCCGCATGCGCGGCGGCGTGGGGATTGGCGCCCACCGTGCGCAGTTTCAGCCCGAAGGCCGTGCGGGTCATCACGAGATGCACGAGGAGGACGGCGGCGAGCGCCCAGAGCAGGCCGGAGGAGACGGTGGTCTCGAAAAGGCGGGGCAGCCGATCGGCCACGGGCAGGGTGCGGGTTTGCGGCACCGTTGTTTCGGGGTCGAGAAAGACGAGTTTGACCAGCACGTTGGCGAGGGAAACGCCGAGGAAGGTCATCATCAGCGTGGTGATGATCTCGTTCACGCCCTGGTAGGCCCTGAGCAGCGCCGGCAGCACCGACCACACCGCGCCGACGAGCCCGGCGAGCGCGAAGCCGAGCACCAGCACCAGCCAGCCCGGCAGCACCGTGATGAGCGCGGGTGCTAGCGCCGCGGCGGCGACGGCGCCGAGCAGGAACTGCCCGTCGACGCCGAGGTTCCAGATGCCCGCGCGGAAGGCCACGATCAGGCCCGCGGCGAGAAAGAGCAGGGGGGCCATGCGGGTGAGCGTCTGTTCGAGGCCGAGGCCCGAGAGCAGGCCCCGTTCGACCACGAAGGTGTAGTAGGTGATCGGGTTGATCCCGAACGCCACCAGCACGAGGCCCGATGTCACGAGTGCGGCGATGATCGGGCCCAGCGTCATCAGCAGCATGCGGCTGCGGGCCGGGGCGCGGGGGGCCTCGGCGGCGTCGGCCTGCGGCGGAGCGGCCTGGGTGTCGGTGGCGCTCATGCCGCGGCACCCTGCACCGGAGCCTCGCCCACCATCAAGCGCCCGATCATCGTGCGCATCTCGCCGGGCCTTGCGGCGTCGTTCTCCAGCGTGCCGCAGATGCGGCCCCGGTCCATCACGGCGATGCGCCCGGAAAGCTCGATCAGCTCGTCGAGATCGGTGGAGATCAGCAGCACGGCCATGCCGGCTTCGGCGATGGCGCGAATGCGCGCCCGCGAGGCTGCGATGTTCTGCATGTCGAGCCCGTATGTGGGCTTGTTGAACACCACGACCCGTGCCTCGCCCGAAAGCTCGCGGCCCAGCAGCACCTTCTGGATGTTGCCTCCCGAGAGGTGGCCGATGGGGGTCGCCTCGCCCGGGGTGCGCACGGAGAACTTCTCGATCAGGCTACGCGCGTGGCCGGCGATGCGGCCGGGCCGCTCGAAGCCGTAGGTCCAGAAGGGCGGCGCGCCGATCTCCTTGAGAACCGTGTTGTCGGACACCGCGAAGATGCCCACCGATCCTTCCGCCAGCCTGTCGTCCGTCAGGTAACGCAGGCCGAGGGCCCGCCGGCGGCCGACGCTGGCGCCGGTGACGTCGCGGCCCTCCAGCTCCACGCGGCCGGCCGTCACCGGACGTTGGCCCGCGAGGGCCTCGGCAAGCTGCTTCTGGCCGTTGCCGTCGATGCCGGCCACGCCCAGGATTTCGCCTTCGTGGACTTCAAGCGCGATGTCGCTCAGCGCCATCACTTCGGCGCCACCCTCAGTGGCCAGGCCCTCGACCCTGAGCCGCAGGGGGCCCCGGGCGCGGCGCGGGGGCGGCGCGCTCGCGAGCGCGCTGTCGTCGGCGCCGAACATCAGCCGCACCATCTCGTCGATGGCGGCGCCCTCGTCCATGCCGCGCAGGCGGCCCGGCGCGATCTCGCCCGCGAAACGGCCCTGCTTCAGCACCGAGATACGGTCGCCGAAGCGGTACGCCTCGCTCAACTTGTGCGTGATGAAGACCACCGCGAGCCCGCGCGCCGCCAGCAGCCGCATCCGCTCGCCGAGCTCGTCGGCCCCTTGGGGCGTGAGCATCGAGGTGGCCTCGTCGAGGATCAGCACATGGCTGTCGCGCAGAAGCGCGCGCGCGATCTCGATCTGTTGCTGCTCGCCGAGCGAGAGATCGCCGGTGATCGCGTCGAGCGGCACGCGCAGTCCGAAATCGCGGCTGAGTTCCGCGATGCGCGCTTCCACCTCGGCGCGGGGCGGGCGGCGCCACCAGGCGTCGCCCAGCACCAGGTTCTCGAACACCGTGAGCGTGGGAACCAGCATCACGTGCTGGAAGACGGTGTTGATGCCCGCCGCGAGGCTCTCCGTCGGAGAGCCCAGCCGGGCGGGTTTTCCGGCAAGGGTCAGGTGCCCCTCGTCCGGAAGCTGGAGGCCGGCAAGCATGCCCACGATGGTGGACTTGCCGGCCCCGTTTTCTCCAAGCAGGACATGCACCTCGCCCGCGCGGATCGACAGCGAGACGTCGTCCACCGCCACCACGCCCGGAAAGCGCTTGGTGACGCCGGCGAGCCCCACCGCCTCCGCCCCCTTGGGGGGCAGAGGGGTTTCGGCGCTGTGGGCGAGGTGCTCCATCCGGTCTACTCCGCGAGCGTCACGAGCGCGCGCACGGCCTCGGCATCGAAGATCGGCTCGAGGCTCATCGCGCCCGACACGATCTCTTCGCGCACCGCCATCACCTCGGCCCAGATGTCATCGGGGATCTGGGGCGTCTGCAGCAGCTTGACGGAGTCGCCCGCGAGGCTGATCGCGTAGCTCTCCGTTCCGAAGGTCCCATCCTTAAGGTCCTCGATCATCGCGGTGTAGACGGGCGTCATGTCCCACACCACCGAGGTGAGCAGGTGGCCGGTATCGAGTTCGGACTTGTCCCCGATCACGTCGATGAACATCACGTCCGAGCCGTCGGTCGCGGGGTTCGTCTCCACCGCCTGGATCATCCCGAAGGAAGAGCCGTTGCCCTGGCCGAAGATGATGTCGGCGCCCGCGGCGATCACGGATGTCGTTACCCGGTTTCCGCCGGCAGCGTCGGAGTAGGCCGCCGGGCCGATCACGGCATAGAGCACGTTGACCTCAGGGTTCTCGGCCCGCACGCCCTGGGCGAAGCCGGCCGACTGGGAGTTCCACGAGGGCGGCTCGCCCGATACCACGATGCCCACGGTGCCCGTGGTGGTCATCTTGGCGGCCATCACGCCCGCAAGGTAGGCGCCTTCATGGCCCGAGAGCGTGTAGTCGGCGATCAGGCCGGGGCTCAGCGCCTCGGGGCTGTCGACGATGGCCACCGGCACGCCGGTTTCCTCGGCGATCTCGGGTCCGGCCGTGTTGTAGCCGGAGGCGTGGGCGATCATCAGGTCCACGCCCTCGGCGGCAAGCTCGCGCATGGGCGCGCGCACGTCGCCGTAGCCGAGGCCGTCGGCCACGATGATGTCCACGCCGGTGGCCTCGGCCGCCGCGCGCGCCGCGTCGACGCCCTGCTGGTTCCAGCCGTAGTCGGTGCCGGCTTCCGGCGTCAGCACGGCGATGGTATTGACTTCCTGAGCGGCGACGCCGCCCGCGGCCACCATGGCCACGAGGGAAATGGAGCGAAGTAGGTGTTTCATCTGTCAGTTCTCCCTGAGATGAGTTTGAGGGGCCGCGTTGCCGCGGTTCTTGTGGGTCTTCTCTGCTCGCTTGGTGCCGCGGGTGCGGCACCTGCTGAAGAAGCTTACGTGCCGTATTCCGGGATCATCCGCGGCACGGAAGGTGCCGAGCGCGTCGAGCTTCGCGTCGCCAATGCCTCGTCCGGGCCCATGGCCTGCGTCGCGGCGCTCGCGCACTGGTATTCCGAGCGGCTCGGCGAGGCCGGCGCCGGGGCGATGCTGGGCGTCGTGCTCTGGCACGATCCCGAGACCGGCGTGCTCAACCTGATGAACGCCACCGACGACAGGATGCCGGTGGAGGCGATCTGGTGCGGACGCGTCGGTTCCGTGCACGCCACCCGCGACCGCATCGCGCTGCCCTTCGCCGCCGGCCCGGCGCCGGAGGCGATCGCCCGCGTCTGCCGCGACGGGGCGGACGGGCGACTGGCATGCGAGCGGGCGGGCGGCTGACATAGCCTACATGCCCCGGTGCGCTTCGAGCACCGAAAGGATGCGCTCGTACTCGGCCACGACGGCGGGCTGGTCGGCGATGATCGACGCGCCGACCTCGGCGAAGGTCGCCATCATCCCGGCCTGCTCGTCCGCGGGCAGGGCGTGAATCTGGCCGCCGTTTTCAAGCCATGCGGCGTTCGCGCGTTCCACGTTGGCCACGCCCCAGTCGAACACGGCCTCCTCGGCCGCGCGGCCGGCGGCGCGGATCGCCTCCTGCACCTCGGCGCCCTGGCTCTGGAACCACATCTCGTTGACCAGCGTGATCGAAATGAGATGCGAGAAGTTGAGGTCGGTCACATGCTGCGCCGTGTCGTAGAACTTGAACGCCGTGAGGATCGGCATGCCCGCCAGCATCCCGTCGATGCCGCCCGACTGGAGCTGCGGGGTGACTTCCGAAAGCGCGAGCGGGGTGGGGATCGCGCCGATCTCCGCCATCGGCTGCATCTGCAGCGGCGAGGCGAAGGTGCGCACCTTCAGCCCCTCCACGCCCGCAAGCGTTGTCACCGGCTCGCGGGTCAGCATGAGGGTGGGCGAGTTGTAGATCGCGCCGATCACCCGCAGCCCCTTGTCGAGGTAGAGGGTTTCGAGATGGTCGCGGAAGGCGGGCTCGTGGATCACCGCGCGGACCTCGTCGGGCGAGGCGAAGAGTCCGGGGACGTCGAAGGCCTGGAACCGAGGGTCTACTCCGGTGACGAAGCTCGTGGGCGTTGTGAACGCCTCGATGGTGCCCAGAAGCACACCCTCGGTCATCCGCGGGATCGCGCCGAGCTGCGAGGCCGGGTAGATCTCCACCGTCACCGCGTCGCCCGCGCGCTCTGCCATCTCGGCGGCGAAGACCTTCTGCCACTCGTGCTGCACGTCGTTGATGGTGGCGCTGGCGAGTTTCATGGTGCTCTGCGCTGCAGCGAGCCCGGGAGCGAGCGCGAGCGCGCCCGCGGCAAGCGCACCGAGCGCGGTGCGGCGGGTGAGGTCAAGGAATGCGGTCATGGAAGCGTCCTCCGGTTGGGGTGCGGTATGGTTGCCGGGAGCAGGGGCCGAATTGACGAGACGCGAAAACAACTCAGACCGACAAAGAGACGGGGTTTGCCGCCTGTCGCATACCGTTCAGATCCCTTGCCCGGCGGCACGACGGGCAGCCCCCGACCGCCGCCCCGGGCGGGGGTTCCTCCCCCGCCCGCGGCCGGGAGCAGCCCTTTGAACGAAGCCAGCCGGTTCGGCACCGCAACAATGGCCCTCACTCCATCGTCCCGACGAGCCAGAGAGAGAGAGGCGGCACCAGCGTGATGATGGCGAGCGCCACCACCTGCACCGCCACGAAGGGCAGAACGCCGCGGTAGATGTCGGCGGCCGGCACCTTCAGGACCGATTGGGCCACGAAGATGTTCAGCCCGAAGGGCGGGGTGAACATGCCGATGGCCAGGTTCACCGTCATCACCACTCCGAAGTGGATCGGGTCGATCCCCAGCGAGACCGCGATGGGCACCAGCAGCGGCGCCAGAACGAGAATGGCCGAGGTCGGATCCAGAAAGCAGCCGATGGCAAGCAGAAGCGCGTTGACGGTCAGCAGGAAGGCCAGCGGCGAGAGGCCCGCCTCCGCCGTTCCGGCGACCAGCGCCTGGGGCACGCCCTCCACCGCCAGGATCCAGGCGATCACGCTGGCAGCGGCAACCACGATCATGATCTGCGCGGTGGTCATCGCCGCCCGTGCCGCTGCGTGCAGGATGCTGCCCGGCGTCAGCGTACGGTAGACGAAGAGGCCCAGCAGCGCCGCGTAGGCGCAGGCAAACCCGCCCGCTTCCGTCGGCGAGAAGGCTCCGGTGTAGATGCCCGCGAGCACGAACACGGGCATAGAGAGCGCCGCGATCGCCCGGCGGAACGCCAGCGCCGCGGCCCGCGCCTCGAAACGGTCCTCGGTGGGCAGTTTCGCCAGCCATGCCGAGGCCGAGATGTAGAGCCCCATCAGGCAGGCGATGAGCAAACCGGGCACGATCCCCGCGATGAAGAGCTTGGGAATGCTCTGCTCGGCCGCCGCTCCGTATAGGATCATTGCGATGGAGGGCGGGATCACGATGTCGATCGCCCCCGCCGAGGTGATCAGCCCGGCCCCGCGGCGCACACCGTAGCCGCCCTGCAGCAAGCGCGGGTACATGTTGCGTCCCACCGCCGCCACCGCTGCCGCCGAGGAGCCGCAGATGGTGCCGATCAGCGTCGATCCGCCAAGGGCCGCGATGCCGAGGCTGCCCGGCACCCGCCCGAAGAGCGCGCGCACCAGCGCGATCAGCCGGTCGGCGATGCCGGATGCCGCCATCAACTCGCCCGCGAATACGAAGAAGGGCACCGCCAGAAGCGCATAGGCATCGAGCCCGCCGAAGATCGTCTGCTGCAGCGCGAGCAGCGGCGGGCCGGGAAACAGCAGGAGCCCCACCGAGGCACCCGCGAGCAGCGCCACGAAGATCGGCATTCCCAGGGCGGTGAGAACGACGATGGTGCCCCCGAGCGCCCATATCATTCTCCATCCCCGGAGTGGAGCGCCGCAAGGTCGGACGCGGTCAGGAGCGTCGCCACCGCGGCCATTCCGGCGAATCCGGTGAGCACCGCGAAATGCGGGATCACCATGGGAATGCCGAGGCCCATGCTCGTCTGACCGATGGCGCCGATGCGCTCGATGAACGCGTGGCTGTGCCAGGCGATGAAGCCGCATGTCAGCGCCATGACGGCGCTGCCCGCCGCCGCCAGCACGCGGCGAGGGCGCGGCGCGAGGCGCGCGGGCAGCACGTCGATCGCGAGATGGGCGCGGTCGCGGGTGGCGAGGATCGCGCCGAGCATCACGATCCAGATCATCCCGAAGACGAGAAGCTCGTCGGCCCCCGTCAGCGTCGGCAGGCCACCGTAGCGGCCGGCCGCGTTGGCGACGTTCACCAGCACCATGGCCACGAGGCCCAACCCCAGAAGGCCCTTGAGCGCGGCAATCGCGCGGGCCTCCCACCGGTTGAGCACACCCGTCACGCCTTGCCCTCCAGCACGCGCCGTACCGCGACGAGCTTTGCGCCGCGCTCGCGGGGCAGGCTTGCGAGCTCCTCGGCGGTATAGTCGAAGAGGCCCCCGCCGGACTTCATGCCGAGCCGCTTCTCGCCGGTCTTCTCGGTGACCATGGGCGAGACGTCGGCCCGGTCGCACAGCTCGGCGTTGAGGAAGGAGGCGACGGATTCGTAGATGTCGAGGCCGGCCATGTCCAGCAGGCGCATCGGCCCCACCACGGAGAGCTTGTAGCCGATCCCCCAGGTCACGCAGGTGTCGAGATCCTCGGCATCCACCACGCCCTGTTCCACCAGGTCCACGCACTCGCGCAACAGCGCGTAGAGAACGCGGTTTTCCACGAAGCCGGGCAGATCGCGCTTCAGGGTGACGGGCAGCAGATTCAGCCCGCGGATCAGGTCCTGGATCGCCGTCACCGTTTCCGGGGCCGTCCGCGTACCCGCGATCACCTCGATCATCGGGATGATGTGCGGCGGGTTCGACCAGTGCATCCCCACGAACCGTTCGGGATGCGAGATATGCGCCTGAAGCCTGGTGATCGGGATGCCCGACGTGTCCGAGGCCACTATGACCTGCGGGCCGATGAGCCGGTCGAGCGCGCCGTAGACCTGCGCCTTGACCTCCTCCTTCTCCGGCACGTTCTCGATCACGAGATCCGCACCGGCCACGGCCTCTTCGAGGGTCTCGCAAAAGGTGATCTGCCCGCCCTGATCGGCCACGTCCAGCCCGTCGAGCGCGCCGGCGATCATGGGCTGCATCGCCTGCGCCCGTTCGATGGCGGCGGGCGCGATGTCCTGTGCCCGCACCTCGTGTCCGCCGCGCGCGAGCCGCGCCGCCATGCCGGGGCCCATCGAGCCCATCCCGATGATCGCGATGCGCATTTTCCCTAGGCTCCCGTCGCCGCCTTGAAGGCGGGCCGGGCCGAGATGCCGGCGTACCAGGCCTCGAGCCCCGGCATCGAGGGCCGCTCGTAGGGGAAGTTCAGGCAGCGCCCGAGGATCGGGGCCAGGGCGATGTCTGCGATGGTCAGCTTGCCCAGTGCCACGAACTCCTTGCCCTCGAGATGGGCGCTCACGATCTTCATCTGGCCGTGCAGATCGGCGATCTGGGCGTCGAAGCCGGCCGGCCGCTCCTCGGGGGCCTGCTTTGCGCCCTTGAACCCGGTGAGGTAGCCGGCGTTCATCGCCGCGAGCAGGAAATCCATCCAGCGTTCCACCTCGGTGCGTTCCGCGGGCGTCGCCCCGGTGAGCCCCTCGGCGCGGGTGGCCGCGAGATAGCGCAGGATCGTGTTGCTCTCCCAGATCACGGTGTCCCCGTCGACGAGGGTGGGCACCTTCGAGGTGGGGTTCATCGCCTTGTATTCGGGCGTCTGGGTGTTCTCGAACTGGCGCCCGAAATCCTCCCGCTCGTACTCGGCGCCGATCTCCTCGAGCATGAACAGAACCTTCTGCACGTTGCCCGATGTCTTCCGGCCCAGCAGTCGCAGCATCTCGCGTCCCCCCTTTTCCTTTTGGTTCAGCCGGCGAGCGGCTTGTAGACGATTGCCTCCATCTCGATGCGCACGCAGATCGCGGCCTTCGCCTCCACCGTCGTTCGCGCGAGGACGCATCCATCGAAATATTTCTTGAAAACAGCGTTGTAGCGGCCGAAGTCGCGGGTGTCCTCGAGGTAGGTCGTGACGCGAACGACGTCTTGGAGCGTCGCGCGTTCCTCGGCGATGATGCGCTGGATCGCCTCGATGCAGCCGGCCGTCTCCTCCTCGATGGAGCCGACGATCATGTTGCCGTTCTCGTCCTTGGAGACCTGGCCCGAAACGTAGATGTAATCGCCCGCGCGCACCGCCGGATGGAAGGGCAGGTTGGGGTTCTTCTTGCCGAGGGCGTAGTGACTGTCGGAAATCCTGGCCATGGGCGGCTCCCTCAGAAGGCGGAGGTTTCGATGATGTCGACGCCGTGCACCCGGTCCACCAGGTAGATCAGGCCGCGGCTGTCGATCGTGACGTCGTTGGACGATGGCCGGGCGCCGCCCTTCGGCGCGTCCGGGGTGTAGTGCCCCACCTCGCGCGGGTTGTAGGGATCTGCGATGTCCACGAGGCGCATGCCCTGTGCGAACCAGGCGAAGGGAATGATCGTGCCGGCGGGCCGCTCGGAGGGCTGGTGGCAGCCCATCATCGGCTCTTGCGGGCTGCCGTCGCCGTGCAGCCCCTCCACCTGCCAGGTGGCGATGGGCACCGGCAGGGTTTCCACCGTGATGTCGTAGATCCATGTGAAGGCGGGCGCCGCGGGGTAGAGCTTGGCCACGTCCTCGTCGGCCACCACCATGATGTCGCGCCCGGCGATGGGCTGCGCCATGGGCAGGCAGGTGTGCGTGGGGTGGGGGTATACGGGGCTGGTGTTGTGCGCCGCTATCGGCTTGGGCTTCGACATGTCGGAGATGTCGAGAATGTAGAACCCGTGGTGCCAGTAGCTGACGTAGAGCCGATCGCCGCGGCGGATCGGGTGATGGCAGCGCGGCGCCACCCAGTCGTCCCACGGATACTCCTCGCCGCCCGCCTCCCACTGGCCCGGGATCCACCAGCGCCCCACCTCCGTGGGCTTCACCGGATCCGCGAGGTCGAGGATCATCACGAAGTTGCCGATGTAGCCCTCGGCGGTCGGCGAGATGTAGGCATAGCGCCCGTCGAAATCGTAGCGGTGCACGCCGCGCCCGCCGGTGCGCCATTTGGAGATCATCCGGGGCTCGGCCGGGTTCGAGACATCGTAGATGCCCATGCCGCCGCCGAAATCGTGATCGCCCTGCTGGCCCAGCTTCTCGTGGTTGACCAGCATGATGTCGCCGGCGACGCGCACCTTGTGGCTGTGCCAGCCGTCGGGCACGTCGATCCGCGCCAGCACCCTGGGGTTCCTCGGGTCGGCCACGTCGACGATGGTGGTGCCCGACGGGTTGCGCATGTGTCCGACGAAGAGCGTTGTGCCCTCGACCCAGACCTGGCCGCCGCCCGGGCAATCGATGTGACCGAGCAGCTTGGTGTTGAACGCGTCAGCCATTCTCCCGCGCGCTCTCAGGCAAGCCGCATGATGTCGCCGCCCGGAGTCTGCCCCCAGGACTTGTAGAGCGAGAGCTTCTTGAGCGTCGGCTCGTCGGACGCCACGAAGAGATAGACAGGCTCCGTCTCCGAACCGTTGTGATGCTCGCACCATGCGCCCCCGGGCACGGCCAGCGTATCGAACGCGTTCCAGTCGAAACGCTGCCCGTCGATGACGGAGTATCCCTTGCCCTGGAACGGGGCCACGAGAAGGCTCGCCGTCTGGCGCAGGGGCAGGGTTTTCTCGCCGGGGCGCAGCATCTGCGCGAAGAAGGTGATGGTCTTGAACACCGGCTCGCCGCGGGTGGGGTCGGTGTATTCCACCATCAGCGCCTCGTGGGGGTCGCCGTCCTCGTCCTTGAAGCGCTCGAAGATCTCCATCATCGCGTCCCAGCGATAGACGTACATGGGCGAGCTCAGCCCGCCGCCGCGATGATGGTCCACCCAGCGGGGCGTCATGCCGCCCTGGCCGTAGACCGCGCGGGAGTAGTCGGTGGGAAAGCGCGCCGTCTGCTGTTTGCGCGGCACTTCCTTTCCGTTCTCCATCTCCATGTAATTGTGATCGAAATGGATGGCGTTGAGCGTTTCCACCAGCGGCAGATCGAGCACCGAGAGGTTCACCGCCTCCTCGTCGCCCATGGTGCCGTGGTTGTGCCAGCAATCGTTCGGGGTCAGCACCATGTCGCCGGGGCCGAAGGTGATGTCTTCGCCTGCGACGCCGGTGAAGTTGCCCTTGCCGGTGAGCCCGAAGCGGATGGCGCTGGGCGAGTGCTTGTGCGGCGGCATGATCTCGTTGGGATCGTTGAGCCGGTACGCGGTGTACATGGTCGAGACGGTGGCGCGCTTCGGGGCGAGGCCCGGGTTCACCAGCACGAGGCTGCGCCGCTCGCTGTCGTCCATCGTGATCAGTTCGGCCGAACGGCGCAGCAGCGGCTCGATGTCGTTCTCGTAGGTCCAGAGGTAGGGGACGGCGTGCTTGGTGGCCATCAGCTGGCGCACCTCGTCGTTGGTCACATCGTCGGTCGTCGCCCAGAACGGGAACATGTTCTTCTCGGAAATCCGGTCGTACATGTCGGCCAGTTCGGCGTCGCGGTTTGAGAGGGTCTCTGTCTCGGACATCGGGGGCAGCCTTTCGGATGGCGAAGGGTTGCCAAAAGCCTAGCGAGCGATTTGAACCAAATCAACAAACGCTTTGCAAAAATGGTCGCGTACTGCCGTCGCAGGCGAACACGTGCCGATTCCGTTCCGGGCCGCTTAAGATGCTAAAATAAATTAGAAAACTTTGGAGCGGGCTGTTTGGCAGGTGCCGGCCGCGACTATTGGTCCGCTTAAAGGTTCGTGTAGCGGGCGCGCTTGCGGGAAACCGGGGCGCGTCGCGGCAGGCCGCCGGTCAGTCGCCGGCGGCCGCGGGTGCCAGAATCATGTCGGCGGCCTTCTCGGCGATCATGTAGACGGCGGCATTGATGTTGCCGTTGGGCAGGTCGGGCATCACCGAGGCGTCGACAACCCGCAAGCCCTCCACGCCGTGTACGCGTAGGTCCGCTCCGACCACCGCCCGCTCGTCCGATTCGGCGCCCATGCGGCAGGTGCCGGCCGGGTGATGAACGGTGATGAGGCTCTTGCGGATGTAGGCGTCGAGGGCATCGTCATCCGCGCAGCCCGGCCCGGGAGCGATCTCGGCCTTCACGAAGGGCGCCATGGCGGGATGGGCGGCAAGCTCGCGGGCAATGGCGAAGCCCTCGCGAAGAACTGTCCAGTCATGGGCGTTCGACAGGAAGTTCTGGTGGATCACCGGGGGCGCGGACGGATCGTTCGAGGCGAGCGTCACGCTGCCTCGCGCCTCGGGCTGGGTCAGCACGAGCCGCGTGGCGAAACCGTCGGCGAAGGGTTTGCGCAGCGGATCGAGATAAGGCCACGAGGCCAGCGGCGCCGCGGTGAAGAGAAACTGGATATCGGGCACGTCGGTTGCCAGGCTCGATCGCAGGAAAGCGGTGATGCCGCCGGGCACGTCGCCCGAGAAGCCTTCCCAGCCGAAGTAGGTGCGCGCGAGATCGGGCACGATGCGGTCGTAGCGCATCATGCGGTGGAAAGGCCCGCTGGGCGGTGTGCGGTGATACATGGCGATGATGGACGGGTGATCGGCGAGGTTCCGGCCCACGCCGGGCAAATCCGCCCGCACCTCGATGCCCTTTTCGCGCAGGTGCGCGGCGGGCCCGATGCCCGAAAGCATGAGCAATTGCGGGGAGTTGATCACTCCGCCGGAGAGAATGACCTCGCGTGCCGCGCGTGCCTCGCCGGCCTTGGCGCCCTGGCGCCACCGCAGCCCCCGCACCCTGCCGTTCTCGATGTCGAGCCCGGTGACCTGCGCTCCCGTGCGGACGGTGAGATTGCGCCTGTAGAGCACCGGCCGGAGGTAGGCGGAGGCCGCGCTCGCCCGCCGCCCGCGATTGATCGACATCTGCAGCCGCGCGAACCCCTCCTGCTCGGCGCCGTTGTAGTCCTCCGTCCAGCCGAAACCGTCCTTTCCGGCGGCGCCGAAGGCATCCACCAGCGGGTCCTCGTAGGCGCAGAACTGCGTGTTGACCGGCCCTTCATCCCCGCGCCAGTCGCTGGGTGCGCCCCGCCAGCGCTCCTGGCGCTTGAAGTAGGGCAGGGCGCTTTCCGCGTTCCAGCCCTCGAGCCCGGGCTCCCGGGCCCATCGTTCGTAGATGCGCCGGTCGCCGCGGACGTAGGCCATGGCGTTTGTCGAGGAGGAGCCGCCGATCACCTTGCCGCGGGCACATTCCACGGCGCGCCCGTCGACGCTGTCCTCGGGGGCGCAATCGTAGCCCCAGTCGTGGCGCCGCTCCTTGAAGATGATGCCCCATCCAAGGGGAATGTGGATCAGCGGGTCGCGGTCCCAGCCGCCGGCCTCCAGAAGGAGAACGCGGTTCGAACCACCTTCGGAAAGCCGGTGCGCCAGAACGCAGCCGGCCGAGCCGGCGCCCACGATGATGTAGTCGTATTCCTCGATCATCGCGCACCCGGCCCGGCAGACTTCCCGTGTGCAACCGAACCATTTGTCAACCGTTCATGTCAATGGTCTTGCCCTTGGCGTGAAAAACGGGTATCCGAGGCGCGGGCGGACGACGCGTGTGGCCGCGCCTCGCTCACGGCCAGCGCCACCGGATACGGCGGCGCGACCCGGATTCGCGGCCCATTCCGGCGCGGCGGCGCCTCAAGACATCCGGGGGCGCCAGTGCCGCAAGATCCGCGTTCGAACGGTCCGAGCTTCGAGGAACTGCGCCGCGTGCTGGGCGAAATGGCCGCTGGCGGGGCGCCGCTACCGCCTGAACGCGATCTCGTGCAACGCCTCGGGGTGCCGCGCTCGCGCCTGAGGCGTGCCCTTGCGGAGTTGCGCGCCGCGGGCACGCTGCCGCCGGCACAGGTCGGAAGGCGCACCAGCCGGCCGGGCAGCCCGCAGACGGAGAGCCTCGCCCGCCTTGCAAACCCGACCGACGTCATCGAGCTGCGCCTGATCCTCGAGCCCTATTTCGCGCGCCTTGCCGCCGTGCGCGCATCGGCGCTTGAGATTTCGCGCATCACCCGGGCGGCCTCGAGCTCTCCGGGGGAGGAGTACGGTGCCGCCGATCTCGCCTTCCATCTCGAGATCGCGAGCGCCTCGCGCAATGCGCTCGGCCGCGAATTCTACGATATGCTGCGCCGTGTGGGCGCCGATGCCCGCGTGCGTCTTCCGGCGCGCAAGCCGATGTGCCCCAAGCGGCGCGAGCTGCGGGATGCCGAGCACATGCGTATCGCGCGGGCCATCTCGGCGCGCGATCCCGAACAGGCTGAAGAGGCGATGCGCCGCCATCTTGCGAGCGTGCAGGCGCTCATCATCGAGCGGATCGCTCCCGAGCCGGCCGATGCCGCTGCGCTCGCCGGCCGCCTGGCGTGACCGGGCCCGTTGTGCGGGGCCGGGTACGGCCGCTGCCGTGACGGGGCGGCCGAAACGGGCCACGGGGTGACAGCCGATCTCGTCATCGTGGGCGCTGGCTCGGCGGGATGCGTGCTCGCCAGCCGCCTGACCGAGCGGTCCGGCCTGCGCGTCCTCCTGCTTGAGGCGGGGGGCGAGCCGGACGACCCGCGCATCGCCGATCCCGCCTCCTGGCCGCTCCTGCAAGGCAGTGCGGTGGACTGGGCGTTCACCACGGTGCCCCAGCCTGCAATGGCGGGGCGCGCGCACCCCTGGCCGCGCGGAAAGGTGGTGGGCGGTTCGAGCGCGATCCACGCCATGGGGCACATGCGCGGGCATCCCGACGATTTCGAAGCCTGGGTGCGGGCGGGTGCCGAGGGCTGGGGCTGGGACGACCTGCTTCCGTACTTCGTGCGGTCGGAAACATCGCCTTTCGCGGGAGAGCCCGGGTACGGGGGCGCGGGGCCCGTCATGCTGGTGCAGCCGGCACGCCCGCACCCGCTCACCGAGGCGCATCGCGCGGCGGGGCAGGAGCGGGGGCTTGCCCCTCGCCGCGACCATAACGGCCCCGGCGGCATGGACGGCCCGACGCTGAACACGCTCACCCTCGCAGGAGGCCGGCGGCAGAGCGTGGCCGATGCCTACCTCACATCCGAGGTGCGCAGCCGCAGCGGGCTCGAACTGCGCACCGGCATCCTCGTCGATCGTCTGTACCTCGGCGCCGACGGGCGCGCGTCGGGCGTCGAGGTCGTTCGCGAGGGCAGGGTGGAGACCATCGGCGCCCGGCTCGGCGTGATTCTCGCCGCGGGCAGCATCGGCAGCCCGTCGATCCTCATGCGCTCCGGTCTCGGGCCGGCCGCGGTGCTTCGGGCCGCCGGGGTCACGCCCCGGTGCGATATGGCCGGCGTGGGCGCGAACCTGCAGGATCACCTGCTTTCGGCCGGGAATCTCTATCGCGCCAGCCGTCCTGTCCCGCCCAGCGAGACGCAGCACTCGGAGTCCCTCACCTACATTCATGCCGCCGGGCAAGCATCTGGCGAGGCGCCTGAACTCGTGGTCGGCTGCGTAACGGCACCCATCGTTTCGGAGGCGCTCTCGCCGCGCCTCTCCAGGCTGCCCGCGCCCGGCGAGGCCTACACGCTGATGTTCGGCATCACCCATCCCCGCAGCCGCGGCCGGCTGACGATCCGATCCGCCGCGCCGGAGGCTCCGCCCGAGATCGACCCGGCCTATCTCTCGGCCGCGCGGGACCGTGCGCATTTTCTGGAGGCGCTGGAGTGGGCGCGCCGGCTCGGCTCGGCGCGCGCGTATGCGGGCTGGCGCGATGCGGAACTCCTGCCCGAGCACGCCGATCTCGTGGACGAGCAGGCGCGCCTCGCCTTCATCGAGGCCGCCGCCTTCACCCATCATCACCCGGTGGGCACCTGCAGGATGGGGCGCGATGCCGGCGCCGTCACTGCGCCCGACCTTTCCGTTGCCGGTGTGCCGGGGCTCTTCATCTGCGACGGCTCGATCCTGCCGTCGCTCACCACCGGGCCGGTCAACGCGGCCATCGTGGCGGTGGCGGAGCGCGCCGCCGATCTGCTGGGCGCGCGAGCACGGGCCGGCGGCCCGCCCCGAGCCCCGGCAGCCTCGGCCTGACAGGCTGCTCCATGCGGGGCCGCGCCTCGGGTTGACAAGCGCGCGACCGCGCGTCAGAGAGGCGCCACCGCTGTTCAGCCGCGTGAGCTGCCGGCGCCCCTGGCGGGCGAACAGCCAGAAGCTTTCTCCGATCCCCATCACGCAGGGTTCCGCACGCGACGGCCGGATGGCACGGGATACGCCCGTGCGCTCCGAGGCCCCGCGAACCCTCGCGCGCCGCATGCAGCGGCCGTCACACAGGGCGTCCGGCCATCGCCATGGCTGCGCTCCTCCAAGGATGATCTATGTTTGATTTCGACATGCTCGGCCTCGCGCCGAAGCTCAACTCCGCGCTGGCCCGTGCCGGCTTCACCGAACCCACGCCGATCCAGAACCAGGCGATACCGCTCGCGCTCGACGGGCACGATATCCTGGGCCTGGCCCAGACCGGCACCGGCAAGACCCTCGCCTTCGGGTTGCCGCTGCTCCATCACCTGCTCGACCAGCCGGAAAAGGCCAGGCCGCGCTGCGCCAAGGCGCTCGTGCTGGCGCCCACGCGCGAGCTGGTCAACCAGATCGCCGAGAGCATCCGCACGCTCGCCGACGGGAGCCGCATCCGCGTTGCCACCGTGGTGGGCGGGCAGTCCATCGGCCGCCAGATCGGGACGATGGCCCGCGGCACCGAGGTGCTCGTGGCCACGCCCGGCCGGCTCATCGACCTGATGGACCGCGGCGCGATCGACCTCGGGCAGGTTCGCCACCTCGTGCTCGACGAGGCCGACCAGATGCTCGATCTCGGCTTCATCCACGCGCTGCGCAAGATCGCGCCGCGCCTCGGCTCGCCGCGGCAGACGATGCTGTTCTCCGCGACCATGCCCAAGCAGATGGAAGAGCTCAGCCGCGCCTATCTCACCAACCCGCGGCGCGTGCAGGTCGCCCCGCCGGGAAAGGCCGCCGACAAGGTGACGCAATCGGTGCATTTCCTCGAGAAGCCCGCCAAGGCCGTGAAACTGCGTGAAATCCTCTCGCGCGATCCCTCCGCGCTTACGCTGGTGTTCGCACGCACCAAGCACGGCGCGGAGAAGCTGATGAAATCGCTCGTCGCCGACGGCTTCAACGCCGCGTCGATCCACGGCAACAAGAGCCAGGGCCAGCGCGACCGCGCGATCAAGGCGTTCCGCGAGAGCACGATCACCACGCTCGTGGCGACCGATGTCGCCGCCCGCGGGATCGACATTCCCGGCGTCGCCTACGTGGTGAACTACGATCTGCCCGAGGTGCCCGACAACTACGTGCACCGGATCGGGCGTACCGCGCGGGCCGGCCGCGAGGGCGAGGCGATATCGTTCTGCTCGGCGGAGGAGGGCGATCTGCTGCACCAGATCCAGAAACTGATGAAGATCGACATTCCCGTCGCCAGCGGCACGGCGCCGCCGTCCGGCGCGTCGCCCGGCGCCCCCAAGCGTCGCGGTGGCGGCCGCAAGGGCGGCGGCGCCAAGCACGGCGGGGCCCAGCCTGCCGCTGCGGCGGGCAAGCGCCGCCGGCCGCGATCACGCCGCGCCGCCTGACGCGGGCTTGGCGGCACCCGGGGCCTTACCCGGGTCCGCTGTCCGTGACAGGCTGCAGCAAAGGCC